>CALLII010000111.1 GCA_938009745.1 uncultured Flavobacteriales bacterium
AGCAGATGGTGATTTGGATATAACTGATTGGGGTGGACTTCCTATAATTACTACATGGAATTATTTTTCTGCACCATTTATTGGGCTAGAATATAATCTTGCAAATACCTTAGGTAATAATCAATTATACAAAGCTAATGACGGAGCTTCTGCATTGATGCTTAACTTAGGAGTTACAGGAGGAATTGGAGGTAGTTTTCTTATTTTTCCTTTAGGAATAAATGGAACATTGGGAGTTTCAACTGATTTTAAAGATGTGTATACCAAATATGGAATTGCCTACGATATGTGGGGATTTTCTATAGGTTATAGTGGTTTTTTAAACTTAACAAAAAACAATGATTCCTTCTACAAAACTACTCCAGGAGTTGAGTTTAGATACATTTGGAATTGGAAATAAAATTCTTACTCCCCTTCCATCATTTCAGCAATTTCTAGCCAAGCCATAGATTTTTCATCAAGGGCTTCACTAGTTTCTTTAAGTTCATCTGCAAGCTTTTGTAAAGCATCTGGAGTTAAACTCGCGTCATACATTTTTTCGGTAACGTCTTTTTTCTTTACTTCCAATTTAGCAATTTGATCTTCGAGTTTCATGAACTCTTTTCTCTTGTTATTACTAATTGCAGGTTTAGTTTTATACTCTTTAGTATCTGCAGGAACTTCATATTTTTCGGCTCTTACCGATTTTTCTATTCTGGCAGCAGATTTCTGAGTTTCGTTATCAGCCATTAATAACTCACGGTATTTTGTGTAGTTACCAAGTATGTCTTTAATTTTTCCTTCTCCTTTAAAATAGAAAATGTGATCACATACTTTATCAATAAAATACCTGTCGTGAGAAATCACTATTAAACAACCCTGAAATAAATCTAAGAAGTTCTCTAGCGCTTGTATTGTATAGATATCCAAATCATTAGTTGGCTCATCAAGAATTAAAAAATTAGGGTTCTCTAATAAAATAGTCAGTAAATAAAGCCTTTTCTTTTCTCCTCCACTCAATAACTCTACATGCTGATAATGCATGTTTTTTGGGAAGAAAAACTTCTCTAAAAGCTGTGCTGCTGTAATGGATTTTCCTTTTTCCAATGGAATTGCTTCAGCAATATCTTTTACTACATCAATCACTTTTTTCCCTGGCTTAAAAGCCATCCCTTTTTGGTTGTAGTAACCAAACTTCACGGTATCACCCGTTACAATTTTACCTCCGTCAGTCTCCAATTCACCCATTATCATATTGATAAAAGTGGTCTTCCCTACTCCATTTTTTCCTACAATTCCTATTTTTTCGTGTCGTTTAAAATTATAGCTGAATTTATCAAGCATGATATTATCACCAAAACTCTTGGTAACATTATGAAATTCAAGAATTTTAGTTCCCAATCTTGTTGAAAGAACTTTTAATTCCAGTTTAGAATTATCAATCTTTTTAGTAGCAGCTTCTTTTATTCCATCAAATGCATCTACCCTAGCCTTTTGTTTAGTTCCTCTAGCCTTAGGCTGTCTTCTCAACCATTCTAACTCCTTTTTCATCAGGTTTTTAGCCTTGTCAATAGTAGTTTGGTCACTAGCAAAACGCTCAGCTCTTTTTTCTAAATAATAAGAGTAATTTCCTTTGTATCGGTAACATTCTCCTCCATCCAATTCTATAATTTCCGAACAAATTGCTTCTAAAAAATACCTATCGTGAGTTACCATAAACATGGTAAGGTTCTTTTGCGAAAGATATTCCTCTAACCATTCAATCATGTCCAAATCCAAGTGGTTGGTGGGCTCATCCAAAATCAATACATCTGGGTCGTTCAATAAAACTTTAGCAAGAGCTAGTCTTTTATGCTCACCACCAGACATTTTCTTCACACTTCTTTCAAAATCATGATGACCAAGAACGGAAAGAATTTTTTGAGCTTGTTGCTCTGCATCCCAACCTCCTATTCGGTTCATCTCTTCCATTGCATCCTGAAACTCGTTAGATTCTGGAGCATTCATTGCCAATTCTTCGTATTCTTGAACAATTTTAAACTTAGGAGAATCAAAAATATAATCCTTAATAGTTTCATATTTTTCAAATGAATCTGCCTGATCTAAAAAGCCAATAGTCGTATCATTTCTCATGATAACTTGTCCAGTATCTGGAGTTTCTAATCCGCAAATTATCTTTAACAGAGTAGATTTTCCAGTACCATTTTTGGCAACTAAAGCTATTTTATCTCCTTTGTCAATACCAAAAGTTACTTCATCAAAAAGTACTCTGATACCAAAGGATTTGGATATATTTTCTATGGATACGTAATTCATAATTATCTTAGGACGAACCTAGCGGAATTTCTTGATTTTTGTTCTATGAATACTGTTTTGTCAACAGTCATTTTATCTAGTATTTCTTCAGTGAAATGTCGTATTGTTAGGATAGTAACTTTATCATTATACTTCACTTCAAATGAGTTTTCTAACGCATTAAAAAGGCTTTCTACTTTCTTCTTTTCGTTCTTAAAACAAACCGAAAAACTCAATGCTGAGTTCTGTATCAAATTCACCTTTATTTTTGCTTCTGCAAGTTTAGCGAATATAAAGCTCATATTGTCTTCGGCTATAAAAGAAAAATCCTTTGGAGAGATAGAAACCAGTATTTGATCCTCGATAAAAATATACGAAGGCAATAGCTTGTCGTAACTTGTTGATTTTTGAACCACAGTTCCTTCATTTTCAGGGTTTAAAAATGATTTCACATACAATGGAATCAACTTGTTTTCTAGTGGCTTTATCGTTTTAGGATGAATTACCGAAGCACCATAGTAACTTAACTCTATTGCTTCTTTGTAACTCATTTTATCAATCTTGGTAGCATTTGGGAAGTGTTTTGGATCTGCATTAAGCACACCTGCTACATCTTTCCATATCGTTACACTTTGTGCATTGGTACAATAACCAAAAATAGCTGCCGAAAAATCGGAACCTTCTCTTCCTAGAGTTGTTGTACTTCCTTCAGAATCACTTCCTATAAATCCTTGAGATATAATTATTTTACTGTCATTAAGCTTATTAATATTAGCTTGAGTTTCCTCCCAATTAACTTTAGCCTGACGAAAATCTGAATTGGTTTTAATAACTTTTCTCACATCCAACCAATCATTGTTAACTCCTGTGGAGTTTAAATAATGACTAATAATTGTTGTAGAAATTAACTCACCAAACCCAACTAAACTATCGTAAGCTTGATCGTAGTCATTAGAGTAACTTTTATCTAAAACTTCTTCTAATTGAAAAAGTAATTCATTTACAGCTACATAAACCTGGTGTCCTTTATCAGGAAATAGCTCCCAAAGAATCTTATTATGAAAATCGACAATTTCATTTAACGACTGCCTCACTTTATTTGGGCTATAACAATAAGAGTTAATTAGCCATTCAAAAGCATTGGTCATCTTTCCCATTGCAGAAACTACTACTATCAATTTATCATCCTGATAGTTAGCCAAAATATTAGCTATATTTTTTAATGATTCGGCATCTTTTACGGATGCACCACCAAACTTAAATACTTTCATGCTTCAAAGTTAAGAGTTCCTGACTCTATTCCACAAAAAAAGTGCTTGCGTTATCCACAAGCACTTTTTTAAAAGAATAAGAGTATGCTACTGTTTCACAATTCTTGAAACTGCAGATTCATTTCCTGAATATACTTTCACGAAATAAATTCCATTAGATAATCCAGCCATGCTAACTCTGTTACTTGAATAAAGACTAACTGACTGAACTAATTTTCCTGATGCAGAATAGATTTCTACTCTTTCTATATTTTCTCCAGAAATTGTTAATCTATCATTTACTGGATTAGGAAATAAAGTATAAGATAAGTCATTGTTTTCTGATAAAGAAACAGACGATACTCTTACAATATCATTTACATCTCTTGGTTCAATTTTGTAATCACCAAAACTGTAATGAACAATTCCTGTAACATTATAAACTGAGGCCAAAGTAGGAATAAAAGCATAAAACAAATCGTCTACAACAGCTGTATCGGTTGCACTAGCAATTAACCATTCTCCGTTTCCTGCAGATGGATTAATACAAGCTACATTTGATGTTACACAAAGAACTCCTTCATATTTCTCTTCTGAGTTCAATTCTCCAGCAGTTATAGCTATTGGTGTTGGTAAAGTGTTTCCTGTAGATAGTGTAATTAGGGTATCTACAGTTTTTAATTCCGTTAAAGTAAAAAACTCATCCACTTCAGCTCTTATCATAATTTCATCTCCTAAAGCTGGTGTGTACGTATTATCAAAAACATAAAGCCCGTTCCAAGCTAATGTAGAATCTTGAATCCAATATCCGCTTCCAAAAGTTGCAGTTACTATTCCGTGAGTTTCTACTAATGAATCTTTGTATGGAGAATCTCCACTTACATCAGTAGTATACTGAATTTCGTAAATACTTCTTGGTTGGTATGCTGGTGGTGTTGGATTTGGTATTGAAGGACCAGAAATAACACTTATTATAACTCTATCAAGACTTACACCAATATTTCCAATACCAAGAGCAGCAGTGTTTTTAGCATATATAATAAATTGGGCACTTACACAGGTTAACGGAACAGTTAAGGAGTCAACAACTAACATTCCAGTTGATGTAGTAACTGCACTTCTATATGTGGAAACAGGACCATAAGTTGAATTAGTTACGTCATAATAACCAATTGCCATATCCCCCATATTACTCTCTAAGTCAATTTCTAATTTATATTTAGTACCACCAACCACAGTTTGAGATTGAGTAGCCAAACCTAAACCAGAAGTTCCGCTATTAGATAATCCACAAAGAAATGTACCATAAGTTGAACCTGTAAATTGCTGTAATACATTTGCATTAGTGAGTGTTGAACTTGATCCAAACCAATTAGTTGGTACACCACCTGACCAATTTTGGAAAGTACTTTGGAAAATTATTTGAGCATTTGAAAAGCTTAATATTGACATTAAACTTAATAGAATAATCATTTTTTTCATAGTTATTGTTTTTTTCTTAATAGTCTTGCAATTTACACATAATTGTTGATTATGAAACAAAAAAAAAGTGCTTGCGAAAAACGCAAGCACCTTTAAGAAATATGATTTATTTAAAGCTTATTGCTTTACAAATCTAGAAACTCCAACATTTTTTCCTGAAATTACTCTTACAACATAAACACCATTAGATAATTCAGAAACATCAATTGTATTAACTGTATTAAGAGATACAGATTTTACTAATTTACCTGTAGCAGTATATATATCTGCTCTTTCTAAGTTAACTCCTGAAATAGTAAACATTTCGTCTACTGGGTTAGGATAAACCATTAAATTTAATTCATTTGAATTTTCTTCAACAGAAACTAATAAGCTTTGAACAATATCAGTAGAATCTCTTGGCTCAATTTTAAAGTTACCAAAAGAATAATACATAATTCCAGTTACATCATAACCTTGGTTTAATACAGGGTTGTAAGGAGTAGATAATAATAAATCATCAACCATTAATCTATTCAATGTTGGATTAGTAATAAACCATTCTCCAAAAGATTGAACAGTATCAGTACAGATTGCAGCAGATACTTTAACTAAAACACCTTCGTATTTTTCTAAAACTGCAGAATCAGTAGTAACAGCAATTGGTGTTGGCACTACATTTCCTGTAGAAACAACAATCATAGTATCAATTGCTATAATTTCAGTGTTACTGAATCCCTCTCTTACTTTTCCTTGAACAGTAATTTCATCTCCTCTATTTGGTGTGTTTGTTCCATCTACAACATAAACACCTTCCCAAGCAGCAGATGAAGTTTGGATAAAGTATCCTGTATTTCCAGTTCCAGTTACTATACCAGTAGTTTCTACTAAAGTATCAATTAAAGGTGAATCTCCACTAAAATCAGTAGTAAATTGAATATCACGGATTGTTTTTACTGAATAAGAAAGTGCAGGTGGGGCAACTGGTGCAGCTCCAGTAATTACTATAGAATCAATACCTATTCCTAGGATAGGTAAATTTCTCATTGACAAAATGTATGACATTGAATAACAAGTTGCAGGAGTTGTAATAGTATCAGTATAAACTGTTAATGCTCCTCCAGAAATAGTTTGGTAAGAAGTATATCCACCTACGTATGCTAAATTAGAAACATCATAACATCTAACTCTTAAATCTCCAGCAGTTCCTGCTACATACATGCTAATAACATATTTTTCGTTAGGTGCTACAGCAAATGCTTGTGTTGTTAATCTTCTGTGTCCTGATGCGGCATTTTTAACGTTAGCAAAAGATGTTCCGTGCATTGCACCAATTGATACTTCTGTTACACTATCTGAGCTAATGCTATTTACAGGACCAAAAAAGTCTGTTGGATCTCCTGCTGACCAAGATGAAAGGTCACTTTGGAAAACAACTGTTTGTCCAAATGATAAAGTTGCAGTAAGTGCTACTGCGAGCAAAGTAATTATTCTTTTCATATTGTTTTTTTTTGATAAATATTTATACAAAAGTAAACAGAAACGAATAAATACAATATTAACTAATCGTTATTTTATAAACACTTTGGTAGCTCCAATTCCTTTTTGGGAATAGTTTTCATCCATGTATTCTATATTAGGGTAGCTTTGAAGTAAATAACGAACTTCTTCTTTAAGCCTTCCTTTTCCAACTCCATGGATTATAACCAATTGAGTCGTACCACCCTTAATGTGCTTATCCAATTCTTTTCGGCAAGCATCTAATTGATACAACACAATTTGATGATTATTCATGTGTCCATGAGCGTTCAAGAGGTATTCAATATGTAAATCTATTACAGGATTGTTAATAGCTTTTTTACGCTTTTTTGCAAATGGATTAACTTTTACATTCCTATTTTCAAAAGTGTCAATCTCAACATTATCAAAAGCATTTTTTTTATAGAGTGTTACTTCCTCAATAGTACATTTCCTATCAAATCCATGCTCATCCTCTATAATTAGTATACCGTCTACCTCTGCTGTAAGTACTTTGTATACACCTACTTCGTCTACAAGTGTAACCTCATCTCCTACTCTATACATTATTCTTTTGAATTTGAAACTTGAGATAACTCTGGGGCACAAGGAAATATATACTCACATTTTTGATAAATTATTTCTTCCAAAATAATATTGGATGCTAACGCAACTTGAGAATAATTTTGAGAAGCATTTTTAAATCCTCCAAACTCTGTTTGCCACATGTCAGTAATTAACCACATTCCACCATAATCTGGTTTCATTTCGTCAATTAATCCGCCTACGTTTCCTGCACCAGCATGATAAATATGAAGTACAAATAGTTTGAACCACAAATCATCTTCATTATACTCGACATTATTTCTGTCTAGAATTTTTTTAGCATTGGGTATACACGAATATTTCAACAATTTGGAAGCTCCAATTGCAGATTTTTCAAAGTCTTTTCTTTCATCAACTCTTTTGTTTACAGTTAATCCGTAGGTTCTTGCTACGGATTTCATCAATTGAAAAGGTCCATAAGCACCAACACTAGAATATTGTACTTTCCCTGGACTCTCGATCAATAAAATAGTTTGAGCGTACCAAGGATTTACACCTTGTTGTTCAAATATTTCTATTCCTTTGCTTAATGAAGGTATTACTCTTTCAAAGTCATAAAAGTGGTTTTTACCTGAAGTTACATATAGACTCACATTAGAATCCAATCCATTTATCCATCTAATATAATCTCTAACACTGTCTTTTTCTTCTTCAGTTTGACTTTTCCAATCAATAAAAGAAGCATATTCTAGAATTTGTCTGGTTTCTGCAACATTAATAATGCATGAATCTGGAGAAAGTGCCATCACTTTTTTCCAAAAATTAGGTTGTGCTAACACATCCCATCTTTCAGTTGCTATCTGCTCATCAGGAACAAAGTAACTAGTAATAGTATCGCCCAAGTGAGCAACTTCTACCACATTATAATTATACTGAGCTTTGGTTTGTAACCAAACACTCATAAATAATAGAATAATATAACTTTTCCCTTTCATAGTACTAATAACGTGATTTTTTAAAAATATTGATAAAACTGCTTGGTTTAATTAAGAACTAATAGAAGTTAATAACTATTGTATTGTACCCAATAATTATTCCAATCGTTTTTAATGAATGATAATGCGAATAAAAAGTTCAACTTTTTTTATCTTTGATTCACAATAAATGATAGAATTTTATGGTAGACCAAACTCCTTATAAACCAATCAATAAAGTAAGAATTGTAACTGCAGCCTCTCTTTTTGATGGGCATGATGCAGCAATCAATATCATGCGAAGAATTATTCAGTCCACTGGATGTGAAGTGATCCATTTAGGTCATGATAGAAGTGTTGAAGAAGTTGTAAACTGTGCAATACAAGAAGATGTACAGGCAATTGCAATGACATCTTATCAGGGAGGACATACAGAATACCTAAAGTATATGTATGATTTATTGAAAGAAAAAGGAGCTAACCACATCAAGATATTTGCAGGTGGAGGTGGAACGATTCTTCCAGATGAAATTAAGGAGCTTCAAGAATACGGAATTACACGAATTTATCATCCAGATGATGGACGTGCAATGGGATTGCAAGGAATGATTAATGATTTGGTTGAGAGAAGTGATTTTCCTGTGGGAGATAAGTTGAACGGAGAGATTAAAACTTTAAAAGATAAAAAAGTAACATCAATCGCAAGGTTGATTAGTGCAGCCGAAAACTATCCAGAACAAGCAAAATCTGTGATGGATGAAGTGCATACAATGGCTGAAAAAGTAGATACTCCTGTTTTGGGAATTACTGGGACTGGAGGTTCTGGTAAATCTAGTTTGGTGGATGAATTGGTACGTAGATTCTTAATCGATTTTCCAAAAAAAACATTGCTATTGTTTCAGTAGACCCGTCCAAACGTAAGACTGGAGGAGCTCTACTTGGTGATAGAATAAGAATGAATGCGATTAAAAACGATAGAGTTTATATGCGTTCATTAGCTACTCGTCAGTCTAACTTGGCACTAAGTAAACATGTTGCTGAAGCTTTATTGATTTTAAAAGCAGCTGACTATGATTTAATAATTCTTGAAACTTCAGGTATTGGACAAAGTGATACAGAAATAATGGATCATTCTGATGTATCCTTATACGTAATGACTCCTGAGTTTGGAGCAGCAACTCAATTGGAAAAGATTGATATGCTGGATTTTGCAGATTTGGTAGCGATAAACAAATTTGACAAAAGAGGTTCGCTTGATGCATTGAGAGATGTAAAAAAGCAATACATGAGAAACAATCACTTGTGGGATACTCACCAAGATGATTTACCTGTATTTGGAACCATAGCTTCGCAATTTAACGATCCAGGAATGAATACGCTTTACAAAGCGATAATGGATAAAATTGTAGAAAAAACAGTAGCTAAAGACTTAAAATCGAGCTTTACTATTACGGATGAAATGTCTGAAAAGATATTTGTAATTCCACCTGCAAGAACCCGTTATTTATCAGAGATATCAGAAAGTAACAGAGCTTATGACATTTGGGTAAAAGAACAATCGGAAGTGGCTCAGCAATTATTTGGAGTATACAAAACGATTGAAACTGCTTCTGGTTCTGAGATTACGTTCACTAAGAGTATTATCGATAGTGATGAGATTTTAAGTAAAACTGCCGAAGACAAAAAGGAGTTTGTGAATATGCTTATTGCTGAGTTCGATAGAATTAAAATGAACTTAGACCCTCATAATTTTGAACACATTCAGAACTGGGCAGCCAAAGTAAAAACCTACAAAGATCCTCAGTATGTTTTTAAAGTAAGAGACAAAGAGATTAAGATTGATACACATTCTGAATCACTTTCACACCAGCAAATTCCTAAAGTAGCACTACCAAAGTATACTGCTTGGGGAGATTTATTGACTTGGATATTACAAGAAAATGTTCCAGGAGAATTCCCTTATACTTCTGGATTGTACCCATTTAAGAGAACTGGAGAAGATCCATCAAGAATGTTTGCAGGAGAAGGAGGTCCAGAAAGAACAAACAAGCGTTTTCATTATGTAAGTGCCGGAATGCCAGCAAAAAGGCTTTCTACAGCTTTTGATTCTGTTACCTTATACGGAAATGATCCAGATCCAAGACCAGATATTTATGGGAAAGTAGGTAACTCAGGAGTTTCTATCTGTTGTTTGGATGATGCCAAAAAATTATACTCGGGATTTGATTTAACTCATTCGTTAACTTCAGTTTCCATGACAATTAATGGCCCTGCTCCTATGCTACTTGGGTTCTTTATGAATGCAGCTATCGACCAAAACTGTGAAAAGTACATTGCAGAAAATGGATTAGAAAAAGAAGTTGAAGCTAAAATTGTAGCTAAATATAAAAAAGCAGGAACAAGAAGACCAGCTTACCAAGGTGAATTACCAGATAGTAATAATGGACTTGGACTAATGTTACTTGGTGTTACTGGTGATGAAGTATTACCAACAGATGTTTACAATAAAATCAAAGCAGAAACTCTGACTCAAGTTAGAGGAACTGTACAAGCAGATATATTAAAAGAAGATCAGGCACAGAATACCTGTATTTTCTCTACTGAATTTGCTCTTAGATTGATGGGAGATGTTCAAGAATATTTTATTGATAAAGGAGTAAGAAACTTTTATTCAGTCTCTATTTCTGGATATCACATTGCCGAAGCTGGAGCAAATCCAATTACACAACTTGCTCTTACACTGGCAAATGGATTTACTTATGTAGAGTATTACTTGAGTAGAGGAATGGACATTAATAAGTTTGGACCAAACCTATCTTTCTTCTTCTCGAACGGGATTGATCCTGAATATGCAGTTATTGGAAGAGTTGCTAGAAAAATTTGGGCGAAAGCCATGAAAAACAAATACAAGGCAAATCCAAGAGCACAAATGTTGAAATACCACATTCAAACTTCTGGTCGTTCACTTCATGCTCAAGAAATTGATTTTAATGATATAAGAACATCCTTACAAGCCTTGTATGCGATTTACGACAACTGTAACTCATTACACACCAATGCTTATGATGAAGCAATCACTACTCCTACTGAGGAATCGGTAAGAAGAGCAATGGCAATTCAGTTAATAATTAATAAGGAATTAGGATTAACAAAAAACGAAAATCCAATACAAGGTTCGTTTATCATAGAAGAATTAACTGATTTGGTAGAAGAAGCAGTAATGCTAGAATTTGATCGAATTACAGAACGTGGAGGAGTTTTAGGTGCAATGGAAACTATGTACCAAAGAAGTAAAATTCAAGAAGAGAGCATGTATTACGAAACTTTGAAACACAATGGAGAATTCCCAATTATTGGTGTGAATACATTCTTGAGTAAAAATGGATCCCCTACTATTGTTCCCGAAGAAGTAATTAGAGCAAGTGAAGAAGAAAAGCAATATCAATTGGATATGCTTAAAAACTTGAAAGAGACCAACAAAGATAAGTTGGAGGCCGAACTGAATAAAATTCAGAAAGCAGCTATTCAGAACGAAAATATCTTTGAATACTTGATGGAAGCTACTAAATATTGCTCTTTAGGTGAAATTACAAACTCATTATTTGAAGTAGGTGGACAGTACAGGAGGAATATGTAAATGAAATGATTTACGAAGTAACATTAATATTAGACCACAACAAACAAATTTTAGATTTAGTAGATAAGAATTATAATAACTTTTTTGTTCATGATTTTCGTCCAGTTTATTATACTAAATGGTGGAAATCAACAGTAAAGAACAACTCTACCTTTGAATTTGAAAATCTTGAAGTAAGAAATATGCAAATGGATATTCAGACAGATTATGAAGGATTAAAACAAGTTACTAAAAATAATCACCACTTATTTGTATTTCAGTCAGATAAAAAGACTCCAGATAACTTTGAAATACATCAATTATTTTGTGCTGAAAAATATGAAATCCTAAAACAAAACAAGTTAAAACATTGGTTTTTGGCATCTTATGAAGAAACTATTATTGGAAGTTTTGATAAAGAATTTATAGAAGGAATAAAAAGTGATATTAGATATTCTAAGATGATTCGATACTAATTTTTCTCACAAAACCGTTTAAAAAACAACATTTTTGAGTAAATTAGAGGACTGTAAAAAAACAATTTAACATTATGAAAAAAACACTATTCTTATTTACCTCATTACTTATATCACAGTTAAGTATTTCTCAAAATGCCTTAGACTTTGATGGAACTAATGATGTTGTACAAACTACCTACCTTGGTGTTACTGGATCAGCTAACCGAACATTTGAGGCATGGATATTTATTAGTTCTTCTGCTCCTGCTTCTAATCTTTGTATAATGGATTATGGTGTTAATGCTGTTGGTGCAAGAAACACGTTTGCAATAACTGGAACTAGAGGATTGAGTTTTCTATCTGGTGGAACAAATGCAAACATTGGAACTGGAACAAATTTAGTTCCTGTTAATCAATGGGCTCATGTAGCATTTGTACTTAATAATGGAACTGGATATTTGTATATAAACGGAGTTCAGGCTGGTACAGGAAATTTATCTAATGTTAATACTCCAACAACTGGTACTGATTTAAGAATTGGTGATAGAGTACCAGGAGGTAACATTCGTTTTAAAGGAGCAATTGATGAAGTAAGAGTATGGGATGTAGCAAGAACTCAAACTGAGATAGCATCAACCATGAATACTGAGTTTTGCGCAGCTCCAACAACTCTAAAAGCTTATTACAAATTTAATCAAGGAACAGCAGGAGGAACAAATACTGCTGTAACAACTGCTACAGATGATGCTGGAACCAACAATGGAACCTTATCTGGTTTTGCATTAACAGGAACAACTTCTAATTGGGTAACAGGAATGAATATTTTACCAGTTACTATTAACTCTACCTTTCCTATAACTGCTTGTGGTTCGTATACCATGCCAAATGGAACTGTTATAACAACTGCAGGAACTTATTTTGATACAGTAGGAAGCTCTGCATCATGTGATAGTTTAGATAGTTATGTAATTACTTTAGCACCTGCCACAATAAAAAATGTAGTAGCTGATTCTGGTTGTGCAACCTACACAACTCCTTTAGGAAAAATGATTACTACTTCGGGAACTTATTACGATACTGTTTCTACAACTGGAAATTGTGATACAGTTATCCAATATGATATCGTAGTTTCTGGAGCTGTAGATGATTCAGTTTATAGAACTGGAGGAAGAATTGACTCTTGGGATTCTTTTGCTAATCACCAATGGGTAAGGTGTGATAGTAATTTTGCTCCAATTGTAGGAGAAACTAATAGATTTATTATTACTACACTGCCAGGAGATTATGCAGTAATTGTATCTAGAGGAACTTGTGTTGATACATCTGACTGTGTTAATATAAATCCAGCTTCAATATCCGAAAGTGTTTTAAACAACTCTTTTGAAGTATTTCCAAATCCAGCTTCAAATTTAGTGACGATCAAAAATCTTGAAAACATAACTATTACTGGATTTACGATAATTGATGTTTCAGGGAAAATTGTTTTAGATGAAACGAACAATTCCAATAACGTTATTAATGTTGAAGGACTTGAAAATGGAGTTTACTTTTTACAAGTAAAAACTACTACAGGAATAGCTGTAATGAAGTTTGTTAAGAACTAAGAATTTGTTTTTTATTAAACAAAATGCGATTTAGCTAATAAGTTGAATCGCTTTTTTTTTGTATAAAATCTCAGAAAACATTGATCAAAACCAGCTTATTAAAATGCAAAATTGGTATATTCACTACAGTTTAAATAACGAATACAAAAACATTAATTATGAGCCAAACAAAACTAGGAGGAACACCAATTTCTACAAAAGGAGAATTCCCAAAAGTGGGAGAACAATTACCAACAATTAGATTAATAAAATCTGATTTATCGGAATTAACTAACGAAGATTTAAAAGGAAAGAAAGTAGTATTTAATGTATTCCCAAGTGTGGATACAGATGTATGTGCTATGCAATTAGGGCAGTTTTCTAATAAACTAAAAGATAGAGAGGATGTAATGCTTGTATTTGCCTCAATGGATTTACCATTTGCATTAAAAAGATTCTGTGGAGATAAAGGAATTGAGAATGCTGTTACAACTTCTGATTTTAGACATAAATCTATTGCAAATAACGGAATGGAAATGGCTGATGGAGCTTTAGCAGGGTTATACGCCAGAGGAGTAATGGTTACTGATGAAACAGGGAAAATTACCTACAGTGAATTGTGTAATGATATAGTGGATGAGCCAAATTATGATGAAGCTTTAAAAGGGTTGTAATTGTATTAGAATTCATAAAAAAAGGGAATTGAAGATTATTCAATTCCCTTTTTTTTTGTACTACTACATTTTACATTTCTTCTATCATAAATATTAGACTATTTGCAGGACAAGTAACTGACCCAACTAGAGCTTGTTGAACATTAACAAATCCTAATTTATCTCCAGCAGTTATACTAATTAATTTAGAAATACTAGCTGTAGACTCATCATGCCCACTAACTCTTCTGACATATGCATTTGCACCAAAACCATCCTCTATAATTCCGTTTTTTGTAATTCTTACACTGGAATTGGATCTTTGCACAACAGATACTTGGTATTGATATATTGTTACTTTGTAAGTAGCAGTTTTATTAATTGTAATACCATTTGTATCCATTGAAAAGGTAGGTAAATCATTACTAATAGCATTAATAACAATTGTATCTAACCAGTCAAAAGTAGTCGTTCCGTTATTTATATTATCACTTACAGTATTAGTAACCTGAATATATGACCTTAATGATGAAGCTCCCGTAATCCCTCTTAAATTAGTTTGGAAAGTCCATACACCACCAGATTTTGAGTATAAATCACCATTTGAAGTATTCATATATTCGTCTCCTGATTCTCCCAAAGTATTTGCAGGGACAGTGCCTCCGTATAATTTTTTTGTTGGTAAATCAGTGCTTGGCACTCTTAACCAAGCTACTACTTTTCCACCTTCGGATGCTCCTGACTGTGCTATAGTTCTAAAGTTAACAACATCACCAGCTTTAAAAGAAAGAGCTGTAAAACTACTGTTTAAAGAAACTGGTGAAGCTGAACCTGAATTTAATCCTGTTGCCACACCATTTTTATATACCTCTACTGTTCCAGAACCAGTTCTAACGTTTAGACCAATTGCAAATAGCTCACAATTCATAGGTAATACAATTCCAAAATCTGCAGGAGAATCATCACCATTTCCATAAGCCCATTCAAATGCATTTACATCTAACGGACCAGATTCTTCGGCAAAAACTGGGAAAACAGATCCATTTATTGTGTCTAATAAATCATAAAATATATTAGAAACTCTAGTGGAATCCATACCAATTTCGGAAAGCGAACCATCTGTAAGCCCAATGAAATAGGCTTTATTGATTGTATCTAAATATAAATCACCCTCAAATGCAGTCTTTGCGCTATTGATAGTTGTTATTTGAGCTTTAGAATAAAATTGAGAAAAACCCAATGAGCTAACTAATGCTAAAAGGACTATGAGAAATATTTGTTTCATAATTTTGAAAATAGGAAGAAGATTTGAAATCCTAGTTAAAAGTAGTATATTAAGCAGTAAAATACAACAACAATATGCTTTCAGGGAACTATGTAAACTCAATTCACTATTATATTTTATTAATTCATGTTATTGCAGGAGTATTAAGTCTTCTTGCAGGAATCATAGCAATAGTAGCTACTCCCAAAGGCAATAAGCTTCATAAAAAATCAGGATTACTCTATTTCTGGTGTATGGTAATCATATTTGCAACCTCATTACTAGCTATCGTTTTCTTTAAATTTAACCTATTTTTATTTGGTATTGCAATGCTTAGTTTTTTCACAAGCTTTTCAGGTTATCGTTCTTTAAAAAGAAAAAAACCAAATGATGTAAAGTGGTATGACAAGCTAGTTGCTTATGCAGGAGTAATCTCAGGAATAGGATTAATTAGTTATGGACTTTATACTGTTACGCTAAGTACTAACAATATTGGATTCGCTATTCTTTGTTCTGTATTTGGTGGGTTACTTGCACTTAATGCATACAAAGACATTAAGCATTTTAAGAAAACTGAATATGAAAAAATGTGGTGGTGGTTTCATCATCTTAATATGATGATGGCTGCATTTATAGCTTCGGTAACAGCTGCTTTGGTTAACAACATATATAAAGTAGTGCAATTGGGAAGTTTCGATTTTATTTTTTGGCTATTGCCAACTATAATCTTAGTTCCATTTATTGTAGGATGGAATAGATATTACAAAAAGAAGTTTAAAATGGATTAATAATGTATTTTTGAAGAAATAGTTAATTCAATTTATGTTTCCTATCTCCTGCCCTCACTGCAATGAATCTCTATCATTTAATAATGATAGAAGTTATGTTTGCCAAAACAATCACAATTTTGATTTATCTAAAGGAGGCTACATTAATTTATTACCAGTAAATAAAAAAAAATCAAAATCTCCTGGAGATAATGACATGATGGTTAAAGCCAGAAGAGATTTTTTGGAACAAGGATTTTATGATCCTTTGATGAAAGAAATAAAATCTGTTATTGAAAATGAGTTGAATTTTTCAACAAAAGAACTCTCTATTCTAGACTCTGGTTGTGGCGAAGGATATTACTCGGATAATGCTTTAAGTAGTTTGAACGGACTAAAATCGACTATTATTGGAACTGATATTTCTAAATATGCAGTAAAACATGCTGCTAAAAAGTATAAAAACAATTTTTATTTTGTTAGTTCTATCTATAATTTACCAGTTAAAACTGATAGTATCGATTTAATCTTATCTGTTTTCTCGCCTAATGATAGCAAGGAATTCGGAAGAATTTTAATCGAAAATGGATACTTAATAATTGTAAGTCCTGGTGAAAACCACATGAAACAATTGGCCGAATTAATTTACGATTCTTTTAGACCCCATGAGTACAATATTATTGAGAAAATAGAACTCCCATTTTCTCACATATCAACCCATAGAAAAACATTTAAAATTGAAATTAATGATTCTGGAATGCTCCAAAATTTATTAAAAATGACTCCTTATTATTGGAATACTAGTAAACAAGCTCAAACCAAAATTGAGAATTGTGAAGCTATTTCAATTACTTGTGATTTTAACATTACTGTTTTTCAAACAGTTTAGTGTCCAAAAAACAACTTAGTAATTGATGTTTGTATTCTTAAAATTGTTATTTTTAGTGACTTATTAATAAAACAATTATGAAAAAACTCTACACTTTTAGTATTATTCTATTCTTCTTACTAATATCCACTATAAATTTTTCGCAAAACTCTCTAAGTTTTGATGGGACTAATGATCAAGTAGATTGTGGTAATAATACTTCGGTTCAAATAACTGGAACCGCACTAACATTAGAAGCATGGATATATCCTACATCATGGAAATCACAAGTTTGGCAAGCAAACATAATAAATAGAGAATCATTATCTGGAGGTGGATACATGTTGAGATGTGGTGATGGGGGAAAACTAAACTTTAACATTGGGAGTGGACCTGGCCCGTGGAACGAAATATCTTCGGCAAATATATTAACACTTAACACCTGGCAGCATGTAGCAGGTACTTATGACGGTACTTGGATGAGAATTTACGTAAATGGAGTAATTGTAGATTCTTTAGCCAAAACAATTTCAATAGTTAATTCAACAAGTAATTTAGGTATAGGGTATGCTCCTATTTATGTTGGAAGCAGAAATTTTCCGGGAAAAATTGATGAAGTACGAATTTGGAATGTAACTAGAACTAGTGCAGAAATAGCCGCTAATATGAATAACGAACTATGTGTAATTCCTTCAAGCATAAAAGCTTACTATACATTTAATCAAGGAATTGCTAGCGGAACAAATACTACAACTACAACTTTAACAGATTTATCTGGAAATGGAAACACAGGAACATTAACTAATTTTGCTTTGAGTGGAGCTGCCTCTAATTGGACTACTGGACAATCTCTAACTCCAGGTTCTGTAGTAAGCTCAAACAATGTATCGGCTTGTGGTTCTTACATAATGCCTGATGGGAGAATAATTACAACTCCTGGTACTTATTATGACACTTTATCAAGTTCTGGTCCTTGCGATAGCCTGGTGGGTTATATAATTACCTTTCCTCCTGCTATTATTAGCAATACGATTTCAGACACTAGCTGTACAACATACACAACTGCAATGGGAACTGTAATTTCAACTTCAGGGACTTATTATGATACTGTTTCAACTTCTGGCGGATGTGATACTGTTGTTCGTTACATCATAGATGTTTCTGGAGCTGTAAACGATTCTATTTATAGAACTGGAGGAAGATTAGATTCTTGGGATGCCTTTGCAAATCACCAATGGGTAAGATGTGATAGTAATTACGCACTAATTCCAGGAGAAACATCAAGGTTTTATATAGCTACACAAACTGGAGATTATGCTGTAATTGTTTCAAGAGGAAGTTGTATTGACACCTCTGATTGTGTAAATATTAGTTTGACTTCAATTGAAAGTAATCCAATTCAAAATCTAGAGGTATTCCCTAATCCTTCGTCTTCTTTAATTCAAGTTGTTGGAGAATTTAATCAAGCTATTTATAAAATATATTCTATTAATGGACAATTAATAGATAAAAGCAGTCTTACAAATTCTTCTATAAATATTTCGGGGTTAGAAAATGGAGTTTATTTTCTTGAAATAGAAGATAAAAACCAAAGAAGGTTTACAAAATTCGTTAAACAATAAATAACACTAACATGTTAAACAAAAAATACTCATTAATAATTGTGATACTATCATTTTTATTATCAACTACTACATTTTCTCAGAATACTGCTTTACATTTCGATAGTTTAGCAACACATGTACAAACTACTTATCCAGGTATTTCTGGTGGGACACAAGCAAGAACAATTGAAGCCTGGATAAAAACAACCTCAAATTTTAATCCAAGTAACGGAGGTAAACAAGGAGTAATAGCTGATTATGGATCTTTTGTAACAGGAGGTCGTTTTACTTTCAATATTTTATGGAGTAATGCAATTCGACTAGAAGTTGGTGGAAATGGATTGAGTGGAACTATTGCTGTAAATGATGGAAACTGGCACCATGTTGCTGTGGTTTATGATCCTTCTGCAGCTAACAAGTATAGCTTATATGTTGATAGTGTATTAGATGTAGCAGGAAACCTTACAGTAACTACAAACATTGGTTCTGTTGTAGACTTTAGAATAGGAAAAAGAATAGATGGAGCTGGTGGATTTAGAGGAGAAATTGATGAGGTAAGATTTTATGATTATGCCAGAACACAAGCTCAAATTGCAGCTGATCGTTTTGATGAATATTGTACATTACCAAATGGACTTACTGCATATTACAAATTTAATGAGGGGATAGCTGGAGGAACTAACACTGGTAATACAACTGCTATTGATTATGCCGGAAACAATGATGGAACACTAATTGGTTTT
>CALLII010000112.1 GCA_938009745.1 uncultured Flavobacteriales bacterium
AGATTTACAAAACTTAGCCAACAATTCGCATACGGAATCAAATTCTAAGTCTTCTTTTGTTTGTGGGTCTAGTTGCATAGCGAATTAAAACACGAAGATAAAAAAATGTTATTTGAGAAACTGATTTAATAAAGGAATGAAATTTAATTCAGTAAGATTATTACTTTCTTTGATAAAAACAGTAAAATTACTACCTTTAAAAAGCTGACGAACAAACGTCTGCCATTCATTTAAACAATAACATCATGAAAAAAAACATTCTTATCCTAGCACTAGTTCTATTAGCTAACATTTCATTTAGCCAAAACTTTAAAAAACTTGCAAATTATGAATTTGAAACTGTAGAGAGTTATACTACTGAAATGGACAAAGTACTTAAATGTGCCAATTATTTATTTGAAAACCCTAATGATGAAAATGGAATGAACAGAATTATTGCTACTCAGTACATTATGAAATGGATGAATGGTACACCAGATTACACTTTTGAACTTGGAGATGATGCAATGTCATTAATAAAAGGAAAAGAAGAGTATATAGGTTTATATCTTGCAGCTATGGCAAAAGTGGTTTTAGATAATCCTGATAAAGAATTAACTAACGAAGAAATATACAATCAATCGGAAGAGATAATGGTAAAGTATTGTTCAGATGAAAGTAACAACATCAAGCCATCTAAAAAAATCAAGAAAATTATTAAGAGTAGAAAATAATGGTTAATGAAAAACCTAATTGTAATCATAATACTTTCAGTTGGTTTAGCAAATTGCAAAAAAAGCTGTAAAAAAGACATTCCTGCTTGTAGTGAATCTCCTACAGGCGGAAATTGTTATGCAGATTTTGAAAGTTGGTTTTTTGCCGAGGGTGACAATAAATGTGTTAAAATTAGGTATAGCGGTTGTGATGAAAAAGGATTTAAAACCGAGGCCGAATGCAAGGTTTGTGAATGTAATAACTAGTCCAAAACTTAATATATTATAGTTTTTAACTAATTATTTAGCCCAATAATTATTAAGTTTTATTGTACATTTAGCTATGAATAAACTACTAAAAACAAACTGGATTTTTGTTTTTCTAATTATGACAAGTTGTAATTTACTGTCTCAAGAAAAAATAACTACTAAAGAAGAAAATACTATTAATCCTAAAGAAGTTGGTGTTTACGATACCGATTTATTACCTGCTAGTTTTCATAAAGACCGAAGAGAACAATTAAGAAACTTAATGCCAGATAGTTCTGTTGCAATATTTTTCTCTGCTCCTATTCGTAATCGCTCCAATGATGTAGATTTTGAATACCATCAGGATCCAAACTTCAGATATTTAACTGGACTTAATGAACCACACTCTATGGTTATCATTTACAAGCATCCAACTTTGGTTAATGGTAAATTGATAAAAGAATTACTTTTTGTTCAACCTCGAGATGCAAGTAAAGAATTGTGGCTAGGAAAAAGATTAGGAGTGGAAGGAGCTAAACAAATACTTGAATTTGAGATGGTTCTGCCAACTACAGTGTTTAAAACTACTAACTGTAAGATTGATGGGACTAACTACACCTACTTCCCAATTGATAATAATGACACTCGAGACACACGTTCTAAAATTGATTTATTCGATTTAAAAAAGCATTTTTTAACCCAAACAGTTCGTAAAACTGGAAGCCCTCATTTAGGTAGATTTATGGGACAACTGAGAGAAATTAAGACAGAAGAAGAAATGGTACTTATGCGAAAAGCAATTGACATTACCTGCAAATCGCAAACCGAGTTAATGAAAAAACTTACTCCACAAATGGCTGAATACCAAACAGAAGCATTGGTAGAATATCATTTTAGAAACGAAGGAGCCGAACATGCTGGTTTTCCCTCAATTCATGGAAGTGGTGGTAATTCATGCATTTTACATTATGTGAGTAACCGAAGAATGTTTGAAGAAAATGATTTATTAGTAAGTGACATTGGAGCCGAATATCATGGATATACTGCTGATGTTACAAGAACACTACCAGTAAATGGAAAGTATTCAACTGAACAAGCAATCATATATAATTTAGTATTAAAAGCTCAATCTGCAGGAATTGACTCTTGTTTGGCAGGAAATAGTTTTAGGATTGCAGGGCGAGTTGCTAATGAAATAATAGCTGAAGGATTAATTGAATTAGGTATTATTAAAAATCTATCAGAAGTAAAAAAATACTTTCCTCATGGAACTTCTCATTATTTAGGATTGGATGTTCATGATGTAGGAAGTTATGGAGAATTAACTCCTGGACAAATAATAACAGTGGAGCCAGGGATTTATATTCCAGCAGGATCGGATTGTGACCCAAAATGGTGGAATATTGGAGTAAGAATTGAAGATGATATATTAATTACTTCTGGCGAACCAGAAAATTTGTCGGATTGTGTACCCCGAACCATCAATGAAATAGAGGCTTTGATGAAAAATTAATAATCCCTTAATTAATATAAATATTTGCAGTTAAATATTTGATTGTAATATTATAGTTTATATATTTGCACTCTTGAAATTAAAGCACAATGGCGAAGACAAAAGGAAATAGAATACAAGTAATCTTAGAATGTACAGAACATAAGGCGACAGGAGTTGCTGGAACATCTCGTTACATCACAACTAAGAACAGAAAAAACACTCCAGAAAGAATGGAAGTGAAGAAGTACAACAGAATTTTGAGAAAACACACAATTCACAAAGAAATTAAATAATTAAGATATGGCTAAGAAAGTAGTAGCATCCTTACAAAAAGGAGGAGGAAAACAACATACAAAGGTTATTAAAGCGGTAAAATCACCAAAGACTGGGGCTTACCAATTTAAAGAAGCGATTGTATTGAACAACCAAGTAAAAGATTTTTTTAGTAAGTAAATCACTTACTATTCACTATATTGAGCTTCTTTCATATCTATGGAAGAAGCTTTTTTTATTTACTAACATCACTTAATATGAGGAATTATTCAATACTTTTTTTACTTTTTTTTGCTTCATGCACAACAAGTAATATTTCAAAACTTAATTCTCAGAATATTGAGAGCCAAGAATCTGCTGAAAAAATTAGTTTCTTTTTAACTAACATATCTTCTGAATCAATTCCGCTTCTTATTCCATCAGTAATGAATCCTAACTTGTCTCCTAATTCATCTAGTGCAGTTGTACTATCAATTGGACAACAAGTATATTTTAAGAATAAAGGAAAAAAATATATTCTTATTGAAGTTGATAGTTCGATAAAAAAAGGAGATAAAATTGAAGTTTCTGAACTACTTAAAAAACGAAAAAAAGAATTGGGATTAAAATAGATTTATAGTGAGCATATTTAAAAAAATATTTTCGAAAGAAAAAAAAGAAACTCTCGACAAAGGGCTCGAAAAAACTAAAGAATCGGTTTTTTCGAAACTATCAAGAGCTGTTGCCGGAAAATCTTCTGTAGATGCAGATGTATTAGACGAACTAGAGGAAGCGCTTATTACTTCTGATGTTGGTGTAAAAACTACAGTTAAAATTATAGAACGAATTGAAGCTCGTGTTTCTAAAGATAAATACATCAATACTTCTGAGCTTAACAAAATTCTACAAGAAGAAATTGCTGGTTTACTAGAAGAAAACAACTCTGTTGACCAAACTGATTTTTCTGTTCCTGATACTCACAAACCACATGTAATAATGGTTGTAGGTGTTAATGGTGTAGGAAAAACTACTACCATTGGAAAGTTAGCTCATCAGTTTAAGAAAGCTGGAAAAAAAGTAGTTCTTGGTGCTGCCGATACGTTTAGAGCAGCAGCAGTTGATCAACTTATTATTTGGGCAAATCGGGTAGGAGTTCCTATTGTACAGCAAGGAATGAATGCCGATCCTGCTTCGGTTGCATTTGACACTTTACAAAGTGCAGTGACTCAAGGTGCAGATGTAGTACTTATTGATACAGCCGGAAGATTACATAATAAAGTAAATTTAATGAACGAGCTTACTAAAATTAAAAGAGTAATGGATAAGGTTGTGCCTGATGCACCTCATGAAATTTTATTAGTATTAGATGGTTCAACAGGGCAAAATGCTATAGAACAATGTGCTCAGTTTACGCAAGCAACAGATGTTACTTCCCTTGCACTTACCAAACTTGATGGTACGGCAAAAGGTGGAGTTGTTATAGGAATTTCCGATCAGTTTAGTATTCCTGTTAAATACATTGGTGTTGGTGAAGGAATGGAAGATTTACAAGTTTTCAATAAAATGGAGTTTGTAGATTCATTATTTTCATTGAAGTAAGATTCTCGTGTTAGTTAGAATCTAGAAAAGAGAATTTAGAATGATAGAAAAGGAAAAAATTAATTAAAATGGAAACCAAAAATTATTCTTTTGAAAAATTAATTGTTTGGCAAAAAGCCCATTCTCTTGTTCTTAACATCTATAAAATGACTCAACAATTCCCAAAGGATGAAATTTATGGACTAACTTCACAAATTAGGAGAGCTTCCGTATCAATAGCAGCAAATATTGCAGAAGGATTTGGAAGAAGAGGCGCCAAAGATAAATTGAGATTTTACAATATTTCGAAAGCATCACTAAATGAAGTACGTTACTTTTTAATACTTACTAAAGATTTAAAATATTATAATACTGATACACTTTTAATGGATATTGAAGAAGTGGATAAAATGTTATTTAGTTATATGAAATCAATTTCAGACAACCCTCTTTAAACTAAAAAGAGCTAACATAACTAACATTCTATAATTCTCAATTCTAACATTCTCTCTAAAACATGAAGACAAAAACATTACAAAAAAATAAAGTAAACGTAATCACATTAGGTTGTTCTAAAAACACCTTTGATTCGGAATTACTAATGGCTCAGCTACATGCCAATAAATTTGATGTAGAACACGAATCAAATAGTCAAGATCACGAAATTGTGATTGTGAATACTTGCGGATTTATTGATAATGCCAAGCAAGAATCTATCGATACTATCCTACAGTACGCAAATGCGAAAGACAATGGATTAGTTGATAAATTATACGTAACTGGATGTTTATCAGAAAGGTATAAAGACGACTTGGAAGAAGAAATTCCACAGGTAGACGCCTATTTTGGAACTCGTGAATTACCACAAATGCTTAAAGTCCTTAATGCAGACTACAAAAAAGAATTATTAGGAGAACGAATTTTAACTACTCCGGCTCACTTTGCTTATTTCAAAATTGCTGAAGGATGTGACAGACCTTGTTCATTTTGTGCAATCCCACTAATGAGAGGGAAACACAAGTCTACTCCTATTGAGCAATTAGTTAAAAACGCAAAAAGTTTAGTAGCAAACGGAGTTAAAGAATTGATGCTAATCGCTCAAGATTTAACTTACTACGGATTAGATTTATACAAAGAAAGAAAATTAGCCGAATTACTTCGTCAGCTTTCTGATATTGAAGGATTGGAATGGATAAGGTTGCACTATGCCTACCCTAGTGGTTTCCCATTAGATGTATTGGATGTAATGGCAGAAAGAGATAACATTTGTAATTATTTAGACATGCCTTTACAACATGGTTCTACCAAGGTGCTGAAAGACATGCGTAGAGGAATTACCCGTGAAAAGACTACCGCTTTGGTAAAAACTATTCGTGAGAAAGTTCCTGGAATTGCAATCAGAACAACTTTGATTGCTGGTTACCCTGGGGAAACTGAAGAGGACTTTCAGGAAATGGCAGAATGGGTAAAAGAAATGAAATTCGATAGATTGGGAATATTTGAATATTCGCATGAAGAAAATACTCACGCTCATAACTCTGATGATGACGTTCCTGCAGAAGTAAAAACTGCAAGAGCCGAAGAGATTATGGATATTCAATCGACTATCTCTTACGAGCACAACCAAGCTAAAATTGGAAAAGAGTTTAAAGTACTCTTTGACCGAATTGAAGGAGAACACTTTGTAGGAAGGACAGAATTTGATTCACCAGAAGTAGATAACGAAGTTTGGGTTCCTATTTCTGAAGAAAATCATGTAAGAATTGGTGATTACGCTACCGTAAAAATCAATACTGCTGATTACTTTGATTTGTTTGGGAGTATTGTGAAGTAATTGATAATTATTACCTCAAAATAACCCAAAGTCTTTATCCCAATAATAATTCGTAAATTAGAAGTATAAATAATTGATACTACTTTGAAAATGAAACGAATTCTTACTCTTGCACTCCTATTTATTGGAACACTCAGTTTCAGTCAATTATCTTATACAGCATCTAACCATGCTTCGGGAACTTATTCTCATCAAATGTCTGCAGTTACCATTGGAATAAACGCTTTTAACTTTGATACTACTGGAGCAAATTTCACTTGGGATTACAATGCTCTTGGTAGAGATGCAACAAGTAGCTTAAGTTCAGTAACACCAGCAAATTCTGGGTATCAAACAGCATTTGTTACACAATGTATTTTAAATGGTGGTGGATTTACATGTCTTTTCAAATGGAATACTCTTACTAATATTGGCATTGTTGACTTAGATTCTTTTCCTGCAGTAGTAGTTACACTTTATGATGTAATGACTATGGCAAATTTGGCGAACAACCAATTAGTTGGTAACGTAAAAGGTTTAAAAATCAAAGACACTAACAATCTAATTGTTCCAATTGTAGCCGAATATTACGAGTCTGATACTATTATTACATTTCCTTTTACCTACCAAGATTCGGGAAAATCTTTTGGTGGTTGGGGAGTTGATTTAAACTCGTTAGGCCAAAATATAGTGTACAAAGCAGATTATGAGAGAGAATGGAAAGTAGAAGGTTGGGGAACATTAATAACGCCTTATACAACTCACAGCAATGTATTAAAAGTAAAAACTACTCTAGATCAAATAGATTCACTTAATTTTATGGGTACACCTTTTGGAATTCCAAGAAAAATAGTAGAATACACTTGGTATGATGCAGCTTTTGGTTTGCCAGTGATGAAAGCAGAAGGAATAGAAACGCTTGGTTTAACAACTATAACTACTGTAAGATTTTATGATCTTTTATTTGCATCTGTTAATGAAGAGAACAGGAATATTAAGTTCACTGTTTACCCAAATCCTGCTCAAGAGTTTATTCAAATATCCTCAATTGAAAACAAATCTACCTCCTATCAACTTATTGATATGCAAGGAAAAGTAGTTGGTTCTAGCTCTTTTTCTTCTCAAATTTCAATTAGCGAACTTACTTCTGGTGTTTACTTTATTCAATTACTTGATGAAAATGGAGTGATTGGGGTTGAGAAGTTTATTAAGGAGTAAATATTCACTATACTTATTTGTTGTTACTGATTAAAAGCTTTTAATTAAAGTAAATTAGAAAATGAATAAAATTTTCCTGTGTATTCTTTTATTTGGATTTAGTGATTTTTATAGCCAAACTGATTCGTCAAAAAACATTGAGCCAATGTTTAAAAACGAATATTTAAATAAAGTTTTATACTATAATGAAAACTCAAGGTCTCATCTTTTTTACTTTTCGTATGCATATGGTTATGCTCCAAAAAACAAAACGTTTGCAATGGGAGGAACTCAATACAGTATTGGATTAAATATTTCAAGAATTTTTACCGACAAGTTTTTTTTAGGTATTACTTATAGTTTTGATGGCTCTATATCAAAACTATTTAGACAAAATCTATCGAATGAATTCGTCTCAGACTTTAATGATAATTTTAATGATAATCAATTAGATAATATTGAAGATTCAGCAAACGCTTCAACTTTATTTGGGGGAATTAACAAAGAAGAGAATTATACCATTGACGGAAATGGATTTAACCTTTTTGGGGTTACAATTTCTCCTTTTCCAGATAGATTTGGAGGGTTAGCATTTAGTATGCTGTATGGTAAGGCAACTTATATTTTTCATGGTTATCAAAATATCATTCCAAATTCAAATTCTAACCTTCAAGCTTTAAATCAGAAGTTAATTAGAATGGAATTTACTTGTAAGCCATATTTTATCTTTAAAAAAGGGAAATTAGCCCCTTTTGACTATGATTTAAAAAACATATATAAGCTCATAACATTTAGTCTTTATGTAGAAAAAACTTCATTTGATGATGCTGAATTTGGAGGAAACTCAATAGGTAAATTTGTAAACCAACCTTTTATTGATGAATATTCATCAGATTACCGTTTTGGGTTTAAATTAGGATTAGGACTCTATTAAGGAGTAGAATTTACCAAATGGTATCGATCAAAAATAAATCTCTGTAAGCCTAAACTCACAGAGATTCAAATTATAAAAATAATCTTAGTTATTAATTAACCACTATCTTCTTAATTGCACTTTGTCCATTAGAAGTGAATCTTGCAGTGTAAATACCGCTAGTTAAGTTATTTAATTCCACAGTGTTTTTAGCACTATTTAAACTTGAAGAGTACACTAGCTTTCCATTTACATTAAACACATCCACATTAGTATTAACAGGAGTTTCAACTGTAAATATTCCATTGTTAGGATTTGGGTAAACACTAATTAACTTATCAAAATCTATCTCATCAGTTGATAGTAAAGAACAAATTCCAGATGGGACTTCAGAATCTCTAATTACCTCTCCTATTTTAATACCATTTCTAAATTCTTCACATTTTACAGACATTACGTATATTCCCAAGAGTGGTGCTAATCCTGTTACTATTCCTGTTGAGCTATTAATAGTTAAAGAACCTCCAGCACCTAAAGGGCTAAATAAACTATAACCGAGCTTATAAGTTAAAGTTGAAAAAGGCTTACTTCCCCCAGTTGATGAGATATCGTAAGGGCTAACTAGTGAATAAACTAAACTATCTCCGTCTGGGTCAACACAAGAAAAATCAAGATTTATAGGGACACCAACACATAAACCCACTGTAGAAGGATAACCAACAAAGCTCGGGCTAGAGTTACCTCCAGTAATTGCAGGGTCTGGAATATCACAGGTCCAAATATAGCTATCGGCATCATGATTTAGAATAGTTAAAGCTCTACAACAGTGACTCCATGAAACATAATAACCATTTGGGTTATTAGCAAGAGAAATTGTATCTACATAAGTATAATCTTCAATACAAGTTATTAGAGAACCTCCTGCAATAAAAGTTATCATAGTATCTATAAATGCAGTGGAAGAACTTATTTGCAAATTTGTCCCTTTGTCATATATTTTATAATTTGAAATTATTTGTGGAGCTGGAATTCCATTACAATATCGGATTAAGCGAAAGACTACTCTAAATTGATTTGGACCAATCTGTTCAACTTTGGTATCTCCACCAACAATGTGGGTACTTTTTGCATTAAAAGAAAATAGTGAAATAAGCAGGGCGAATAGTAATATTTTTTTCATAATAAATTGTTTTTGTTTAGGGTATAAAAATCGGGGAAAATAAATAGAGAAAAAGTAATGAAAATCGATTCAGCTGATTGTTATATAAAAGAAATTAATTTCTCATTCTCTTACTATATAACGGTTGCATTTTTTCAATGGTTGGCTCATACCCTAGAAATAGCTTAAAACTATAACAGAACTAAAATTCAAAAATCTTAACCATAACAGGAGATGTAAGACTGAAAAATGCATAAAAAAAACTCCAAAAAAAAATTCTTGGAGTCTCTAAAGATTCATGCTTTAATCGAAAAAAATCAAGTCTTTCTCTTCTTTTTCTTTGCTGCAGGAAACAAAATATTATTCAAAATCAACCTGTAGCCAGGTGAATTTGGATGTAGGTTTAAATCTGTTGGTGGATCCCCTACTCTATGTTGATAATCCTCTGGATCGTGTCCTCCATAAAAAGTCCATCTACCCTCACCAAGTTCCCCACTCATATAACGAACAGTTCCCATGGCTTTCGTTTCTCCCATTATGGTTACACTTGACTTGATGTATTCTTTTCTAAAATCAGTTGTTTGCCCCATAAAACCCTGAACTACTGAGGTATGATTTTGACACAACATAGTTGGTACAATGTCCCATTTTGCTGAAAACTCAAACAAGTTAAATATATCTTGATTTTGTGGTACTCTTTGTTTAAATCTCATACTTGTTCCATCTATTGATGAAAACTCATATTGTAATGGATTTGTAACTAATTGAAAGTCTTTAAAGGCAAGTGTTTGTGAAAAATCAAGTTTAGATTGTGCCTGCCTATCAGCAGCATCACCATCAAACATAGATGCACAAATATCTGTATTTTGTGCAGCTAAAGAAATGTCATAAGAATCTGTTCCCGAACACATTGTGAACAAAAACCCTCCTCCTGCTATAAACTCTTTTATTCGAGTTGATACCCCAAGTTTTAATTCCGATACTTTACTAAATCCTAAACTTGTTGCGCTTGCTTCTGCGTCTCTTTGTTGTTTTTGATACCAAGCTGCATTCTTATAAGCAGCATAAAATTTCCCATATTGCCCAGTAAAATCTTCATGGTGCAAGTGAAGCCAATCATATTTTGGTAGTACCATATTGATAATTGCTGAATCATAGATTTTATCGTAAGGAATCTCTGCATACTCCAAAACCATAGTAACCGCATCATCCCAAGGCATTTTTCCTGTGGGAGTATAAACAGCAATTTTTGGTGCCGTTTCTAATTTTACAACTTCTTGGTTTACCTCTGGATCAGCTATTGCATTTTTGATTGAACTTGCTTGTACATCTGCAATTAGTTCATAGGAAACTCCTCTAATCACACATTCCTTTTCAATGTCTTTATAGTATTTTATTAAAAAACTTCCTCCACGATAATTCAATAACCATTCCAACTCAATGTCATTTTGCAACACCCAAAAAGCTATTCCGTAGGCTTTTAAATGATTAGTTTGTTTCCCTTCATCCATTGGAATTAATAGATAAGACGAATAACCAATTTTTATAAAAAGACTTAGGACAAGAAGTAAAACAATTTTTTTCATAAAAGTATGCTACAGGTTTTAGACTTAAAGATAATGAATAATTGTTCGCTTTGTAAACGAGATTATTAGATAATGTTAAAACGGGCTGTCATCATCCATATCAGATGCAAAATCATCATCATCAGAATCATCCCAACCTTTACTTTGCATGGTCATTGTTCCGCCAGCACTTGAATCAAATTCGTCATTTGGTGTAATAGTACCTCCACCATCATCAAATGAATCTAGGTTTTCGAACTTAGCGAACTGACCTACAAACCTAAGTTTAACAGTCTCTAAAGAACCGTTTCTGTGTTTTGCAATGATAAACTCCCCTATTCCTTCAAGGGAATCACCAGTAATTTCATCAGTGGTTAATCCGTAATATTCAGGTCGGTAAATAAATGATACTATATCTGCATCTTGCTCAATTGCTCCTGATTCTCTCAAATCTGATAGCATTGGTTTTTTATCTCCTCCTCTAGTTTCTACCGAACGACTTAATTGTGATAGTGCAATAATTGGCACTTCCAATTCTTTAGCAACCGTTTTAATCGAACGGGAAATAAAACTAATTTCCTGCTCACGGTTTCCTTTTCCTTCACCTCCACCAGTCATCAACTGCAAGTAATCAATTACAATTAACTTGATATCATGTTGGGCTTTAAGCCTTCTACATTTTGCTCTAAATTCAAATACAGAAAGAGCTGGCGTATCATCAATAAAGAAAGGAGCCTCAGATAATTTTCCAATTCTTGCGTGCAATTGCTGAAATTCGTGTGGCTCTAAATTTCCTTTTCTTAATTTTTCTGCTGGAATTTCTGTTTCTCCAGAAATCAAACGATTTACCAATTGTACCGAACTCATCTCCAAAGAGAATATCGCAACAGCTTGGTTAAACTGAACAGCTGCATTACGCGCCATTGATACAACAAAGGCTGTTTTTCCCATCCCTGGACGAGCAGCAATTACAATCATGTCTGATTTTTGCCAACCCGAAGTAACTCTATCCAATGCAGTAAATCCAGTAGGAACTCCACTTACTCCATCTTCGTGATCTTGAGCATTTTCAATTTCTTCAATTGCATGCTGCATCACTTTGTCAATCTTCTCGTAACTCTTACTTAAATTACCTTCAGCTACCTGAAACAAGCTACTCTCGGCTTTATCTAATAAATCGAATACATCAGTAGTTTCATCATAAGCTGATTTAATCGTATCGGATGAAATTCTAATTAATTCTCTTTGGATAAATTTTTGTGCAATTATTCTTGCATGGTGCTCTACATTTGCTGCAGAAGCAATTCTGTTAGTAAGTTGAGAGATATAATAAGCTCCACCTACATATTCTAATTCACCCCTATTTCTTAGTTCTTGTGTTACAGTTAAAATATCAATTGGCTGACTATTACCAAACAAAGAGTGAATAGTATCGTATATTTTTTGATGTTGATCTTTGTAAAAACTCTCAGGACTTAATACATCAATAACATCATTAACTGCATTTTTTTCGAGCATTAATGCCCCCAAAACTGCTTCTTCAAAGTCTACTGCTTGAGGAGGAATTCTACCTGAGTCTTGAAAAAAAGGGGAAGCCTTTTTTTTAGTTGCCATTCTTGTGATTGGATCGTTATCAGGTAAATTGTTACTCATCAATAATTTAGTTTAAACTGTATGTTCAATATACGCTTAATAAACGTAAGTATTCTCTATTTCTTGCCTTTAAAAAGGGTAACAAATATAGCTTGATTAGTTCGGTTTTTTACCACTAGTAAACTAAAAAAGTTACTAAAAAAGTTTATTAACAATTGTTGGTAACCTTAGAATTATTCCATTTACAAAACAATATTTTTAGACAAGTCTAAAAATATATTTATATTTGCATAATGAGTTATACTAAAACAGAAGAAAATTACCTAAAAGCCATTTATGGTTTAGAAAGTAAGTTTGGCAAATCAGTTAGTACCAATAAGTTGGCTAACAAACTGGAAACCAAAGCTTCTTCTGTAACAGATATGGTTAAAAAATTAGCTAAAAAAGAGCTCATCACCTACAAAAAATACCAAGGAGTTTCTCTTACTAAATGTGGGAAAGAGATTGCTATCAATATTATTCGTAACCATAGAATTTGGGAAGTTTTTTTGGTAGAGAAGCTTGGATACAAATGGGACGAAGTTCATGAAATAGCTGAACAACTGGAACATATCAAATCCGAAGAGTTGGTAGATAGGTTAGATGATTTTTTAGAACACCCTTCATTTGATCCTCACGGGGATCCTATTCCAGATAAAAAAGGAAATATTCCTACTCGTAAAGAAGCCATTCAATTGAACGAATTAGCGATTGGCGAAGAAGGAATAATTGTAGGAGTAAAAAACACTAATAATGAATTCCTTCAATACTTAGAGGAAATGAACCTGACTTTAGGAAAAAAAATTAAGGTTGAAAAGGTATTTGATTTTGATAAATCAAAAATTATAAAAACAGAAAAGAAAAAAGTAACTATCTCGAAAGAAGTTAGTTCCAATTTAATTATAGAAAAAAGCTAGTAACTAGCAGTTAAAAAACTATCAATATGAAAGAAATAATACAATGGTTTGAGTCTGTAGATCCTGTATGGGCTGCATTTGCAGCAACATCTTTTACTTGGTTTGCCACAGCAGCTGGAGCTTCTCTAGTGTTCTTTTTTAAATCACTGAATAGAGCAGTTTTAGATATTGCCTTAGGATTTACTGGAGGTGTTATGGTAGCAGCAAGTGTGTGGAGTTTAATAATGCCAGCACTAGAAATGAGTGAAGGAACAGGATTTGATAAAGTTGGACCAACAGTTATTGGATTCTTATTAGGAGCGTTATTTATTTTTGCTTTAGATAAATTGATACCTCACATTCACCTTAATTACGAAAAAGTATCTGAGGCTGAAGGACCAAAAACCAAGATGAACAAAACATTATTACTTGTAATGGCAATAACGCTTCATAATATTCCTGAAGGATTAGCTGTAGGTGTTTTGTTTGGAGGAGTTGCAAGTGGAGTTGAAGGAGCAACAATTGGAGGTGCAGTTGCTTTAGCTTTAGCCATGGCAATTCAAAACTTCCCAGAAGGATTTGCAGTATCTATGCCACTTAGAAGACAAGGAATGAAAAGAGGAAAGAGTTTTTGGTACGGACAATTATCTGCCATTGTAGAGCCGATTTTTGGAGTTTTAGGAGCAGTAGCCGTTTTAACTTTTACTCCACTCCTGCCATATGCGTTAGCATTTGCAGCAGGGGCAATGATTTTTGTAGTTGTTGAAGAAGTAATACCAGAAACCCAAAGAGATAAATATACCGATCATGCCACACTTGGTTTTATAGGAGGTTTCCTTGTAATGATGGTACTTGATGTAGTACTTGAAGATGTATTCGCACAATTAGTCGTATAAAAAAATAACTATGAAAAATTTAACAATCTTATTTATCCTATTTTCTACTCTTTCTTACAGTCAACAAATTGATACGGACAGACCAGATCAAACTGAAAGTTCTTCGATTATTCCTCACAAAAGCTTTCAGATTGAAAGCGGATTTTTAATTGAATTTGATGAAATGAATACTTCGTTTGGAACAACTTCAAGTACTTTACCTACAACATTATTTAGGTATGGATTATTAGATTGGTTAGAATTAAGATTAGTAACTGAATACTCTTGGACAAAATCTGGAAACTTCAGGTTACAAGGAATGAATGATTTACAGTTAGGAGCTAAAATACAACTCTTAAAAAAAGAGACTATAAATACCGAAATTGCATTTATGTCTCATGTTATTGTGCCTTCTGGAACAAGAAATTATTCTGCTAGATATGGTACAATTAATCGTTTTTTAATTTCTCATCAGATAAACGAAAATGTGAATTTAGGTTATAACATAGGTTGGGATTACTTTGGATCTGGAATAGGAAATTTCACTTATACAGTTGCTCTAGGAACATCTGTAGGTGATCGATTTGGATTTTTTATTGAGCCATTTGGAGAAATATTTGAATTTCAAGATCTTATTGCAAGTTTTGATGCTGGAATTACCTATTTAATTACTGATAAATTACAAGCCGATTTCTATTTTGGAACGGGGCTTAACCACAAGAATAATTTCATGGGAGGTGGTTTAAGTTGGTTGATTTTAGATAAATAATCTATTAAAAAACAAGACCTAATAACTTGTTTAAAACTTCCCTTTACCTAAATAGGTAAACTAACCCCTACTTGGTATTTTTGAGAAACAATAAATTACCAAACAAGCTATGAAATTTTTTATCGATACTGCTAACCTAAACGACATCAAAGATGCTAATGATTTAGGAATATTAGATGGTGTAACTACCAACCCATCATTGATGGCAAAGGAAGGAATTGGAGGAACTGACAGAGTAATGAAACATTACGTAGATATTTGCAACATTGTAGATGGACCTGTAAGTGCTGAAGTTATCTCTACTGATTTTGACGGAATGGTGAAAGAGGGATTAGCTCTTGCCGATTTACACGAAAACATTGTAGTAAAAGTGCCAATGATTCCTGAAGGAATTAAGGCAATAAAATATTTTTCTGAAAAGGGGATTAAAACAAACTGTACATTAATCTTTTCTCCTGGACAAGCATTATTAGCTGCTAAAGCTGGTGCAACATACGTTTCTCCATTTATTGGAAGATTGGATGATATCTCAACAGATGGTTTAAACTTAATTGACGAAATCAGATTAATTTTTGATAACTACGGATATCCAACAGAAATTCTTGCAGCTTCTGTTCGTCACCCAATGCATATTATCAACTGTGCTAAAATTGGTGCAGATGTAATGACAGGACCATTAAGTGCAATTTTAGCATTAGCTAAACACCCACTTACAACTAGTGGATTAGAAAAATTCTTGGCGGATCATGCTAAGGCAAACGCATAAATTATGTCAGCAGAATTCCTTGAAATACACCCAATAAATCCTGAATTTAGAAAAATTCAAGAGGCAGTGAAAGTATTACAAAAAGGAGGAATTATTGCTTACCCAACAGACTCAGTTTACAATTTTGGTTGCTCGCTTGATAACAAGCGAGCAATTGAAAAACTGGCCAAGTTGAAAAATATAAAACTTAAAAAAGCAAATTTTTCACTTGTTTGCCCCGACCTAAAATCGATTGATGAATACACCAATCCATTTAGCCGAGGTATCTTTAAAGCTCTTAACAAGAACCTTCCTGGGCCTTTTACTTTCATACTTAATGCAAGTAATAAAATCCCTAAACTGTTCGATACCAATAAAAAAGAAATAGGAATCCGAATACCTGACAATATTATTTGTTTGCAAATAGTAGAATTATTAGGAGTTCCAATGGTAACTTCTTCTATTCATCATGAGGATGAAATTGTAGAATACATTACCGATCCAGAACTAATTTTTGAACAATTTGAACACCAAATTGACTTAATAATTGATGGCGGAATTGGGAACAATGAAGCCTCGACTGTGGTTGATTGTACCAATGATGAACTGGATATTGTGAGGCAAGGAATTGGGGAGTTGGAGTATTGATTAAATTAACTTTGAATTTCTTTACAAATATAATTTCTACTACTTTTTCATCTGAAATTGATAATGACAAAGAAATTATAGAATGTTCTGAGTTTGTACTAAACACATTTGGATACAAAACAAAAAATAAAACTAAGGAACAATTAGTATTAGTACCATATTGGTTATCATTTTTTATGCCTCATCCAAATGCGTTTATAATTAGAAGTAAATTTAGTTTCGATAATAACAAAAAAACAATCAAACTAAAAGTTTGGCATCCTCTTCACTTAATTATTAGTCTTATCTGTCTCTTTTTCATTTGGAATAAAATCAATTCAATAGTAGTATTGGTAATTCCAATATTTCAGTGTTACTTTTTAGTTTATTCGATAATAAATCAAAAGGCAATTTTTAAAAAAATTCTTTTAGAAATTGAAAAAGAGGAAATTAAATGAAAACTAAAAATGTAAAGTCTTTATCTCAAAAAAGACCTGTTAACTATAAACTATCTCGTAACTAACTTCAGCAAACTGCCTAAACATTTCGTAAACCCCACAATATCTATCTACCGATAATTTTACGGCTTTTTCTATTTTGTCTTTTTGTAAATCATCTCCTTTAAACTTGTACAACATCTTTACTTTGTTGTAATATTTCGGATGTTCCTCGGTAAGCTCTGCCTCTACTTCTACTTTAAAATCAGTCACTTGCGTTCTCATTTTTTCCAATAAAGAAGTTACATCCATACTAGTGCAACCAGCCAAAGAAACCAACATTAAGTACTTAGGAGTCAAACCTTTTGCTTCTCCATTTTCATCTGGAGTTGCATCTAATTGTAGTTTACCACCTGTAGTTTCTACTTCGTAAGCCATGTCCCCTTTCCAATCAGAAGTTATTTTATGTGTCATTTATTTATATTTAATACTTGTTCATTTTATAGACGAACCAAAATAGTAATTATTACTGATTAAATGCTTTACAACTATCAGTTTGATTCAACTAAATAAGAATACTTTTTCTTTATATTCGTAGAACAATCCTACTGGGTTAATTTAAATAAATGACCAAAAAATACTATTCGATAGCCACAATAATTCTAGTTCTAATTGGTATTATTTTATCATTCGAATTAGTAAGAGATTCCATGAGAAATGGAGATTTTATTGGCTATCTAAATGCTGGGAATGCGGTAATAGATGGTGAAAATATTTATCTAGATCAGTACAACACTTGGCCTCCATTCTTTTCAGTTTTCAGTGTAATACTTGCCTTTTTTGATAATTTAAGTAGTGTTTTCATAAAATTCATATGGCTGTTAGGAAGTGTTTTATCTATGTTTTTTATTATCAATGAATCAACTAAATTAATTTTTAATAAACCTATAAATTTTAAAAAGAATTACGGTACAATACTTATTCAAAACCCAATAATATTAATTCCTTTACTCATAGTATTACGATTTGTTATTGACAACCTAGCAAATCTTCAAATCAATATATACATGCTGCTATGCTCTCTGCTGAGCATTGTTTTCTTTATCAAAAAGAAATATATGTGGGTAGGATTTCTTTTAGGATTAACTATCTCACTTAAAGTTTATACCATCTTTTTCTTGTTCTATTTTTTATTCAAAAGGGAATTTAAACCCGTATTATGGACTTTTGTATTTCTAATCGGGTTCAACTCAATAAGTTTTATGGTTTTTGGATACGAACAAACAATCATATATTATCAGCAGTGGGTTACAGAAATTGCGCCAAAATCTTATATAGCCAACCACAATAATCAATCAATTTTCGGATCATTTCTTAGGTTTTTTACTTCCGAAAATTCTAATATTGATTTACAAGTTAATGTACTAGACCTGAAACCTTATGCAGCAAAAAAACTCACTTATTTGAATATTATTTTGTTTGCAATTTTTCCAGCTATTTTACTTCGAAAAAAAATAAAGGATAGGTCAAGTTTCAATTCCATTTTAGAATACTCTTTACTTTTTATTATTATTCCTCTTTTATCTCCTATCGCCTGGAAAGCCTATTTCATATTTTTATGGATTCCTTACTTTGTTCTATTCATCTCTTTATTTAAAGCCCAAAACGAACTAAGAACTTTAACAACAAAAGTACTCAAGTTTTTATTCTATCTCTCGATAGTATTTACGGTATTCTCAACTGAGGCTGTAATAGGACACTACTATTCCGATATATTAGAAGCTTATTCAGTGATTACAATTGGAACAATAATTCTTTTATTTATCACACTATTTTTAATTACTAAAAGCGATAAATTAGATGTGAAATCTCTAGTTTCTAACACATAATATGAAGGCAGTTACAAGAAAAAAATATGGAGGTATCGAAGTTTTGAGAATTATTGACATACCAAAACCTGAAACAAAAGAAAATGAAGTACTCGTAAAAGTTTATTGCACTACTGTTAATAGAACAGATTGTGGAATATTAACCGGAAAACCGTTTTTGATTCGATTTTTTACCGGATTATTTAAACCTTCTTCTTTAGTTTCAGGCACTGATTTTGCTGGGGAAGTTGTAGGGATTGGCAATAAAGTTTCTTCTTTTAAAATAGGAGATAGAGTTTGGGGATTAAATGACGAAGGCTTAGCCTCTCAGGCTGAATTTATGGTAATAAAAGAGAAAAAAGCAATAGTACTAATTCCAAATAACATACCTTATAATGAAGCTGTCGCCTGTGCAGAAGGTGCTCATTATGCTTTTAATTTTATTAATAAGGTGAAATTAAAAAAAGAACACAAAATTCTTATTAATGGAGCTACTGGTGCTATTGGTTCGGCAGCACTACAATTAATAAAAAGCCAAGGGATTAAAGTAACAGCAGTAGGTAACACAAAAAACATAGAATTGATAAAATCGCTTGGAGCCGACAAAATTTATAATTATGAAAAAGAAGATTTTACAGAAATAGATGATGAAAAATATGATTTTATACTGGATGCTGTAGGAAAAAGTTCTTTTGGAGCTTGTAAAAAACTTTTAGCTCCAAAAGGAATCTATATTTCTTCGGAATTAGGTCCGGGAGCTGAAAATTTATACTTACCATTAATTACTAAATTAAAAGGTGGGAAAAGAGTAATATTTCCAATACCATCAAATTGTACTCGAACTTTAAACTCCATGAATGCATTACTTGAACAAAATAAATTTAAATCTGTTATCGATAAAGAATATGACATGAAAGATATCGCCAAAGCTTATGAATATGTTATGACTGGAGAAAAAACAGGGAATGTGGTAATTAATTTCAAAATCTAAAAAGTACATTCTTTAGTTTAAACTTAACTTTTGAATAAATCCTTAACTTTGTGCACTTACCTTACCAATTACAACCTTGATTACAACCGATATTAATCTGGCAAAAAAAGCGTTATCCAATAACGAACTTGTGGCAATCCCTACCGAAACGGTTTATGGATTAGCAGGAAATGCGTTTAACTCAGAAGCTATAACCAAGATTTTTGAATTAAAAAAGAGGCCATTTTTTAATCCATTAATAGTTCACATAAAATCGGCTGAATATTTAGATAAAGTGGCTAAAAACATTCCCAAAAACGCACAAAAATTAGCCAAAGCCTTTTGGCCAGGACCACTTACACTAGTTCTTGAAAAACAACCTATTATTCCCGAAATTGTAAATGCAGGAAAAGAAACTGTGGCAGTTCGTATTCCAAATCATCCTATTACTTTACAATTGTTGAATGAATTAAATTTCCCAGTTGCAGCACCAAGCGCCAATCCTTTTGGGAGCATAAGTCCTACTTCTGCCGAGCACGTTTTTTCTTATTTTGGAGAAACTTTGCCAGTAGTTTTGGATGGTGGCGTATGCCAAAAAGGTATAGAATCGACCATTGTTGGTTTTGAAGGAGAAACTCCTGTTTTATACAGATTAGGATCTGTTTCTGTGGAACAAATTGAAATTGAAGTTGGGAAAATTAAAGTGATGAATCACTCCGAAAAATCACCAGTTGCTCCAGGAATGTTGGCAAGGCACTATGCCCCTACTACTCCTACTTTCCTTACGGAAAATATAGAAAAAATGATTGCCGAAAATCCAACAGAAAAAATTGGTGTGTTGTCGTTTGAAACCAAGATAGAAAACGCAAATCTAGTTCACCAAGAAATACTTTCACCTACTGGAAACTTGGAGGAAGTAGCCAAAAACTTGTATGCTGCTATGCACAGATTGGATAAACTAAACCTCACAATGATAATTGCAGAGCGATTTCCAAACCAAGGAATTGGACGAGCAATTAACGATAAATTGGAAAGGGCGATTAAGAAGTAACCCTATTCCATTCACGTGAGAAATGTTTTGGTTAACTTTACACTTGCAACAAATAAATCAACCAATGAACTACGATTACATAATAGCAGGAGCAGGTGCTGCTGGATTGAGCTTGTTGTATAGTTTGTTGCAAGATTCGGAATTGAACAAATCCAACATTTTGGTGGTGGATAAAGACACCAAACAACAAAACGACCGCACTTGGTGCTTTTGGGAGAGGGAAGCAAGTCATTTTGAATCCATAGTAAATCACGAATGGAAAACTCTGGAGTTTAAAACCGAAGAATTTAAAAGACAATTTGAGCTGGAAGAATACAGCTACAAAATGATTCGTGGAATTGATTTCTATGAGTTCGTATTAGCTTTTGCCCAGAAATTTGATAATGTTACTTTTTGTTATGAATCCATCATTTCCATAGATTGCGACAAGGAAAAAGCCAAATTAATTACTGAAAATGGAGAATACAAAGCTAATTATGTGTTCAACTCCACTCCTATTTTTAATCCAGAAATAACTGCCGAAAATTCTCTCCTACAACATTTTGAAGGCTGGGAAATAGAAACCAAACAACCTGTTTTTGATGAAAAAGTAGGAACCTTGATGGATTTTAGTTTGAGCCAAGAAAATGGAGCTACTTTTATGTATGTATTGCCAACTAGCTCAACAAAAGCTTTGGTGGAATACACGCTTTTTAGTCCAAAATTATTGGATAAAGAAACCTACAAAACAGCTTTGAAAAACTACATCAAAGATGATTTAAAAATTGAAGAATTTGAAATTACTCACGAAGAGTTTGGAGTTATTCCCATGTCATTAGCAAAATTTGAACCTTCGCCCAAGAATAAAGATCGAATTGTAAATATTGGAACAGCTGGAGGCTATACCAAAGCTAGTAGCGGTTACACCTTTCAGTTTGTTCAAACTCATACCAAATTAATGATTGAAGCGCTTAAACAAGGGAAATCGCCTGTTGTTTCGCCTTCTTTCCGAGAAAAAATGTTTCATTGGTACGACAAAACGGTTTTGGATGTGATGCTGACTAAAAAAATGACTGGAAAAGAGATTTTTAGTATTATGTTTAAGAAATTAAATCCAGAAAAAATATTGGCATTTTTGGGGAATCAAAGTACCTTTTGGCAAGAGATTAAAACTATGAATAGCGTGCCTTTAATTCCTTTTGTTTCTTCGGGGATTAAGCAATTTTTCTCCAAAAACTAATTCCAATAATGATTACAACCCAACTCCAATTGGAAGATTCTTTCCCACTTACTTGCTCCCGAGCAGGAACTTGTTGCCATGGAAAAACTGTATTTCTTAATCCTTGGGAATTGGCAACTATTGCCCAAGAAAAAAAATTGTCTGCCGAAGAATTTAGCACACAGTTTTGCGAATGGGGAGGAATAAAATTAAAATTTAACGGAGAATCGCAATTCAAGAATCAATCGGCTTGTAGCCAATATATCGAGAATTTTGGGTGTAGTGTTCACTTAGGTCGTCCGCTTGCTTGTAGGTTATATCCGCTAGGGCGAAAAATTCAAAACCAAGAAACACATTACATTCACGAAGGAAAGGAATTCCCTTGCTTGGCAGACTGCCCAACAGTGACCACTTTGCCACAAATGACAGTAGGAGAATATTTGAAAAGTCAATCAGCAGATGCATTTGAAACTGGACAAGATATTTATCTGGAACTAGTCCAGCAACTTGCTGACATTGCTTTTGAATTGTATTTAGATTCTGGATTAGCAGCTTCGGGAAACCGAACTACTTTGGAAAGTTGGAAGAATTTAGGTGTGCTTTCGCCAGAAGAATTACCCAAAATGATTCGTGAGGATTGGTTAACTGAACTTATTCTCCCAGAAATTAAAGGAGTTGAAAATCCAACTGAATTTGCTACAACCCATTCACAAATTTTATTTGGCAAGGCTCAAACCGAATTTGGAAACATTACCACACTAGGAGAATTGGAAAAGGCTTCTACCTTAATGATGGCTGTTACTTTGCAACTTGCTCGCTCTATTGGAGCTGATGCAGTTGGATTATGCGAACATTGGGTCGAAACAGCTAAAAAACATCTTTAACAAAAAAGGCCACTTCTTTAGAAGTAGCCTTTTAAAATTCTAAAAGAATTTATTTATTTAATCACAGTCATTTCATCAATTAAGTGACGAGCTCCTGCATATTTATCAATGATAAATAAAGTGTATCTAATATCAACAGATATAGTTCTTTGTACTTTATTTTCAAAAGAAATATCTCCACTCATTGCTTCCCAGTTTCCATCAAATGCAGTTCCAATTAAGTATCCATTTCCATCAATCACAGGACTTCCAGAGTTACCTCCAGTAATGTCATTGTTAGTTAAAAAGTTTACTCTTAATTTCCCATTTTCATCAGCATATTGTCCGTAATCTTTAGCTTCATACAATTCTTTTAATCTAGCTGGAATTTCAAACTCAGGATTATTTTTATCTTCTTTTTCAATTAATCCTTCCATTGTTGTGAAGTAAGTGTCTAACCCATCTTTACTTCTCACCATTTTTTTCACTCTATCACTTACAGAGTAAGACAGAACACTTCCGTATGTTAATCTTTGTGTAGAGTTTGCATTAGGATAAAAGCTTTTTTCAGGTTGCATTAGTCTTATTCCTTCAACAAATAATTTGTATCCTTCTTCCATCTTCTTTTCAGCTTCTGCAAATTTTTCTGCAGACCCAAAATACATTCCTAAAAAATCGTTAGCTGCAACAATTGCTTGATCTTGATCAATTTTTTTCAACTTCATTCCCCAATTCAACTTACGAATAAGCCTTTTCATTTTCCCCTTTTTCATCAAAGGCGAAGTCTTGAATAATTGTCTAGCATATTCTTTAAAGTCAGCTTCATTAACATTTGCAAAAAATGGAGGATGTTGCTCTTTGTTTACTTTCTTGTAATACAAATCAAATAAGTTAGCAATTAAGTCTTCTTCTAAAGTTTTATCATAGTTTTTGAAATGTTCTTCAGACAATGCTTCTAACCTAGAAATTAATCCTTTAACGGCAGCTTTTCTTGCTTTTTTCAATTCTTTCTTTTCAGATTTATCAGTAGCTGCATCAATCTTAGCATCCATTTTAGATTTAGTTGACTCAATCGCACCTAATAATCTACTAGTTCTAAAAGCAAACAAAACAAAGTCAGGACCTCTTACTCCTGCTTCCATAACGTAAGTGTTACCAACAGTATATTCATTAGTTAAGTTGTAATATTTACTAATATCATCAAGAGCTGAACCATATTTTTTTTGTCTTTTAGGATCAGCAGAATACCACTCTTTAAAACGATCTTCAAGTTCTTTTTTTCTGTTAACTACTCCATTTGTTTGAAGTTGTTCTGTTTGTCCTTGGTAATATTTCCAATAATTAGCAGTTTGAGCATATTTAGCAGAATATTGAATGTCTACTTTTTCTTCAGCATCCATTCTATTCTTCATTGTTTTTAGTTTCAAATCTCTCACTTCTACAACAGTTGGCCCTTTAATGTCAATGGCTTGTTTAACCCCAAATGAAGACAAATACCTATCAGTACTTCCAGGATATCCCATTATCATTGCGAAATCACCTTCTTTTACTCCTTTGATATTTACTGGTAAATGGTGCTTAGGCTTTAATGGTACATTTTCAGCAGAATATTCTGCTGGCTTACCATCTTTACCCATGTATACTCTAAACATACTAAAATCACCCGTGTGTCTTGGCCACATCCAGTTATCAGTATCTCCTCCATATTTCCCTACAGACTCTGGTGGAGTTCCTACTAATCTTACATCATTAAAAGTTTCATTTACAAACATGTAAAACTCACTTCCGTAGTAAAAATCCTTAATGTATGCTGTATAATGAGTTCCCTTAGTAGCTTTAGCTATTAATTCTTTTTGAATTTCTTTAAGCTTTTGAGCTTTGTCTTTTTCATCAGTAATTCCTTCAATGGCTTTATTTACTTCAGCTGATACATCTTCCATTCTTACTAAAAAGGTAACGAATAATCCTTCTACTGCCTTTTCATCAGATTTAGTTTTAGCCCAAAATCCATTTTTTAAGATATTGTTTTTAGGAGTTGAGAAACTCTGTATCGCTCCATAACCACAGTGATGATTGGTTAGCATAAGTCCTTGGTCAGAAATTATCTCTCCTGTACAAAAACCTCCCATAGAAACAATAGCATCTTTTAAACTTGATTTATTTACACTGTAAATTTCTTCAGCTGATAATTTAAGCCCTTGTTTTTGCATGTCTTCAATGTTCAACCTTTTAATAAACATTGGGAGCCACATTCCCTCGTTAGCAGAGACACTGAATGTTGTAAATAACATAGAGGCAGCTAATAATAACGATAGTATTTTTTTCATTGTTTTATTTTTTTAGTTTTGGAACACTAAAGTAATAAAAAAATAGGTTTCGCCCTCTCAATTTTGTTGAATGGTAAATTGAACAAAATATAAATTGTAGTGGAAGAATAAAAAATAGTTAGATAAAAAAATCGAGGAGATAATTTTATGTAAAATAGGTAAAACAATTCACCTCAACATTAACTTAATAAAAAATTACCTCAACAGGAATCTTAGTGTTACTTCTAATCCACCTAATGTACTATTAGCTTGAGCTAGGTCGGATATAGTAGCATCATAACTTACTCCTAATTGGTAGTTGTCATAATTTAAATTAAATGTAGGGATTATTGCATCTCCTGGCAATCTAACATATGCCCCAAAAGACATATCGAACCTATCATAGTATCCTGTATATTTACTTTCTTCTCTTATTACAAACTTGTAAAGAGTTCCAAATACAAATTCTGATTCTTTTCCTTTTCTACTATACAAAAAAGCTGGTTCTAGTGCAGTTGCTCCATTAATTAAAGTGATTTCTGCATTTCCAGAAATTGATATTCTTGAATACTCAGAATTACCTGAATAGTATGTTAAACCAGGAGAAGCTAAATGATACAATGAGGCTCCAATTTCCAGTTTAGTTAATGTATTGTCAAATCTATTATATTTACTTTTGTCGTATTTCCAATTTAGCCCTGCACCAACTCCAAAATTGATAAACGGTTGAAAAAGTGGTTGCTCATTAGATGATAAGTTTGGATTAAATCCCTTTCCATCATATTGATTTTGCCATTGAGCATTAGATTCATCTATACTGTGTTGGGTAATTCCAAATTGAATTCCTGCTCCCAAGTGACTGTAATTAGTGATTTTTTGGTGATAAGCAATTGCTACTTCCGCTCTTAATCTCGTAAGACTTAAATCTCCGGCAACATCTCTATTTACCATTAGTCCTATTCCTAAACTATTGTCATCCATTTTAAAGCTATAATCTGTGAATAATCCCATAGTTTGGTAGGCACTTGCGACTGTTGGTGATTGATTTCTGTAATGAAGTCCTCCTCTATATTTAGCATCTTCACCTCCAATAGAAGCAATTGAATTATAGTAATTATTTAACTTTAAATTACTAAAGTGTAAATCTTGTGCAAAACTTGAAACTGAAAATAAGAGTATTGCTATCGAGTAATTAATTTTCTTCATTTTTACTTATTTTATCTTCTAATTATTGTTACCGTTCCTTTCTCATTAAACTCAGTACCATCAACAAAAGTTCCTTTTGCAAAATATACAAATACATCAGGGTTTGCTTGTTGTCCCTTGAAAGTTCCATCCCATCCAATAGATTGAGAGTTAGATTGAAATACTAAATTACCATACCTATTATAAACAGACAATTCTACAGTTTCTATTCCTGCTCCCTCTACTTGGAAAACATCATTTTCTCCATCTCCGTTAGGAGAAAACACATTTGGAATATAAACATTATAATCACATGTATCACTATTCAGGTTGGTTAAAATTGCAGTTTCGGAATCAGTACAGCCATTATTATCAACAACTGATAAAGAATAGGAACCTTGTTTAATCCCAACCAAATCTTGAGTTGTGTCTCCAGTGCTCCAAGAATAAGTTATTGGCAGAGTACCTCCTGTTAAACTAACATCAATACCACCAACTGAAAAGTCACATTCATCATCAGTAATATCCATAACAATGTTTGGTACAGAGTATACATTAACTACTACAGAATCAGTCATTCCGCATAGTCCTGGAGAAGTATATGTAATTGTATAAATTCCTGCTCCAAACATAGCTGGATCAAATAACCCTGATGCTGTATTCACTCCGTTCCCTCCCCATGTTCCTCCGGCTGGTGTTGCAGTGAAAGTAACTGGATTAGCATCTGCACATAAATCTACAGTGCTTGTTATAGTAGCTGGAGTAATTGGATTAATTGTAAGGTTGGTTACTATTATTGAATCACATCCTAATAAAGTTAAGAAAGTATCTCGATAGACCCCAGTAGCTCCATAAGTATTTGAACCAACTATTACAGTTTGCCCTGCACACAAACTAAAAGTGTTAGAATCTTTTGATGACTGACCTAACACAAGATTTATAGTAATTATACTATCACATCCATTAGAAGCAAGAACCGTATCAGTGTATGAACCACCTGTAGTTACTATAGTTCCACTTGGTAATGTATAGGTATCACATCCATTTGCAAGAAAAGTAAAGGTTGCATTCTGGAGTATTGTTAATCCTATAGTTATTACACTATCACATCCAGCTGCATTTGGGATTGTATCAGAATAAGGACCTGAAACAGTATAGATTTTTCCGCTTGGACTTGTGTAGGTTAAACATGAAGTTATTAGTATTGTACTACTTGTTGGAGAAGAGTTACTTAAGTTGGTTGTAATGATACTATCACATCCAGCTAAAGAAACCAAGGTATCTTGGTAAGTTCCTGCTATAGTTGTGGTTGTTCCTCCTGGTAATGTATATGGTAATCCAGCACAAATACTCGCATTTACAGTTGTAGATTTTGGCACTAATACGGTTACATTGAAAGTATTAACACTATCACAAATAAATGTGGCTCTTGTAATTGTTTCGATATATGTACCAGTAGTCTTAATTATTGTTCCATTTGACAATACTATTGAATCTCCTTGACAAATAGTGGAATCTATAGTTATTCTTGGAGTCGTATCTACTTGTAATTGCAATACAAAAATAGAATCACATCCTGAAAAAACTGTATCTCGATATGTTCCTGAATTAGTAACTGTTTGGCCTCTCCAAACTGTTTGGTCGCATACAGTATCTACAAGAGTATCTCGGTAAGTTGGGATAACGGTTAAATTAATTTGAGTTATGGAATCACATGCTTTTGTTGCGCCTACTCCTCTTATTTTAATTTCATCTACAGCAAAACCAGGAGATGCTCCAGTTCCGTTAGTATTATTAAAACCTACTGCAAATCTCAGGGTAGCTTGATTAGCAAAAGCTGGATCAGTTATGGTTGCAGTTGTCCAACCATTATTTCCATTATTAAAGTTACCTCCTACTCTATTCCAAGTTAATCCAGCATCAGTACTATAGTAAATTCTTCCGTATGAACCTTTACATAAATAGTACATTTCAAAAGAAACATAATTCATACCAACTGTAGTTATATCAGTACTCATTCTGCTTACATTAAGCCCATTATTACCAGCTAAAAAAGTAAGCGAAGCATCTATATAGTTTGCGTTAGTAATTGATGGAGATGAGAATGTAGCTGCATACCTACTATGAATGTGTAGGTAACTAGAATTAATTCCACCAGTAATTGCTGGATTTTGTGGAGGTGTAGGATCAATTGTTGATACTCCAAAAACAGTTCCTCCAGCATAGCTACTATTTATTATCCATGCATTGTCTCTTGTTCCAGGAGTTATACCTCCAGCATCTGTAGTATTTAATATGAAACTAGTAACAGCTCCAGAAAAATCTTCATCAAACAATAATGTATTTTGAGATGAGTTCCCAACTACTGTATCAAAATAAGTTCCCGAAGTTTTAATAACTGTTCCATCACTAAGAACTATTGAATCTCCTTCGCAAAAAGAAGGGCTTAAAGTCACATTAACAGGCGTATCAATAACCAAGTAAATTGTAACTATACTATCACATCCTGTGCTTAATAATAGTGTATCCTGATATACTCCTGTGGTTGTATAAATTTTACCATTTGGACTTATAAATGTATCACAAGCAGAAACTAAACTAGTTGAAGAAGCTGAATAATTTACTGTAAGATTATATTCTATAATACTATCACACCCATAAATATTTGGTAATATATCATAATAGGTTCCTGAGTTAAGAAAAACCATATTGGTAACCGAAACAAAACTATCACAGACACTAAAGGTTAGAGATGTCCAATTCCCTGTTGTTATTGAAATAGAGTCTACTACTATTGTATCACACCCGGTAGATGAAGAAATTGTATCATATAAATTCTGAGAAGTAAAGTACCAAGTCCCATTAACTTGAATACTATCACAAGCTATTGTTACCGGATTATTAACTATTGTAGCAGTTAAAATTGTAAGATTAATAGTCATTAGACTATCGCATCCTTGGCTGTTGATTAAAGTATCAAAATAAGTTCCTGATGATTTAAAAACTTTACCAGAGGAAGTAACTAAACTATCGCAGACTGATATTGTTTGAGTAGAGCTGGTAGAAGTACCGATAATAACATTGTATAAAAAAGTACTATCACAGCCATTAATAGAACTAAAAGTATCGCTATAAATCCCAGTTGTATACACTGTTCTTCCACTTGTAATTAGAGTAGCAGAATCACATCCAGTAAGGACTGATGATGTAAAGTAAGTTGTATTCCTTGTGAAATCTAATGTGAAAATAGAATCACAAATACCTGTTGTAACAGTATCGCTTATTAGTATAGAAGTAAAATAAGTTGTTCCTCTCCAATCAAATGAACTATCACATCTTGATACGGTTAAAGTATCTCTATATTCAGTGCTAATTGTAAGATTAAAAGTCATTAAACTATCACAACCTTGTGCGTTAGTTAAGGTATCTAAAAACACTCCGGTAGTTTTCCAAATTTTTCCTGTTGGGCTAATTAAGCTGTCACAAGCATTTACCATTTGCGTAGAAGTGCTCGTAGCTCTTATTTGCAAATTAGTAATTACAATACTATCACAATTAGCTCCAGCTAAAGTATCTCTATAAATTCCAGATGCAGTAGGATTACCTCCACCAGGAAGTGTATACGTTTGAGAAGAACAAATTGTATCAAAAATTACTGAATCATTTAAAGGTAAAATTGTTAAATCATATCTTAATATGCTATCACAATATTGTTGGGTAATGGTATCAAAAAAGCTTCCTGTTGTTTTACCAATGATTCCATTCATCAAAACAATAGAATCTCCAAAACAAATAGTAGAATCTATTAGTGTTGTTATAATGGTATCTACAAATAAATTAAGTACATAAATAGAATCACATCCTCCAATTACTGTATCCTTGTATATACCCGAAGTAGTATAGGTAGTCCCTCTCCAAGTTGTAGTTTCACAAACTGTATCTACAATTGAATCGTAATATCTTGGGAGAATAAAAATATCGAATCTTACTATACTATCACATCCGTTAATATTAGTAAGAGTATCACTAAAAATACTAGTTGTTGTTATGACTTTTCCATTTGGAGATGTATAAGAAATACAGACAGAATCAACTACAACAAACTCTTGATTCAATTTTAATATGTACCCATCTCTTCCTCCTCTAGAGGTTAAGTTTGTAACTCCTACACCAGGATCAAAATCTACTATTCTTTCAAAATAACCTGTTGTGTAAATATTCCCTGAAACGTCAGTTGTGATAGAATAACCATAGTCAGAACCTGTTTCTCCTAAACTTTGAGCCCATCCAAAATTTCCGTTAGAATCTAATCTATTAATATAGGCATCATAACTTCCGTTTGAAGTTAAAGGTCTATTTCCTATTCCTGGATCAAAATCTACTGTTCCAAAAAACGAACCAGTTATATAAACATTCCCAAAAACATCCGTAGTAATTGATCTTCCGTCTTCGATACTAGAACCTCCAAAGTTTTTTGCCCAAACATAATTACCATTTAAATCTAATTTAGATACAAATACATCATAAGCACCATTAGAAACAAGGTTAGAAACCCCTGCTCCTGGGTCAAAGTCTACTGTAGATGTAAAATAACCTGTGGTATAAATATATCCGAAATCATCTAAAACTATAGAATAAGCTTTATCGTTTCCAACTCCTCCTATATTCTTGGACCATAAGTAAGTTCCATTGCCATTTAACTTTACAATAAAAACATCTTCTGTCCCATTAGAAACCTGATTCACAATACTAGCTCCTGGGTCAAAATCTACTGTTCCTTCAAAAAAACCGGTCGTATAAATATTTCCAACATCATCAATAATTAGTGTTGATGAATAATCGTTACCAGTTCCACCAATATTTTTTGCCCAAACATAATTACCATTTGCATCTAACTTAGATATAAAAATGTCATTACTTCCATTAGAAGTTAAATTAAAAGTTCCTACTCCTGGATTAAAATCTACTGTTCCTTGATAAATACCTGTTGAATAAACATTTCCTGAAGCATCTGTTACTACTGAAGTTCCTTCATCAACACTACCTCCACCAAAGCTTCTTGCCCAAATAAAGTTTCCATTTGGATCTAATTTTGAGACGAAAATATCATAACTCCCATTTGATGTTAAATTAAAAACTCCAACTCCTGGATCAAAGTCAGCAGTTCCCTGAAAAGTACCTGTTGCATAAATATTACCTAACTTATCTAGTGATATTGAATAACCATCATCAAGAGCAGAACTACCAAAGCTTTTTGCCCAAATGAGGTTTTTATTAGGATCTAATTTTGATATAAAAACATCATAACTTCCATTTGATGTTAAATTAAAAACTCCTGCTCCTGGATCAAAATCTATTGTTCCTTGAAAATAACCAATCGTAAATATATTTCCTTGCTCATCTATTGTAATAAAATTACCATTGTCATTACTTGTTCCTCCTATTTGATTTACCCATTCAAAAATTACGCTATCTCCAATTGACGGGTGATTGATAGTAACATTAACAATAAAAACACTATCACAGCCTGAACTAAAAGTTGTATCAAAATAAACTCCTGACGACTTATAAATTTTTCCTGAAAGAGATACTACACTATCACATCCAATTAAGTTTATGTTTGTAATTGATGCTGTAGTTATAGTTACATTAAAAGATAGCAAACTATCACATCCAAATGTGTTAGTTAATGTATCACTGAATGTTCCATTGGTTTTCCAAACTTTTCCACTTGGTGATACAAAACTATCACAGGCTGTTACCGTTTGTAAAACTGCAACATTACTGCCAGAAAGTGTGAATGAATTAATTTTAAAATTATTAGATGAATTAATGTCATTATCTGTTCCATTAATATTAACAGTATCAACTCTTGCGGTAAAAGTATGAACTCCATTTGTAGAAGCTACCGAAGGTAAAAAAAATGTATCGCACTCCCCAGCAAGAAGATTCCCTGTCCAGTTGAATATGCTTAAAGCTCCTGCATCTACTTGATAATCAACATTAAAAGCAGTAACAATATCAGTAGATGAATTGTTACAAACCACAATCTCTGGTATAAAAGTTAATGAACAAATAGTATCAGTAGGCACAAAAATGGTATCCAACTCTAAATCTATTGCTGGTGGAGCAATACAATTATTGTTCGTTACTAGGGCATTCCTCCCACTTGAACCTGACAGAGCGAGCACGGCTCTCATTCTGGCAACTTGATCGGGTGTGAAATCCGAAGCACAAGCACCATTTTGATATTGCATGTAGTTTTCTTTATTATCTAAAGGACAAACTGGTGCTGTACAATTATTTCCTGCTCCAACAATAGTTGTTGGTGTATCACAACATCTGTCTCCACCAGTAGAGCATGGAATTACTTGAGTACAAGAATCGGTTCCAGAAAAGGTATGAAATAAATTTAAATAGTGTCCAACCTCATGAGTAAACACTCTATTATCTAGTGTTGCTCCCCATAAATTATAACCTAAAGCTCCAGTTGGGTCATTACCAACTGCACTCGAAACCATAACTACTCCATCATAAGGAGATGGTGCTCCAGGAAAAAAAGCATAACCCTGAACTCCTCCAGAGTAACCTCCAGTTGAATAAATGTTACTAAGATTTCTAATTTTATTTACCACCCATACATTCATGTATTGAGTATTATCCCAATTCACTGATGATTTCATTGAAAAATCGCTTCTCCAAAGTGAGGATGTATGATAAACTCCACTATCTAAGTAAGCCTGATTACCTGACATATCATGTCTAGTTACTCCATTAGTAGCATTTCCATTTGGATCTCTTTGAGCCATACAAAACTCTATTTCTGCATCTATTCCTAGTGGTCCTGAATTTGCAATTCCTCCATCAGCTGCTGTTCTTCTAAAATCTCTATTTAAGGCATCAATACATGATAGTGCTTGAGCATAAGAAATATTAGTTGAGTCACCAACTGCTTCACCTGAATGCATTACGTGAAAAACTACTGGAATTGTATAGACTACTCCTGCTGCTCTTGAACCAGAATTTTGTTGAATATATTGTTGGATTTGCACCTCAAAATTTGCTCTAGTTTGAGCATAAGCTGGATCTTTTAACAATTCATTTTCAGCATATTCGCTTGCACAAGGTTCTCCTGGAAATGGCACTGTATTATTTGCCTTATTAGGTAAATAAACACTTGTTCCCTGAGAGAATAATTGAAGTGAAAAATAAGCAAATAATAAAGTAAGTATAAAATATCTAATCATAATCTTTTCTTAGCGAGTGCGAAGCTACAAAGATTAATACGGATTATTAAAAAATAGGTTGCTAAAAAGACTCTAACAGATTGAAAATTAACAATTAGATAACCAACCTAATTAAATTTAAAACTCAAAGAAAATACATTGGAATAAAGTGCAAGAGATGAATTACCAATATTAGATAAAGCGTAATCAATATTAAACTTTTTGAAAGCTACTCCTATCCCAATATTTGGCATAATTGATAGTGTCTCAGTCTGGTTAAATTGGCGAATCCACTGGGCGTTATTAAATCCTCCTCTTAAGAAAACTATTTTTTTGTACCCAAGTTCAAATCCAACCATTGGTGAAATACTAAATGAATTAGCTCTAATCAATGAGTTTCTTTGTCCATCCAAAGTCACTTCTAAATCTGTTTCGGCAATAAATTGAAGCTTATCACTGAACTTGAATTCACGGGATACTCCTAATAATATTCTTGGAATTGTAAGCTCTGTAGAGTTTTCTGGAATTTCATTTCCTGTTGCTGCAAATACCTCACGAGTTGCTTCATCAATAGAGTAACTCCAGGCATTAACTGTGGTTGTAATGTCGCGAGCTACTGCTGCAAACTTCCAATCTTTGTAAGTGTAATTTACCGAAACATCTAATCCAAATCCCCATGAACGGGCAAAATCCCCTATTCTTCTGTGAATTATTTTAAAGTTTCCTCCTAACTCTAATCCACTTTTGGTTTTGCGAGCATAAGATAAAAGCAATCCATAATCGGCTGCAGAAAATCGTGTTATTCTGTCGTAATCGATATTTCCGTTTTTATCAATAAGTTGTGTAGTATTTGGAATATCATCCGTACCAAAACGAATGAAAGAAACTCCTGCAACACTATTCTCGTCTATTCTTTTGGCAAATCCTAAGTAATCGTATTTGGCAATTCCTGCAAAATACTCGGAGTGCATCAATCCAACTTCCATGTCTTTTTCTATTCCCAATAATCCAGATGGATTGTAATAACCTGCAGTAACATCATTAACACCAGCCAAAACAGAATTGGCCATTGCAAAGTTTCGTGCTCCTACTCCAATCGTCAAAAATTCGTTACTGTACTTTGGTGCAGTTGTTTGCGAAAACAAACTTCCAAAGGAAAATACTAAAAGTAAAAAGACTATAAAAAATTGAGTTCTAGGCATGGCGAAATAACGAGAGATACTTTGGTTTAGTATTAAGATATGAAATTATTTTTATCCAATTGCGAAAAGTGTTTTTTTCCTTTCACAAAGCTAGAGAAAACAATGCTTTTGATATAAATCCCTTTTCTGTTAGGAACATGACTTTTTGAAGAAACTTTCAAAGCTCTTCGCTTCACTTTCATTGATTTCAGTTTTTTCACAAAATGAACTTGCGCTTTAAGCACTTGCCAAGCTGCTTTCCATTCGCCATTTACTATAAAAGCAAGACTTGCTATGTAATCTAACACAAACCTCCACACTATTTTGAAAAACAGAAAGTTACCACGGTAGTTTTTGTACAAAGTGAACAAACTGTTTCTGAAATTTAAATATACTTTCCTTGGGCTCATGTAATTAAGTGTTCCTCCACCCAAGTGGTACACCACAGAATTAGGATTCACCATAATTTTTTTACCATGAAGCTTCATTCTCCAACACAAATCAATTTCTTCCATGTGGGCAAAATAATCGGCATCAAAACCTTCCATTTCATGAAAATCTTTGGCTCTTACAAACATACACGCTCCAGTTGCCCAAAACACTTCCTGAACACTGTCGTATTGGTTGGTATCTACTTCGTTTTCATCAAAAATTCGTCCTCGGCAAAATGGATAACCATTCACATCCATAAATCCTCCAGAGGCTCCTGCATGCTCAAATTTAGTCTTGTCTTTGTAAGCCAAAATCTTGGGTTGGCAAGCAGCAATTTCTTTGTCCTCCTCCATCAAGTTAATGATTGGCGAAATCCAATTTTCGGTAACTTCTACATCCGAGTTTAGTAAAACGTAGTAGTCAAATTGATTTTTAATTTGCTCCAATCCTTCGTTATAGCCTTTGGCAAAACCACCATTAGATTCATTGTGAATCAATGAAATATGAAGATAATTAGCTTTTAGGAACTCTACAGAATCATCCGTAGAATCATTATCAACCACCACAATTTGTGCTTCCTTAGAGTGTTGCTCTACCGAAGGCAAATAGGTTTCGAGATGCTGTTTCCCGTTCCAGTTAAGTATAATAATTCCTACTTTGTTCATCACTCAAATATAACTAGTTATTGACTAATTGCCAATAGTTATTTCATTGCTCTTACTTGTCTGAAAGAAATACCTAATGCTTTCTCGAAATACCTCACTGATTTTAATTCCTTAGAATTTACCAAACAGATAGAAACTCCTTCTTTTCCTGCTCGTGCAGTTCGTCCACTTCTGTGGGTGTAATATTCTTCTTTATCGGGCATTTCGTAATGTACCACAAAAGATAAATCGGCTACATCAATTCCACGAGCAGCAATGTCTGTAGCTACAAGCATACGAATGGATTCGTTTTTGAAAGCACGCATTACTTTGTCTCTTTCTTTCTGTAATAAATCTCCATGAATGGCTCCAGAAGATACATTTTTGGCCTCTAATTGTTGAGCCAATAAAATGGTAGCTTTCTTTGTTTTACAGAAGATAAGCCCTCTGTTTTTGTGTTCCGATTTAAGAAATTGTAGCAATACATGCAATTTATCGGGATCGTCACACACCACATAAAGGTGCTCAATTTTTTTGTTCACCACATCTTTACTTACCTCTAGCTTTTTGGCATCTGGCGAAAGGTGAGTATTCACAATTTGTTTTATTCCTGTAGGCATAGTTGCAGAAAAAAGCCATTTAGCTCTCACATTCTTCAACATTCCCAATATTTCATCTAATTCCTTTTTGAAACCCATACTCAGCATTTCGTCTGCTTCGTCCATTACAACTGTGTGCACATTGGTTAAATCAACAGCTTTTCGGTTTACCAAATCAATTAATCGCCCTGGTGTTGCTACTATAATTTGAGTAGGACGCTTTAGTTTATCAATTTGTATATCAATGTATTGCCCGCCAAAAACAGCCTCTACAAATACTTGCTCCGAGTATTTAGTAAACTTAAATAGTTGCTTAGCAATTTGCTGCCCCAATTCTCTTGTTGGCGACAAAATAAGCGCCTGAACTTTAGGATTAGTGTGATCTACTTTTTGTAGCAATGGCAAACCAAAAGCTGCTGTTTTACCAGTACCAGTTTGGGCTTGACCTACTAAATCGGTTTCGAAATTAAGCAACATAGGAATCACCAACTCTTGAATAGGTGTAGGTGTTACAATATTCATTTCGTTTAATCCTTTAATCAGACTTTTG
>CALLII010000113.1 GCA_938009745.1 uncultured Flavobacteriales bacterium
ACTGTATTCGGGAATAAGAGATTGGAATTTAAAAGCAGATTTTAGTTATTATCCCAATCCTAAACATACCATTAAGTTTGGAGCAAATTATACGTACCATACTTTTATACCAAATAATGTTACAGCAACCCAAGGCGATACCGAATTTGATTTAGGTGGAGCAGTTAGGCTTTATGCCAATGAAGGAGCACTTTATTTTTTAGATGATGTGGAACTAACTTCTTTACTCAAAATGAATATTGGATTCAGGCTATCTAGTTTCCAACACATTGGTCCATTTACCCGTTACATCAAAGACAATAATGATAATATCATTGAAACTATTGAATACACAGGTAAAAAAGCTCTAAGAACTTATGTTAGGCCAGAACCAAGAGTTACTGGACGCCTTATTTTAGATGAAAACTCCTCATTTAAATTTGGGTCAACTCTTAACTATCAGTACATGCATTTGGTTTCGGTAGGTGGTAACTCTTTACCAACCGATTTATGGATTCCATCAACTGATGTTATTAAGCCACAGCAAGCAATTCAGTTTAATGCAGGGTATTTCAGAAACTTTAAAAACAATATGTTCGAGACTTCAGTAGAGGTTTATTACAAAGATTTACAGAATTTAATTGAGTTTAAAGATGGAGCTGACCCAAGTGATGGAGTCAATGATAATATAGATAATCAGGTAACTTTTGGTAGAGGATACTCTTATGGAGCCGAACTTTTTGTAAAGAAAAACAAAGGAAAATTAACTGGTTGGGTAGGGTATACTTGGTCTAAAACATTCCGTCAGTTTGATGAGTTAAACAATGGAGAAAAATATCCAGCAAAGTTTGACAGAAGGCACGATTTATCAATTACTGGCGCCTACAGATTGAATGAGAGATGGGTTTTTGGAGCTGTATTTGTTTATGCAACAGGTAATTCTATAACATTGCCGGCATCAAAGTATTTTGTAGAAGGTGAACTTTTAGTTGAGTATGCAGATAGAAACAGTTACCGAATGGCACCATATCACAGAGCAGATATTTCGGCAACTTGGTATGGTAAAAAGTACAAAGAGTTTAAAAATATTGAGACTGGAGAAATGGAGCAAGTGCCAAAGAAATTTACTAGTAACTGGAACTTCTCTGTGTTTAATCTTTACAACAGAAGAAACCCTTACTTTATTTATTTTGATAATACAGGTAACTTAACACAGGGAACATTGGATGTGGCTGCTATTCAGGTGTCATTGTTTCCAATATTACCTTCAGTAACATGGAATTTTAGTTTTTAATTATGAAATTAACTCACTACATATTATTGGTTTTAATCAGTTTGTTTCTTTTTTCATGTGAAAAAGAAATTGATGTAGATTTACCAAGACCAGAGGAAAAACTGGTAGTTGAGGGTGTTGTTGAAACAGGAGCTTTTCCTTATGTGGTTTTAAGTAAAACATCCCCTTACTTTGATCCAACAGATGTTGAATCAGTCGCTAATTCTTATGTTTCGGAGGCAACTATTACAATTTCTGATGGAGTAACTACGACACAAATGACTAAGTTGTGTTCTGGTACTTTAACCGAGCCTCAAAAAGACCAGCTAAGTATTGCATTGGGAATTCCAAGAGAAGTACTTGGAGCTTATAATATTTGTGGATTTACAGATTTAACTAGAGTAGGAGAGGTTGGTAAAACCTATACTATCGCCATAACTTGGAGAGGAGAAGTTTATGAAAGTTCTACAACTATATTAAACCCTGTACCACTTGATTCTACTTGGTTTGAAGTGTTTGGAAATAGAGATTCTTTAGGTTTTTTGTATGCTAACTTAACTGAGCCCGCTAATGAGACAAACTATTATAGATGGTTTGCAAGAAGGATAAATACATATAAAAGTGGACCGCTTAAAGGGCAGGTAAAAGACAATGGTTTTTTACCGCCTTCTAGTTCTGTTTTTGATGATGAGTTTGTGAACGGAACAACTTTCGAGTTTGGTTATAACAGACCCTCAACAAATGGAAATCCTGATGATACAGGGCCAGAGAGGAGTTTGTATAAAGTAGGAGATACTGTGGTTGTTAAATTCTGTAATATCGATAAAGCAGTTCATGATTTTATAGATGGTGCAGAGGAACAAATTTTATCTACAGGTAGTCCTTTTGCCACTCCTACTAATGTTTTTTCCAATATTTCTAATGGAGGTCTAGGCCTTTGGGCAGGTTATAGCCCATATTTTGATACAATAATTTGTAATTAATTAAATGTTAAAATAAGTAGGCCAAAACTTGAATACTAAATATTTTTGTTACATTTGAACTTAACTAACAAACAAAAACTATAAATTATGTTGAAAGAATTCAAGGCCTTTATCATGGGCGGAAATGTGATAGAATTTGCTGTAGCCGTAATAATGGCAGGAGCTATTGGGAAAGTTGTAACTGGGTTTGTAAACTTAATCGTTATGCCAGTTGTAGGTTACTTTACGGGAGGATCTGATTTTTCAGACTTAAAAATTGTATTGCAAGAAGCAGTTGCAGAAGTTAAGAATGGAGATACTGTAATTACAGAAGCAGTTTCTGAAAATGCTATTATGTGGGGTGAATGGGTAAATACAATCATCAATTTAATTATAATTGGATTAGTAATGTTCATGATGATTAAAGGATATAACAAAATGAAGAAAGCTGAGCCAGAAGCGGCACCAGCAGGACCTTCTCAAGAAGATTTATTAGGAGAAATTAGAGATTTGTTAAAGAAGAACTAATTTTCTTTTAAAGAAATTAACACAAAAAAGCCTCAAGGAAACTTGAGGCTTTTTTTATGTTTAATTTTTTTTAAGGTTTTGGTTACCATTATATTTTGATAAGGTTTATAAGGCTTTAGTAATTATTAATTTACTTGGACTTGGTGTTGTTCTAATAAATTAGAATTAAAATCTTATATCAGTTTTTACTCCATCAGTATTTATTCCTTTTTCAAATTTCTCAGTAGGAGAAAGCGTTTCGGCATATTTTCGATATCTTTTTCTTGCTTCCACTACAAACAAACTTCCAGGGTAATCAAACAATAACTTTTCATATAAAGCAAAGGCAGCTTTAGGGTTATTCAATTGGTTCTCCTCCAATTCGGCAAGTTTATAAATCGCATTATCTGCCAAAATTCCTTCTGAGAAAACTGAAATTATTTTCTCTAAATAGATTTTAGACTGTTCAAACTCTTGTTTTTTGTATGCTATCTCATACTTTTTGTACAAAATTTCGTCAGCTAAACTATGGTTGGGAGCTCGAGTCGTTATCGAATCTAATTTTTTAATAGCTTCTGGTAATCTATTCTGGAATATAAGTAAATCTGCTTGTGCAAATTGTTGCATATTTATTAGGGTAGTATCCATGTTGTAATTATCAGTAATCAATAAAGATAAATCAATGGCATCATTAGATATTAGTTTAGATGTGCTTGCTTTTAATCCATCTAATTGATTTTGAGACCATTCAAAATCTCCTGTGTAATAATACAATTTGGCATTTTTGAATTTAGCCATTGAACCAATTACGTCCTCTTTAAATTGTTTTTCTACTTGCATGTATAAAAGTGAAGCATCCCAAACTTCATTCTTAAGCATCAATACATCTGCTAAACTAATTTTATGAAGAGCCTTATCTTTTAAAGAAACACCAGGGTAGGAGAGTAGATCTCTGTAAAGTATTTCTGCAGTATCTATATTATGAATGTAAAAACCTTCTAAATAAGCTAATCCCTCTACTAAAGGGGCTCTATCACTAATGTTAGGAATGCCTGCAATGGTTTTTAGGTATCTAGACTTAAGATTCATCAAATCGCTAGTTGTGTAACTTGCATTTGAAAAGATTTTTTTTCTCAGCACATCAAGAATTTCTTGTTTTGATGCTATAGAAAAAAAGTTAGACTCATTTTCATTTTTAATCACAGTTTCATAAGATTCAATAGCTAAATCATATTGTTTGTTAGATGCACAGAGCTTTGCAAATTTGTAAATTTTTTCTCCTTTGGCTTTAGTTCTTTTGTCGTAAGCTTTAACTTGTATATAAGCGGATTCAAAATCTCCAGTTTGTTGAAACATCCATATTAATAAATCATAATATCCATTGTTTTCAGGATTTTTCTGAACTTTTTTAAGAAGTTTCACCCTTAACATATCAGCAATATCAGTATCTTCCTGAAAATTAATTGACCTTGGTAAATATTGTTTTATTCGATTTACATCAGTTGGTCTTTTTTCAATTTGGTTAAGGTAGGAATCAATCATTTTTTCAAAATCACCTTTCATTCCATATAAATTGGCTATTGAAATACTATAATTTGCATTGGGAACAATTGTCTGGCATTTTTCTAATGTTTGTATTGCTAAATCATACTTTAATAGTCTAACAAATTCATTGGATAACATAGAATACTCACTAGGATTTGATTTAGCATCAAGTTTCTCAATTAATTCTGAATAGTACTTATTGGCTTCTTCAGTTTCACCTTTTGTTTCATAAATTTCGCCAAGCTTTACTTTAAAAAAGTACCCAAAACGCTCTTCTTTTATTTTCTTTTTTGTGATCTTTTCAGCTTCCTTGTATTCTTTTAATTCAAGTAAAGTATTTAGATATTCAGTATACAAACTTGTTGAAGGATTAGAGCTATATATTTTTTCATAATATAGCTTAGCCTTTTCATAGTCTGCATTGTCGTAATAATACTGAGCCATTTGTAGGTCAGTATTTTGCGCAAATATATCAGATGAATATCCAACAATAAAAAGGATGGAAATACAAAAAGAATAGAATATTTTTAGGAAATTATTCCTCATGAACAGCTATAATTGAATCGATTTGAAAATTAAGTCTTGGAGCAATTTCCATAGAGGAATTTACATTGTTTAAAAAACCAGACATTTCTCCATTTAATAAAATTTGAGCATTTCGCTCCTCATTAAAAAATATTTTTGCTTTTTCTTCGTCCCAAACTTCATTAATTAAATCTTCTTTTAAATCTAGGTATTTTTCTTTACTAAATTCATAGTCTTTTTCTAATCTTAAATAATCAGATTCAACTGTTTTTAGTTTTTTTACTAATTGCCCTCTCACAAGAAGCATTATTTTTTCATATTCAAGATCAATTTTATCTGTTTCATATACTTTTTTTACAGCTTTATATTTAGCATCAGCTGAATTTCTCATTGATATTACACTATCTATTTCAGTTTTAGAGAACTCATTCTGAACAGAATCAACTTCTGCCTGAAATCGTTTTAAATCAGATATATAAGAAGCGTATTTAGAATTTTCTTCCGTATAATTTTTACAAGAAAAAATAAGAAGAATAGCGCTTAAAAAAAGTATAATTTTTTTCATTAAAATGATGTTTTTAAATAGTTTCAAATCTAGTGTAAGGAACCAATGCTTTTGGAATCTTAATTCCATTTTCTGTTTGGTTATTTTCAAGAAGAGCGGCTACTATTCTAGGTAACGCTAATGCACTCCCGTTTAGTGTGTGAGCCAATTGAGTTTTTCCATCTTCATTCTTAAATCTTAGTTTTAACCTATTAGCTTGATAAGTTTCGAAATTAGATACTGAACTAACTTCTAACCATCTTTCTTGAGCAATAGAATACACTTCAAAATCATAAGTTATAGCTGCAGTAAAACCAAGGTCTCCACCACATAATTTTAAGATTCTGTATGGTAATTCAAGTTTCTCTAACAAACTTTTTACATGCTCAATCATTCCTTCCAAAGCTTCATAAGAACTATCTGGATGTTGAACTTGAACTATTTCAACTTTGTCAAATTGGTGCAACCTGTTTAGTCCTCTTACATCTTTACCGTAACTACCGGCTTCTCTTCTAAAGCAAGGTGTGTAAGCAGTTAATTTTTGAGGAAAATCTTCTTTTTTAATAATTACATCTCTAAATATGTTTGTTACAGGAACTTCTGCAGTTGGAATTAAGTAAAAATTATCTTCAGTTGCATGATACATTTGACCTTCTTTATCAGGAAGTTGACCGGTACCATATCCAGAAGCTTCATTTACCAAAAGGGGAGGTATAACTTCTTTATAACCAGAGTTTTCAGCTTCATCTAAAAAGAAGTTGATTAATGCTCTTTGTAATTTTGCTCCTTTACCCTTGTAAACAGGAAATCCTGCTCCAGTAATTTTAACACCTAAATCAAAATCTATTAAGTCAAACTCAGAAGCAAGTTCCCAATGTGGCTTGGCTTTGTCGTGTAATTTTTTTATCTCTCCTTTTTCAAAAATTGTGATGTTATCTTCTGGAGTTTTTCCTTTGGGAACATCAGAATGAGGAGTGTTTGGTAATTGATAAAGTAAATCAGTTAATTTAGAGTCAATTGCATTAAATTTTTCTTTTAAATCTTGAATATCAGTATTAAGCGAAACTGTTTCCTCCTTTTTTTTATTTGCAAGTTCAGCTTGTCCAGATTTAAACAAATTTCCAATCTCTTTGGATATGGAATTTCTTTGGTTTAATAAAGCATCACTTTTTACTTGAATTTCTCTTTTTTGTTGATCCAATTCAAGGATTTCAGTAATTATTTCCTTAGAATCAAAATTCTTTATACTTAATCGCTCAATTATTTCGTTACTATTCTCTCTTATTCGATTTATTTCAATCATTTTAGATAAAATTATTAGGGTGTTTTTTGAAAGCCTAAAGATAAAAAAAACCTTTTGTGATTGGTTGTTTTCAATCATTAAAAACCGCATCTTAAGCAAGATTAATGATGATACTGTATAAGGATAGTAAAAAAAGTATAATTTTGTTCAGATTAAGGTTCGCTTAACAGGCAACCATAAAAAAATTAATACGTTAATCATGGTAACATGATTATTAAAATATCTGAATGAGACGACTTAAATTCTTATTAATACTTTTTACTGGGATTATTTCCATGGGATTAAACTCTCAACAGTTTTTAGACATAAAATATCCAGGTAGAACTTTTCCAACTCCAGTTGTAGCCCCTGTAGACATTTACGCTTGTGAATCTAATCCAACACCATATTCTATTACGGTAGATAATTTTTCGCCATTTTCTTTATCAGGGATGACTTTTAGATTTGATCTGCCATCAGGAATAAATTATGCAGGTGGATTTGTTGGGCCTTTTGGTGCATCAGTTACATCTTCTACCGCAAATAGTGTAACTATTTCTTTTCCAGCAATGGCTTCTCAGGATACAATTAATTTAAAAATTGATTTAACTGCAGGCTGTGATGTTTACCAATTTGGAAGTACAGGTGGAAACTTTAATGTTCTTCTTACTACTAATTTTACTCAAAATTCTAATGGTGTAAGCCATACTAATAATTACACATTTTCTCCTTTAGTCGTTAATTACCCTGAATTACAATTAATTGAAAAAAGTTTTTATTCCAATTCTACTATAAGCTTTCCCATACCTGCGGGACCATCAGTAGGAGATACTGTTGATAGAGAAATTAAAATAAAAAACGGGGGAACTTCGCCAATAGACACAGTCTACTTTAAATCTGAGTATAAGACATCTATCCAGAGAGTATCTTACCCAAATATTGGAACTGTAGTGTCTCCGGCATCAATAGCAGGTCAAAACGTAACTCAAATCATAAAATTATCTGATAGTAATTTTAAATCAATAGGGAATGGAGATAATGTTTTTGATCCAGGTGAAGAACTTGTTTTTATAGAGAAAGTAATTATTTTAAACTGTAACAATACAGTATCATATTTTACTGCCTCATGGGGATGTGGTACAACAATGTGTCAGAATGAAAGACTAGAAAATAGAATTGTTTTTCCAGCAAGTTCACCAAGATTAACAGTAGATATAAATTCTATTGATACTTCAAGTTGTTACGGAGTTTCGCCAATTGGTTCGCAGAGAATGTCCGTAAGGATAAGAAATAATGGAACTAACCCTGTAGATTCTGCTAAAAATGTAATTCTTGATATTTTTCAGGGTGAAAATGGTTTTAACAGGAATTTCTATAGCGTTATTGATACTTCTAGTATTACAGTTAGGAGTAATGGTGTTAACGTTCCTTTTACAATAGTAGAGATAGATACCAATAATTCAACACTATGTAATGCAGCAGGGATAAATTCAGTTGGTCGTTTTGTTATCAAAATAGATAAAATATACCACTTGCCCACAAGTGGTAACAATGATGTTTATGTTGGTTGGCAAGTATATACTTGTGCTAGTAATTCATGTACAAACGAAAACATTAGTATATATGATTGGAGTTATTCTTTAACTTATGAAAACAGATGTGATGTTCTTTTTTCAGAAAACACCAATAGAGTTGGTTTGGCTAGCACTGATCTTAGAAATCAGCTATCCTCTGGAGGTTTTTCTCCAAAACAAGTAGTTGGTGCAGCTGCTACTGCTACTGATTTTAAATTAGATATATTAAACTCTTACTTTGGTATACCTAGACAAAGTGATGATTATTTACGATTTGAAATTACAAAGCCTACTTGTATGGAATTTACATTGGCTAGGTCTGAAGTTTATCTTGAGAGATTTGATGGAAGTAAGATATTCCCTTTATTGACCGATATAACTGTTACTGGTAATGTAATTCATGTTAAATTTTTGAATGGTTTTTATAACTTAAGCCAAGGTAAATTAGTTGTAAGACTAAAACAAAACTGTATATCATGTACGCCAACACCAGGAAGTACATTAAGTGTTGAATCTTTTTATAGCCCAAGTAGTTGTTCAAATAATGAGTTTCAATTAGGTTGTTCCACAGGTCCCTTATCAATAATATGTAATACAGGGTGTTCCTTTTTTAATGTAAAGTATGGTGCAAATCAAACTTATATTGTGAGGGATACTTCTTCTTTTGGTTTTAAAGATTATGACAAAGATGGACTACCTGATTCTCGCAATAGAACCTATCCAAAACTAGCTAAAGATTCTATAGATAGAAAAAAAGCAACTTACGGAGATGTTGTAAAAATGACACTTTTAACCGGTCGTCCAGGTACTTTTACTGATGATGGAAATTTCCAAACAAATAATTTCATTTACCTGTATTACAAAATGAAAAATGGAGATTTACTATCTTTTGATTCTTTATTAGTCTCATGTGAATTTGCTTACTATGATTTCTTTGTGGGTGGAGTAGTTAATTATCAAACTTCAAATGTTAAGGCTTTCTCAACATCTTTTGTTCGTAATGTACCTTCTACAGATTCAGTGGAATATGTTATTGAATTAAATATAGATTCATTGAAGGCAAGAGGGATTTTCCCTAATGATCCAAGATTTTACTTTTCATTCTTAAGGTTTGATTCTTACTTTAATGTTAGCACCAATCCTGGATTGTTTGTAAAGGATGTAGGTGTTGATTTTATTGCGTTTCCTGATGTTACAGCTTTTAATACAACAGACGATATTAATGCCAGAAAATCTAGATGGTGTAATATGGCTAAGGATAAAATTGATATTATAGGATTTGATTACCAATCCTATTGGAATACATATAATACTTTTAATTCTTGTGATTCAATTCAAGTTAATGAAAGATTCAGATTTAATACTGGAACTTGGAACTTAGGTAACCCAGCAACTAATTTCTTTAAAAATGAGTACCGTAGTTTTTCAATATTAGATTCATTAAACATCAATACTACAAAGGCTTACAATATTATTGGAGCAAAATTAACTTATACTAGAACAGCCGGAACTTTTGTCACAGATGTTGTAAATTCTTATGATATCATGTCTCTTTTATCAGGCTCGGGTAATAATTATTCCTTTAATTTAGAATCTCTGTTTAGAGATCCATTTGATACTACTGCTGCAGGAATGGCTAAGCCATTTGTATACAGTGACGAAGGTTACATGGCAGATGTAAGATTAACATTAGAGCCAAGTTGTCAAAATACTGGAGGCTTAGATACAATTAATTATAATTGGATAGCAAAGACTGATGCTTACAGTCCTGAATTATTAAACTGTAACACACCTCCTGTTGCTAATGGAAAAGACCGAATAGAATATGTTGCTCCAAATATAAAAATTCAACCAACAATTCAATTGATTCGTGTATCTGGTAAAACAGTTGTTTGGGATGTGTTATTAAGCAATAATAATAATTCTAAAGCTCAATTCTCATGGTTTGCTTTTGATAATCCTTCAACTTCCATTACAATTGACAATGTTCAAAGACTTGCAAGTGGTACTCCAAATAATATGGTTGGACTTCACGGACTTACAATTCCAATTGGAAATGTGAATCCAGTAGGAGGAATTTATAGATTCCAAGAATTAGCAGGTGGTAAGGATATTAAATTCAGGATTACAGCAACTATAGATACAAATAACTGTGATTTAGATAGTTTAGTATATACATTAGGTTATGATTGTTACGGTTACCCTAGCTCAATTTCAACAATTACCTGCCCAGTTCAACAGCTACCTCTTTATGCTCAACCAATGGTTCCTAATTTGTTAAACACTTTAGATGCTGTTATAGATACTATTCAATTATGTGATACAGCTGTTTTTACATACAGAATGGAAAACACTAATATTGGTAAAGCTTATGATATAACTGGTATAGTATATATTCCTCAGTTTATGAATTTTATACCAGGCTCCGCATTAGTATATGACATAGCTTCAGCATCATGGATTCCAATTAATGCTACATCAGGTATATCAGGACAATATATTTTTGATATTAACTCAGCATTACCAACTGTTGGTGCAGATGGACTTCCTGGGCTTGGAGTAGATACGGCTAATTATGTTTTAATTAGATTTAAAGCTGTTCCTGAATGTAATTATACTTCTGGTGGTAAGATTGAAGTTGGCTCTGTTGCTTATGCAGCATGTGGTAAACTTATAGAAAGTGTTCCTGTTTTTGGTAATGCACTTCACATAACAGGTGCAACTCCTAGTCATTTGAATAAAGTAATATTAAATTCTGGTTTCTTATCTCCTTGTTTTGATTCTACAACCGTAAATGTAAAAGTTGTAAACCTCGGACCTATAAATACTTGGATAGGGGATTCTGTAACAATAGATTTACCTAGAGGAGTTATCTATGCAGCTGGGTCATATAATGCTATTCAAAATGCCCCGATTGCAGCCCCATCAATTAATAATTTTGGAGGAAGACAAAAGCTAACTTGGTCATTAAATAACTTAATAGCATTGACTCAAACTGCTGAATTTGAAATTAAAGTAACTTCATTGCCTGATTCTATAACTACTTGTGAGGCTAATTACATGAGAGCTTTTACAACAACTCAAGATCAGGTTACTTGTGTTTCAACAGGGGTACCTTGTGATGTAAAAATTATTTCAGGTGATGTAACTGAGGCCGTTTTTACTTACATGACGGAACCTGAATTACTAAATGCAACAGCAAGTTCAGTTTTAAATCCTAATAGTGGTGAAACGGTAATTGTATCTTATGATATTAATAATACTGGACAAATACAAAGCTCTGTTCTTGGAGGTCTTCCTATAAACACCTCAGTTAGTATATATAAAGATGTTGATAACAGTGGTTCTTTTAATTTTAGAGATTCTTTAGTGCTTTCGTATAACATAAATAGGACTATACCTCAAGGTATGTCGTCATACATGGACACATTTAATATCCCTGCTGGAGAAGCTTGTAACTTTATAATTGTTATTGATGTTGATGAAAATAATTGTATTTGTAAAACAACTTCAATATTTGTTGCAACTAATCCTTTATTTATTGATGAACCAAATGATACAATTTGTGAACAAGATACTGAGTTAATCGGTTATCAAGATTCTATTGATGGATACACGTATACTTGGTCTACTTTTAGTGCTAACTCTAGTTTAACTAATTTAAGTTCAACAACAGTAGCAACTCCATTTTTTACAGCACCTCCAGTTACAGGTGTTATTGATTCTGTAAAATATCTTGTTACTATTGATAGGGTAAATTGTTTGGCATACGATACATTAACTGTATTTATAATTAATATACCTCAAGCAGTTGCTGGACCAAATGATACTATTTGTTATGATTCTGTTAGATTATCATCTACAATTTCTCCAGCTGCATTAATACCATTTGGAACTGGAACTTGGACAATAGATCCTAGTTTTGGAAATGGAAATTCTGGAGTAAATATTAATGATTCTTCCTCTTTTAATCCTTTAGTAATAGGCTTAACAAATGGACAATATCGATTCATTTGGACGGTAACTAACAATGGTTGTGAACCAACTTTTGACACTACAGAAATTACAGTAATAACTCCAGTTTATTCAGCTGGTAATGACACCTCACTTTGCGATACTGTAGCTATCAATCTTAATGCAACTATTCCATTAGGTTATTCTATTTCTTGGAGTTCATTACCAACTTCTCCAGCTGGAATCATTTTTGGAAATACTACAAGTGCTACTTCTTCAATTTCAAATTTAATGGGAGGTACTTATTCTCTTTTAGCTACTTTTAACAATGTAGATGGTTGTTTTTATTATGATACTGTAAGGATAAATGTTGACACTGTTCCATTCGTAAATGCAGGTTTTGATGATACTGTTTGTAATAATCTGGCATATACACTTAATGCTACTCCAGTAACTACAAATAGGATGGGAGTATGGTCTCTAGATTCATCAAGATTTAATTATACAAACGTTTCATTTAGTAATTTGAATTCGCCTACTAATACTGTTTCATTTAGTGATACAGGAGCTTATTATTTGGTTTGGAATTCAATTGATACTTTTTGTCCAACCGTTTCAGATACAATAATTATTGTCGCTTTACCAGATTTAATAACTAATGCAGGAAATGATTCAACTATTTGTTTATCATCTTCAATTAATCTTTATGCCAGTCCTTTATCATCAATAGAAAGGGGGTCTTGGTCTCAAGTTTCAGGACCAGCAATGACTTTTGGTAATAATCAATTGCCAAATTCTCCAGTTACTCTTACTACTTCTGGAGTATATTTTTTAGAATGGAAAGTTAAAAACGGATATTGCGATTCAGTGTTAGATAATATTGAGATCACAGTATTGCCATTACCAGTATCAGATGCCGGAGCAGACAGTTCATTATGTGTATCAGATACCACAGGGTTTAATCTTTATGGAAATGTAGTGCCAACCGGAGGAAGTGGAATATGGACACAATTAGGAGTACCAACCGTAACATTTGGAACAGCAACAAGTAATACGAGTTCAGTATCTGGATTAGTACCAAGTGCTACTGCTTACCAGTTGGTATGGAATGTATGGAATACAGCTTGTGATACAGTAAAAGATACGGTAAACATTACTGTTTTTGGAACAGTAACATCAGATGCAGGAATAGATACAACAATCTGTTTGGCAGATGTATCAACATATGCATTAACATCAACCGGAGTAGCGTTACCAGATACAGGAAGATGGTTGTTAACCGCAAGTTCGGCAGGAACAAGTTTAGTAGATTCAACCAATGCAAATACAACTATTACAGGATTAACAGTAGGAACATTTGATTATGTATGGGAAGTAACTAATGGAGTTTGTCCACCAGTATATGATACGGTAACAGTAACAGTATTGCCATTACCAGTATCAGATGCCGGAGCAGACAGTTCATTATGTGTATCAGATACCACAGGGTTTAATCTTTATGGAAATGTAGTACCAGCCGGAGGAAGTGGAATATGGACACAAATAGGAGTGCCAACTGTAACATTTGGAACAGCAACAAGTAATACGAGTTCAGTATCTGGATTAGTACCAAGTGCTACTGCTTACCAATTGGTATGGAATGTATGGAATACAGCTTGTGATACAGTAAAAGATACAGTAAACATTACTGTTTTTGATACAGCATTTTCTAATGCTGGAGCTGATATGATTTTGTGTCTTGACCAAGTTAATGGGATAAATTTAAATGGAAACACATTGGTTGCTCCATTCACTGGAGTATGGACTCAACTAAGTGGTGCACCAACTGCTACTTTATCAAACACTACAATTCATAATCCTATAGTTTCTGGGTTAGTAGGTGATACAACCTATAGTTTTGTTTGGACAGTAACCAATGGTATTTGTGTTGCTGATGCAGATACGATAAATATTAAAGTATACGATACAGTAACTGCTATTACAAGTTTGGATGATACCATTTGTATATCTATCCTTAATACATTTTCTATTAATGGAAACTCATTAACAGGTTCTAAAGTTGGAACTTGGACAACTATGCCAGGTACGCCAATTGCTTCTGTTAATTCTCCAAACTCAAATACATCAGGTTTAATTGGATTAACAAGTGGTGATTATGGATTTATTTGGACTGTAACTAACGGTAATTGCCCAGGAAAATCGGATACCATGTATTTAACAATTGAACCAGAGCCTATAGCTACAGTAATACAAGGAGATACGATTTGTGAAGGAGATTCTGATTCTTTATTAGCACTTCCAATTTTACAAAGACAAACAGGTGTTTGGTCATTAATCTCTGGGCCTAGTACACCAGTAATAATAAACTCAACTAATAATAATGCATTTATTCAGGCTGGATTAGTTGCTGGAACGTATTTAATTCAGTGGGAAGTACATAATGAAAAATGTGGATTTGATAGAGATACTTTAGAGATTGTTGTTTTACCAATACCAATTGCAGTTGCTAGTGCGATAGATACAATACATTCTTGCAGACCAGACACATTTAATCTTGCAGCTACAGCAGTTAATCTACCTGAAATAGGAACATGGACACAAGTGGATGGAAACATTAATCGTGTAACTTTTGTTACTCCAAATTCAGATACTTCTTC
>CALLII010000114.1 GCA_938009745.1 uncultured Flavobacteriales bacterium
TATCTACTTTGGTTATTATAAATCCGTTTGCAATTCCAATCTCACTTAACTTTCCTTTTCCAGAATCTTTCACTTTTATACCATTAGCAATTCCTAAAGCTTTTAACTCTCTTTCAGTTGGCTTTTCAAATGAAGCAGAAAGAATAGTTTCTAATTTTGGCTTTTCAATTAAGTCAGTGTTGCCTTCGTAGTTTCTTAATGTAACAGCTAAGTTCTTTTCTTTACCATCTCTTAGGATTACAACATTTACTTTATTCCCTGGGTTGTACCTTCCTATTTGTTCTTGTAACTGAGGAACAGATTTAATAGTTACATCATTAACTTTAACAATAACATCTCCTTCAGTTATTCCAGCAATTTTAGCTGCTCCACCTTCATTCACTCCATTTACAAATACTCCTTCGGTATTTTCAGAATCTAGTTTATCAGCTAAATCTTGAGTCATTTCCTGAATACTTACTCCAATAAATGCTCTTTGTACAATTCCATACTTTATCATGTCAGTTGTTACCTTCTTCATAATATTAACAGGCACAGCAAACGAATAACCCGAATAAGAACCTGTTTTTGAAGCTATTGCAGTGTTAATCCCTACTAACTCTCCTTTGGAATTAACTAAAGCTCCTCCACTATTACCTGGATTAACTGCCGCATCTGTTTGGATAAATGATTCGATTGGAAATATGTTTTTTCCACTATTTCCTTTCATTATATTAATACTTCGTCCTTTTGCACTCACAATTCCTGCAGTAACTGTAGAGGTTAAATTAAATGGATTACCAACTGCAAGCACCCACTCTCCTACTTGAATCTCATCCGAATTACCAATTACTATTGGAGATAAATTAGTCTCTTCTATTTTAAGCACTGCCATATCTGTTGCTGGATCTGTTCCAATTACTTTTGCTGTGTATTCTCTGTTGTCATTTAAAACAACCTGAATGCTTTCTGCATTCTCCACAACATGGTTATTAGTTACAATAAACCCATCATCAGAAATTACTACTCCTGAACCCGAACCCTTTTGAGTCCTTGGCATTGTTCTATTTCCATAAAACTGTTGAAAGAGGAGTTCTTCTTGCGATAGTTGCCTTTGTTTTGATTCTGTGTTGATGTGAACTACAGAGTTAAGCGATTTATTTGCTGCATATTTAAAGTCCAAAACATTACCTTCAGAATCACTTGGAATATTTACTGGTTGAGCCAAAATTGGCGTTTCTGTTTTTTGAATTATAATTTCTTTGTTGGGTGATATATAGGAATAACCTGCTAAAGCTAATGATCCGCCTAAAAAGGCAATTCCTATGGTTTTAAGTGTCGTTTTCATATATTTATTAAGTTTTAAGTTTAGTATTTAAAAGAATATCCTTTTTTTGATACACTAATTTAACGCTACAATTAAAGGAAGTAAAGGGATTCTGAGTTAAAAAATGTTAAAGACATTAACTTTAAATAATTTCCCACTTAGAAGATATTTTAAAAGCAAAAGACTCTATAAATGAAAAGACCCAAAATAAATTTAAAAAGAACAACTAAGGATAATCTTTTGATTACAATCACTTTATTAGCAGTTGTATTGAGCTTTGTTCTAGTAATTATGCATTATTCAGATTTGCCTAATGATATTGCTCGCCATTTTGATGGACAGGGAAATCCTAATGTTAATGGAAGTAAAACAAGTCTAGTTGCATTGCCAATAGTGTCTTTAATTATTTCAGCATTTATGTTATTGCTTTGTAAAATCCCACAATCATTCAATTATTTAGTAGAAATAACTCCTGACAATGCCGAGAAACAATATTCCTTGGCAACATTAATGATGAGACTATTAGCAATGATTACGTCATTAATGTCTCTGCATTTAACTTATGAAATAATTGAAGTTGGACTTGGAAATCAAGAAAAACTATCCTCTTTCTTTTTATCGATTTGGATGAGTTTAATGGGAATTGTAATTCTTTGGTACTTTATTAAAGCAAGTAAACATTAATTAATCTTACTCTTCACTTTCTCTTCTACAAACTCTAATAACTCTGCCGATTCCATTGATTTTACTTCAACTGGTGGATGCGTGTAGATTGTAATTGGAGAAAACAATCCCAAAGGAAATTTCCCGTATTTAAATACTTTCCAAGAATTATTAATTGTAAGAGGTACAATTAAAGCTTCAGGGTTTCTTTTCAAAATCATTTTTATACCATTGGTAGAAAACGATTTAGGTCTTCCGTCTCTACTCCTTGTTCCTTCAGGAAAAATTACTGCCGACCAAGTATTTTTATTCAGTCTTTTTGCGAAATTTCCTAATTCCATTAAGGCAGATTTCCCATCTTTACGATCAATAAGAGCGGCTCCTCCATGTCTCAAATTAAAGGAAACACTTGGTATTCCTTTTCCTAGTTCTTTTTTAGAAACAAATTTTGCATGATGCTTTCTGTAATACCAAATGATTGGTGGAATATCGAACAAACTCTGGTGGTTAGAAACAAATATGATTGTCCTGTTCTTTGGTATTTCTTGCTTGTTAATTTTTCTTACTGGAACTCCCAAAATAAGTAGCGAACGAGTAAGAAACAAATTCATTATATCTACAATATTTTTATGACCTTGATACCCAAAAATTTTAAGAGCTAGCCATTGTATTGGATGAAAAATAACCAAAATAAGGAAAAACACAAATGCAAAAATAGGAGATAATATGTAGCTTAATATCTTCATAATAATAGTTATAGAGTCATTTCACCAGCCAAACTTTCTGATAATTTTAGTTTAACTTCTTTCATAGATTTATACTTAGCCAATACATACATCAACTTAGTAATTGCAGCTTCTGTTGTAATGTCGTTTCCTGATACTATTCCAAGCTCATTAAATTTACTACTTGTATCATACTTTCCTTGAACAACACTACCAGCAAGACATTGGGTTACATTTAGAATAACAATTCCTTTTTGATTTGCTTTACTTAATTCTTCCAAAAACCAATCTTGAGTTGTAGCATTTCCTGACCCAAAAGTCTCCATAACTACTCCTCTAAGTCCGTGAATATTAAAAACAGCTTCCACCATTTTTTGAGTTATCCCAGGAAATAATTTAAGAATTGTAACATTGCTCTCTAGCTGAGTCACAATTTCTAATTTTTCATTAGTTCGATAATGAACATAATTGGTATTGTATTTTATGTTTACTCCAGCTTCAGCCAAAAAAGGATAGTTAAAAGAGTTAAATGCTTCAAAATCTTCGGAATTAACTTTTGATGTTCTATTTCCTCGATATAAATTGAATTCAAAATAAATACACACCTCTGGTACAATAGGTTTACCTTCTTTTTGTGCTGCAGCAATTTCAATTGAAGTAATCAGGTTTTCTTTTCCATCAGTTCGTATTGTCCCAATTGGTAATTGCGATCCTGTTAAAATAACTG
>CALLII010000115.1 GCA_938009745.1 uncultured Flavobacteriales bacterium
AAAGAAACGGCAAGAGCCAAAAATTCTCCTAAAGAATCCCATCTTAAGTGGTTTTCGTCATTAAATTGCTGAACGTGCTTTGGTGCAGATCCTCCGGCACCAGTTTCAAATAAACCACCACCATTCATCAATGGAACAATAGAAAGCATTTTTGCCGAAGTTCCTACTTCAAGAATCGGGAATAAATCAGTTAAGTAATCTCTCAATACATTTCCTGTTACGGAAACTGTATCCAATCCTTTTACAATTCTTTCTAATGAGAAATTAGTTGCTTCAATTGGATTCATTATTCTGATGTCAAGTCCATTTGTGTCGTGGTCTTTTAAGTAAGTTTTTACTTTCTCCATCAACTGTGTGTCGTGAGCTCTGTTTTCGTCTAACCAAAATATTGCTGGAGTTCCAGTAGCTTTGGCTCTATTTACAGCTAGTTTTACCCAGTCTTGAATTGGAGCATCTTTTACTTGGCACATTCTAAAAATGTCACCTTTTTCAAAGTTAAATTCAAATACTACATCACCATTTTTATTTGTGACGTTAATTATTCCATTAGCTTCTATTTCAAATGTTTTATCGTGAGAACCGTATTCTTGAGCTTTTTGAGCCATTAATCCTACGTTAGAAACAGAACCCATTGTTACTGGATCCAAAGCTCCATTTTCTCTACAAAAATCAATAGTTGCTTGGTAAACTCCAGCATACGATCTGTCTGGAATTAATGCTTTAGTATCTTGTGAGTTTCCTTCTGCATTCCACATTTGTCCCGAAGTACGAATCATTGCTGGCATTGATGCATCAATAATTACATCACTTGGTACGTGAAGGTTAGTAATTCCTTTGTCAGAATTTACCATTGCTAATGAAGGACCATTTGAAAAAGCAGTTTCTAAATCAGCTTCAATTTCTGTTCTTTTCTCAGCAGAAACTTCATCTAAATTACTTAATAAATTTCCGTAACCGTTATTTACGTTTACTCCTATTTCATCAAAAGTATCTTGATGTTTATCAAATACTGGTTTTAAGAAAGTTTTTACCACATGCCCAAAAATAATTGGGTCGGATACCTTCATCATGGTAGCCTTTAAGTGAACAGAGAATAAAACTTCTTTATTTTTTGCATCTTGAATTTCTCTTTCTAAAAATGAGATTAATGATTTTTTGCTCATTAAAGCAGCATCAACTATTTCTCCTTTTTGAATTTGAAAAGCATTTTTTAATTTGATTTTTTCTCCACTAGAGGAAACAAAATTAATAGTTAACTCATCTTCTTTTTCAAAAGTAATTGACTTTTCACTCCCATAAAAATCTCCACTTGGCATACTTGCTACATGAGTTTTAGAGTTTTTACTCCAAGCTCCCATTGAGTGAGGATTGTTTCTGGCGTATTCTTTTACAGCTTTTGGTGCTCTTCTGTCCGAGTTTCCTTCTCTTAAAACTGGGTTTACTGCACTACCTTTTACTTTGCTGTATTTAGCAATGTTAATTTTGTCCTCTTCAGTTTCAATTTCTTCGGGTAAATCAGGAATATTAAAACCAGCTGCTTGTAATTCTTTTATAGCAGATTTAAGTTGAGGTACCGAAGCACTAATGTTTGGTAATTTAATAATGTTGGCTTCTGGCTTTTTAACTAATTCACCTAAAGTTGCTAAAGTATCTTCTACTCTTTGGTCTTCATTTAATCTATCAGGAAATAAAGCTAAAATTCTTGCAGCTAAAGAAATATCCTTAGTAATCATTTCTATATTAGAACTATTAGCAAATGCTTTTGCAATAGGCAGAAATGAATGAGTAGCCAAAGCAGGTGCTTCGTCTGTTTTAGTGTAAATTATAGTGGATTTATCTGCCATGATTAGTAAAATATTTCGTTTTTATTGATGTCGTTAAGACCGTGCAAAATTACAAAATATTTCAAGGATGACGATACTATATTTACTTTTAATAGAAATCTTTAAGCTATAGAAAAAAACTCAAAAAAAAACTCCTTTCATTTATATGAAAGGAGTTTTAAAATAATTTAGGTTAAATGTCTAGAACATAGCTGCTCCTAATAATCCTACAAAAAACATAAGTACATATAATGACAGGATTACAATTGCAACAATAGCTACATATTTAAAATGTCTTTTTAAATAATCAAATCCATTTTCGTAGTCTTGTGCACTTCCAGTTCTAACTGCTTTTTTCATTTCTTTAGAGAAATTATACATGTACAATACTGGAACGAAATAAATTGCAGCCATTATTAGGTAAACAAGTGCCAATATTCCTGTTTGCATTCCACCCATACCTCCAGTTCTTGCTATAAATGATCCACCTACTGTTAATATTAATAGGGCTCCTAACACCATAAATCCAACTCCTATAAATCCTAGTATAGATAAAAATCCAGTCCATTTTGCTGTTTCTTTTAGAAAAGCTTGAGATTTAGAAGTAATTTGTGTTCCTCCACTTGATAGGTCATTGTCTAATAATGAGTCGTTCATAAATAATAGTTTTTTGATTAATAAGGTACAAGAAAGTAAATTATATTCGATTTTCAAAAAATCATAAAAGTTTAATTATTAAAAAAGCCACTGAACAAATAAATGTTCAGTGGCTATATTGTACTTAGGAGGTTTTCTTACGAAAATTTACTTTTATCTTTTTTACTCAATTCTCAATACAAATAAATGTTATCCTAAGTAGCTTTTTAGTAATTTGCTTCTAGACTTTTGTTTTAATTTTCTAAGTCCTTTTTCTTTTAGTTGTCTTACTCTTTCTCTTGTTAAGTCAAATTTGTCTCCAATCTCTTCCAGAGTTAATGGGTATGATTGTCCGATACCAAAATATAACTTAATAATGTCTGCTTCTCTTGATGATAAGGTTTCTAGTATTCTTCCTATTTCATCACCTAATGAACCTTCTAATAAATCGTCTTCAGGAGCAGGTTCTGCTTCATTGTTAGAAAAAACAGCATACATATCGTTTTCAGTGTCTGTTCCTAGGGGCGCATCCATAGATACGTGCCTTCCAGAAATATGTTGCGCTTTTTTCACTTCTTTTTCAGATACCTCAAGGTTTTCTGCTACTTCACTTGCAGAGGGAGGTCTTTCAAATTCTTGTTCTAATGCCGAAAAGCTTTTGTTTATCTTATTAATCGTACCAATTTTATTTAATGGTAATCTAACTATTCTTGCATGTTCAGCAATAGCCTGAAGTATAGACTGACGAATCCACCATACTGCATAAGAGATAAATTTAAAACCTCTTTTTTCATCAAATCTTTGTGCTGCCTTTATCAATCCTAAATTCCCTTCGTTTATTAAATCAGATAATGAGAGTCCTTGGTTCTGATATTGTTTAGATACAGAGATAACAAATCTTAGATTGGCTTTGGTTAATTTTTGTAAAGCATTTTCATCACCACCTCTTATTTTAACCGCAAGATCTACCTCTTCTTCTGCTGAGATTAAATCATATTTGCTTATTTCTAATAAGTACTTATCAAGAGATTGTGTTTCTCTGTTTGTAATTTGCTTCGTTATTTTTAATTGTCTCATGTTATTGGAAATTTGGTTAATAATAAAACTTATTGTCTAATACTATTCTTCTTTCTTATATATACGAACGAGTGAGATTCTTGGATGTTACGCTTATTTGTAACGATTAACAGAATTTAACACCTTTATCTATTTAACGGTTACTTCTATTGAGTAATCGGTTTTGTTTATTCTTTATGATATAAAATTAAACAAAAACTATATTCCCTCCAAGCTTTTTGTTTAATAATTGTAAAAAATAGTTAAACAAAATATTTGTGAATCAAAAAAAGCCTCATAAAATTAATCATGAGGCTTAGTGTTTATTGGTGTTTTAAGCTTATGCTTCTTTCTTTTCTTCTCTTGGAGGTCTTTCCAATAAAATCTTTCTAGATAACTTGTGCTTTCTTTTCTTTGGATCAAATCCTGTTACTTTAAAAGTAACCATTTCTCCTACAGAAACTACATCTTCAACTTTGTCTGTTTTGTCCCAAGCTAATTCCGAAATATGGATTAATCCATCTTGTCCAGGAACAACTTCTACGAAACATCCAAATTCTTTGATTGATTTCACTGCACCAGTGTAAGTCATTCCTACTTCAATTTGAGGAGGATTAACAATCAAGTCAATTTTTTCAAGAGCTAATGCCATTCCGTCTCCATCATTAGTCAATACAGAAACTGTTGCAGTTTCTCCATCTGGATTTTCATCAATACTAATTTCTGAATTTGTTTCAGCTTGTAATTCTTGAATTACTTTTCCTCCTGAACCAATGATTGCTCCAATTTTATCAGCTGGAATAATTAAACTCTTGATTCTTGGAGTATGTTGCTTGTATTCTTCGTTTGGAGCAGAAATTGTTTTCATCATTTCTCCTAAGATGTGAGCTCTACCAGCTTTTGCTTGTTCAAGAGCTTCAGCTAATACCGTATAAGGAAGTCCTTTTACTTTAATGTCCATCTGGCAAGCAGTGATTCCATTTTTAGTTCCAGTTACTTTAAAATCCATATCTCCGATATGATCTTCATCTCCTAAGATATCCGATAATACAGAGTATGTTCCTTCTTCATTCATGATAAGTCCCATTGCAATTCCAGATACTGGATTCGTAATTTTAATTCCACCATCCATTAATGCAAGTGAACCTGCACAAACTGATGCCATAGAAGAAGAACCGTTAGATTCTAAAATTTCTGATACTAATCTTATTGTATAAGGATTTACATCTGGATCAGTTGGGATAACTTGTTTCAAAGCTCTTTGAGCTAAGTTTCCGTGACCTACTTCTCTTCTTGATGTTCCTCTTAATGGTCTTGCTTCTCCAGTTGAGAAAGGAGGGAAGTTGTAGTGTAAAGTAAAGTTTTGAGTCTTTTCTTCTACAGCTCCATCAAATCTTTGCTCATCTTTCTTTCCACCTAAAGTAAGTGTAGTAAGCGATTGAGTTTCTCCTCTTGTAAACACAGCCGAACCGTGACAAGATGGTAAGTAAGCTACTTCACTCCAGATAGGTCTGATTTCGTCAGTCTTTCTTCCGTCAAGTCTTTTCTTTTCATTCAATACCACATTTCTTATTCCTGCTTTTTGAGCATTTTTGAAATATCCGCTAATGAAAGGACCTTCAGCTTCTAATTCTTCTTCACTTAAAGTAGCAATGTATTCTTCTTTAATAGCTCCAAATAATTGACCTCTCAATTCTTTGTCTGCATGACCTGCTCTTGCAACATCTTCACATTTGCTAACTGCAAACGCTTTAATTTTTGCTTCAACAGCTGTATCATGAGTTTCATGAGAATATTCTCTTTTTGTTTCTTTACCTAATTCAGACATAAATTCAGCCATAATAGCACATTGTTCTTTAATAACAACATGTGCAGTTTTAATAGCATCAATCATTTCAGCTTCAGAGATTTCGCTCATTTCACCTTCTACCATCATAATGCTGTCTTTTGTTCCAGCAATTACCATGTCCATATCCGCCTTAGCGTTTTGTTCGTAAGTAGGGTTAATTACGAATTCTCCATCTACTCTTGATATTCTTACTTCAGAAACCGGAGTTTCGAAAGGGATATCAGAACAAGCTAGTGCAGCAGAAGCTGCGAAACAAGCTAAAGAATCTGCCATGTTTTCATCAGCAGATAATAATTGTATCATCACTTGCGTGTCTGCGTGAAAATCTTCTGGGAAAAGAGGTCTAAGAGCTCTATCAACTAATCTCATAGTTAATATTTCGTACTCAGAAGGCCTAGCTTCTCTCTTGAAAAATCCTCCTGGGAACTTCCCTGCAGCAGCATATTTTTCTCTATAATCAATTGTAAGTGGCATAAAGTCTACTCCTGGCTTTGCTGTTTTTGCAGCAACCGCAGTAGCTAATAATACCGTGTCTCCAATTCTTACTTCAACTGCTCCATCTGATTGTTTAGCAAGTTTTCCTGTTTGAATTGTAATTTCTCTACCATCTGGTAGATTCATCTTTTTTGTAATAATGTTCATTGTTACGTTTTTTTATTTTTTTTCTCGTTTCGTACAAATAAGAAGAGTGAAAAAAATATCTCTTCCTACCTTTTGACCCTTGTGGTCAATGTTTTTAAAATTCTATATACTAAATAAGGCAACCGCTTAGAAAGGGTTGCCTTATTAAAAATGTTATACTATAGGTTGGGTATGAATCAACATTCTGTTATTTGAATGTATCTCTAATTCCAACTTTAGCTATAAGCTCTCTGTAGTTTACAATATCTTTGTTTCTGATGTATCTCAGTAATTTTTTTCTTTTTCCTACCATGATTACAAGTGATCTTTGAGTATTGTAATCTTTTCTGTTCGTTTTAAGGTAGTCAGTTAAGTGCTTAATCTTTTCAGTAAAAAGTGCAACTTGCCCCTCTGCAGAACCTGTGTTTGTTTCAGAACCTCCGTAGGTTTTGAAAGCTTCTTTCTTTGTTTCTTTATCTAAATTCATCTTGTGATTTTATTACCTTTTCTGTTTTAAGAGTGCAAATATAAAAATAACTTCTCGGTTTACACAAGTATTTGTTTAAAAGTTTATCTCCTGATACTTATTTTGATAGGCTTTCTATAGAAGGAGTAATTCATGCTCTAATTTTCAGTAAATAAGGAGAAAGTTTGTAGTTATTTTTCTAAATTTAAATTCGCAATAAAAAGTTAGCCAATTTCGATAAATGAAAGAAACCACATTCATAGATAAAAATAAAGAGAAATGGCACGAATTCGAGAAGCTATCCCAAGCTAAAAATACTGACCCAGATAAGTTAAGCGAACTTTTTGTGGAGTTAACTGAGGATTTATCTTACGCTAAAACATTTTATCCAAAACGTACAGTTAGGGTGTATCTTAACTTTTTGGCGCAAAAGGTATTTATGTCTTTTCACAAACAGAAAAAGGGGTTCTTGAGAGATTTTGCTCTTTTTTGGATTCAAAAATTACCTCTTGAAATGTATAGGAGTAGAAATCAGTTTTTTCATGCTTTTTTATTTTTGGCAATTTCGGTTCTTATTGGATGTGTGTCTAGTTTTATAGATGAAGATTTTGCTCGTGTTATACTAGGAGATAGTTACGTAAACATGACTGAAGAAAATATAAATTTGGGTGATCCCATGAAGGTGTATAAAAACATGTCTGAGGGTTCCATGTTTTTAGAGATTACTCAAAATAATATTAAGGTAGCTTTCATCACTTTCATTTTAGGCGTTTTCTTTTCTATAGGTTCAGTTTTTATGCTCCTCCGAACTGGTTTTATGTTAGGAGCTTTCCAATATTTCTTTTATACCAAAGGGTTATTTCTAACTTCGTTTTTAACGATTTGGATTCATGGAACTTTAGAAATTTCTGCAATTGTAATTGCTGGAGCCGCAGGAATTGTAATGGGAAATGGACTGCTTTTCCCAAAAACACTAACCCGAACTCAATCTTTTCAGGTAAGTGCAAAAAGGGGGATGAATATATTATTAGGTACAGTTCCTATATTTATTGTTGCTGGTTTTTTAGAAGGATATGTTACAAGGCATACAGAAATGAGTTCATTTTCTAAATGGTTCATTATTTTGTTTTCTTTAGCTTTTGTAATTTATTATTACATTATTTACCCAAGGATGGTAGCTAAATCTTATCCAGATGATTTGAGGGTAGAAGAAAAGCCTTCTCATCAAGAATCTACTCCAATACAAAAGCACAGAATTAGAGAAGTATCAGATGTGTTTTATGACACTTTTAGATTTTATAAAGTATATTTTTTGAATGTTGGAAAGGTTATACTTACAATAATTTTGCCTCTTGCTCTTATCTACTTATCAGCTCTGTATTACTTTAGCCCAATAGCAGATTATGATTTAACTATGCAGGAGCTTGGTGGATTTATTATGTCAGGATTGGATCATTTTACTTGGACAGGGTTAGTTGCTAATGTTGCTTTTATTTCGTTAAATATTGCTACTGTTATTCATTGTTTTAAATATATCGAAAACCCTATTTCGGGTTCTTATCTTAGAGTTTGGATAAAAGAAATTTGGCCTTATTTTATAAAAGCTTTTATGATTACGCTTTTGCTATATTCCTTGTTTTTTTATACTCCGTTTTATGTAACGCTTTTATTCATATTGGTTATGCCTTTTGTTATGAATACTTTTTATCCAGCAATATCAAGCGAGTATTCTTTTTTTGATGGAATAAGTAAAGGACTAAGTTATGGGAGCAAAGCATGGGGAAGTTCCTTCTTAGTTTTTATTCTTACTGCAGCTTTGGCTTATTTTTTCTCATGGTTGTATCACAATCCTATATTTCAGGATTTTGACATTAAGTCAATGATGTTAGATGAAATTATAGATTGGCACACATTAACTGTATTCGATAATTTTATGACTATAAGGAATTTCATTTCTTCGCTATTTGTGTTGTTACTTATACAGTTATTAATTCCATTATTGACTATAGCTTTTTCTTTTCAGTTCCTAAGTACTCAAGATAAAGAAGAGGCTATTGGACTTAAAAAGAGAATGAAAACTTTTGGAACAGGCAGTAAAATTTATGAAAAAGTAGGATGAAATTAATCAGAATCACATATTTGTTTTTGGTGCTTGTTCTAGCATTTTCTTCTTCACTCATGAGTCAAGATTTTGAAGACAGTGATGCCCATAAAAATTACTTAAAAGAAGACTACGACCTTAAGAAATTTGACCAAAATAGATGGGAGGAAATAAGAAAAGGAGTTTCGCAAGGATATGCCAGTGATGATTTTGAATGGTATGAAGATAGCGAGGGACAAAGTCAAAAGCTACAAGATTCTGACAATCCTTACACAAGAAGTAGACGTGAATACCGAGAATATAGAAATACAAAAAAAGCTGAAAGAGTAAAACAATTACCAAAAAAGGAACGAGAAGCTTACCAAGAAAGACAACAAAGAAGGCGAAATTCAACCGATTCAGGAATTTTTTCTGGCTTTGGAACTATTATAGCAATTTTGGTGATTTTAGGTTTTGCAGCTTTGGTATTTTACTTGTTTTTTAACACTCCAATTCAGCTCCCTTCCAAAAAAATCCCTAAAGATTTAGAAAGTGTTATCCCAACAGAAATTCCTAAAACAGAATTGGAATTACTACTTGAAAAAGCTCTTTCTAAAGAAGATTATAGAGAAGCAATTCGAATTTACTTCATATTTATTATAAGAGGATTAATAATTAAAGATTGGATTGTATGGGAGAAAGAAAAAACCAATTTTTCTTATCTAATTGAAATGAGAAACAAACCCTACAGTGATGAGTTTGAAGCAACAGTATCAGTATATGAAATTGTTTGGTATGGCGAACGAATATTAACCAAAGAAGAGTATTTGTCACTAGAACCAAGATTTAAAAACTTAGTAAAGAATTTAGATAAGTAAATGAGTAATAAGATGAAAATAGGATTGCTAATTGCTTTAGGTTTAGGCCTAATGGTATTGCTCTATGTTTTATCGCCAGAAACTGAAATTAAAGAAAAGCCACCCAAGGAGGAATTACCAACTAAAGAACTTTTTAGTCAAAAGCTTAATAATAACGGGCTTTACATTTTTTATGAATTACTAAAAACTCACCCTAATGTAGCTTCGCTAAAAACAATTGAAGATCCAATTGACTCTACTTTAGTAGCTGATTTAGATTCCCTGCCATCAATTTATATGTTAATTGATCAAGATTTACAAGTTTCAAGAACTGCAGTAAAAAGTATCATGAACTTTGTAGAGGAAGGTAATCATGCGTTTGTTTCTTTAGATAATTTTAATGATGACTTTAAATACGAGTTTACATTTGGGGAATTAATATTCGAATATGAAGAAGAGGTAATAAGTATTGCACTTACTCATGATTCGTTAAAATACATTACTTCTTATCCACTTCAGAAATATAAAAATGGAAGGGCAACTAATCATAAATGGGGTTATTTTGATATTTATAATTTAAGAAGAGCTAAAAATGATGTGGCAATTTTAGGATACGAAACCTATTATGAACAGCCAATTTTCATTAAGGTTCCTCATGGTAGAGGTTACTTTTATTTACATTCTGTTCCAGAAATGTTCATGAACGAATCCATGTTTAATGAAAAAGGATTGGAGTACGCGCAAAGGTCATTATCTAGTTTGCCAAAGGGTAACTATAAATGGCACAGTCACTTAAATTATTGGGATAAGAGGAACGATATTACAAATTTTCCTAAAGAAGGAATTGTAAGAGAGAGCCCAATTCAATATATACTAAAGGATCAAAATTTGAGGTATGCTTATTTGCTTCTTTTGTTTTCGCTTTTTGCTTATGTGATTTTTGGATTAAAAAGAAAACAAAAGATTATACCAACAGTAGAACCTAACAATAATACCTCATTGGAGTTTGTAGAAACTGTGAGTAGATTGTATTTAAAGCAAGACAAGCACTATAAGTTTATAAAGCATTACGAGCAGAGTTTCATCCATTTTATTAAGGATAAATACTACATTTCCTCACCTAAAATTGACAAAGAATATATTGCAGCAGTAGCTTTAAAATCCGATATTGAAGAAGAAAAGATACAGCAAATATTTAAACGATTTGATAGAGCTAAAAAATCCTATGATTTTAGCACTGATCAACTAATAGCATTGCACAAAAAGATAGAGTATTTTTATAAAAATTGTAATTAACAATTCATGGAAGAACAACAAAATAACCCAGACGAAAAAAACGAAAAAAAGATAGATGATATCTTTACTCCTGAGGAAGAGACTAATTTAAACGAGTCTGCTGAAACGCCCACTGCTGATGGTGTTATGGACGAATTAATGAGTACGGAGATTCCCAAAACTCTTGATCCAGGATTTCAATTTCAATCTAATTTAGAACTAGGTTTCTTAAGAACTAAAGTGAATGAAGCCAGAGAACAAGCATCTAAATTTATTGTTGGGCAAGAGGAAATGATAGACTTATTGCTGATAGGTATTTTTACAAACGGACACATTCTTTTAGAAGGAGTTCCAGGGATAGCAAAAACGCTTTCTGCAAAAGTACTTTCCAGATGTTTGGATACTGAGTTTAGCAGAATACAATTTACCCCAGATTTAATGCCATCTGATATCTTGGGGACTTCTGTTTTTAATATGAAAACTTCAGAGTTTACTTTTAATAAAGGACCAATATTTTCTAATATTATTTTGATTGATGAGGTAAATAGAGCTCCAGCAAAAACTCAAGCAGCTTTGTTTGAAGTGATGGAAGAGCGTCAAATTACTTTTGAAGGAATTAAATACGAAATGGAATATCCATTTCTGATTATATCTACACAAAACCCAGTGGAGCAGGAGGGAACCTATAGTTTACCAGAAGCACAATTAGATAGATTCTTATTTAAAGTGATATTGGATTACCCAACCTTAGAACAAGAGCAAGAAATATTGAGTAAATACAAGAATACGACACTTGCACCAAACTTAGATAGTATTGTAAAAGTGTTTTCTAAAGAAGATTTGAAGAAGATTCAAACATTGGTAACCGAAATAAATATTGAGGATAATTTGCTTGCTTACATTGCAAAAATAACTCACAGCACTCGTAATCACGGGAAGTTATATTTGGGAGCTTCACCAAGAGCTTCACTCGCAATGGCAAAAGCTGCAAAAGCAATGGCAGGAATAAGAGGACGTGATTTTATAACACCAGATGACATTCAATCGGTTGCCAATCATGTGCTAAACCACCGAATTATTTTAACTCCAGAAGCCGAAATGGAAGGGATGACTTCTCATTCGGTAATTCAAGAAATTATACACTCAATAGAAGTTCCAAGGTAATAGGGTTAAATGAGACATTTGTTTTTAAAAAATAGACTTTTTCTTTTCTTGCTGATCGTAGCGATTGGCTTTGCTATAAGCTTTGGTTTTCCTTTTTTGTTCCCGGTTTTTCAAATTGCACTTTATGCCGTAATTGCACTTTTGTTAGTGGATGTTTTTATTCTGTTTAACAGAAAGCAACTGATTTCTGCTGATAGAACCATGGCGAACCAATTATCATTGGGAGATGAAAATAAGATAAGTATTGAAATTTCTTCTTCATATACAATTCCGCTTGATGTTGAGGTAATTGATGAAATGCCCTACCAACTTCAGAAAAGAGATACCAGCTTTAAATTTTCGTTATCGCCACAAAACAAAAGGATGATAGTGTATTCAATCACACCTCTTGAACGTGGAGTTTTTGAGTTTGGGAACATCAATGTATTTGTATCTTCAGTTTTGGGGTTTGCCCAAAGAAGGTATGTTTTGGACCGAAAGGTAACTGCTGGGGTTTATCCTTCTATACTTCAAATGCGAAAGCACGAGTTTCAGGTTTTTAATAAATCCTCGCAAAACCAAGGAGTAAAAAAAATGCGAAGACTTGGAAATACCAATGAGTTTGAACAGATAAAAGAATATGTAAAAGGAGATAACTACAAACACATTAATTGGAAGGCAACTAGTAGAAAAAATAAGTTGATGGTGAACCAATATCAAGACGAAAAATCTCAGCAGGTTTATTGTGTTATTGATAAAAGTCGCTCTATGAAAATGCCATTTGAAGGACTTACTTTGTTGGACTATGCTATTAATAGTAGTTTGGCAATGAGTAATGTAGCCATTAAAAAAGGAGATAAAGCAGGATTAATAACTTTCTCGGATAAGATTGGAACTCAGTTGAAAGCCACAAAGAACGCTACTCAGTTAAAGCGAATTATGGAGGTTCTATACAACCAGAAAACAGAATTTTTGGAGGCTAATTACGACTTACTTTACCAAAGTGTGAAGCAAACAGTAAAGAGAAGAAGTTTACTTTTAATGTATTTGAATTTCGAAAGTTTTTATTCTCTTAAACGAGCATTGCCAATGCTAAGACGACTTAATAAAAGTTATTTAATTGTAGTCATATTTTTCGAAAACACTGAGATTAGTAAAGCTAGTGTTATGAATTGCGAGGATGTGGCTGATGTTTATCTAAAAACATTTGCTCAAAAATTTACGGATGAAAAAAGAATGATGGTTCAGGAGTTAAGGAAATATGGAATTCAATCAATTCTGTCAAAACCAGAGGAATTATCAGTGAATTCGATTAATAAATACTTGGAACTAAAGTCCAGAGGAATGATATAAAACCATTATGGAGAGTAAAAAATATAGTCATCTTGATGTTTATAAACTAATTTTTGAAACTTCTACCGAAGGAATTTTGGTGTGTAACAAAAAAGGAGAGATAAAACTTGCAAATAGTTCTATGCTTAGTTTGTTTGGGTATGAAAGAGAAGAATTAATCAATCAAAAAATAGAATTTTTATTACCCGATTCACTTAAAAAATTACACGTAACGCATAGAGATGGATATTCCAAAGCTCCTGAAAAAAAGCAAATGGGTGCAGGTAGGGATTTATTTGGACTAAAAAAAAATGGAGATAAACTTCCATTAGAAATTAGCTTGAATCACATGACTATTGAAGATGACTTTTTTGTAATGGCTTTGGTTACGGATATTTCTGAAAGGAAAAAACAAGAAGAAAAAATTCATGAATTAAATGCTGATTTAGAGGTTAAGGTTCAGCAAAGAACAAAGGAATTAAAGGAGAATCAAGTATTGTATGGATTAATTGCTGAGAATTTTCCTAATGGAATTATAGGTGTACTAGATAGCAAGTTAGAGTTTACTTTTGCAGCTGGTGAAGAGCTTAAAAAAAGTGGCTTAGTTGGTAAGTTTTTAGTTGGTAAAAGCTATTTAGATTCTTTTGATAACTCTAATAGGGAGGAAGTGTTAACTAAGCTAAAAAGAGTTTTTAAAGGTGATGTTTGTAGTTTTGAAATAAAAAAAAGAAATAATATCTACCAAGTAGATGCAGTTCCATTAGTTTATCCTGATGCTGAAAATATTTCTCAAATTTTGGTAGTAGAGCATAACGTTACCAAAGTAAAAAACATAGAGGAAAAAATGCGCGATTCTCTGGAAAGAGAAAAGGAATTAGGGGAAATGAAATCTCAATTTATCTCTATGGCCTCTCATGAATTTAGAACCCCTTTGAGTACTATTTTATCTTCTGTTTCTCTAATTGAAAAGTATGATGTTTTGGGTAATAAAGAGAAAAAGAAAGTTCATTTTCAAAAAGTTAAAAACAACATTCGTAGTTTAACAAATATGTTAAATGATACACTTACAATTAGTCAGATTGAAGAACGAACAAATGATTTGGATGCAAATTTTTTCGACTTATATGATTTGGCACAAGAAGCTTTAGAAGAGTCGGAAGGTTTAATAAAAGCTAATCAGAAAATAGAAGTAAATTTTACAGGAACAAAAATTATAAAAACTGATAGGCAAATATTGAAAACTGTACTAGTTAATTTGTTATCCAATGCCATAAAATATTCCGAAGAAAATATAATTATGAATATTGATTCAACTTATGATGTAATTCTGGTAAAGATTGTAGATAAAGGGATTGGGATTCCATTGAATGATCAAAAACATCTATTTGAAAGGTTTTATAGAGCCAATAATGCAGAAAATATTCAGGGTACTGGTTTAGGATTAAATATTGTAAATAGTTATATTTCGATTCTTAAAGGAGAAATTAAAATTGAAAGCAAAGAGAATATAGGAACTCAAGTTGAGATTAAAATACCTGTTATAGAGTAAGTTATGAATATATTAGTAATAGAAGATAATAAGGATGTTTTAGAAAACACCACTGAGCTATTGGAACTTGCAGGTTATCAAGTTGATGGAGCTAAAAATGGAAAGCTAGGAGTTTCTAAAGCAAAAGAAATGTTACCAGATTTAATTATTTGTGATATTATGATGCCAGAAATGGATGGTTATGATGTGTTGTATTATTTGAGTATTGATCCCAAAACTTCAACTATTCCTTTTATATTCCTTACTGCTAAATCCGATTCACAAGATTTTAGAAAAGGAATGGAGCTAGGAGCAGACGATTACTTAACCAAGCCTTTTGAAGAGATTGATTTATTAAAATCTATAGAAAGAAGATTAATTAAAAGTAAGCAGATAAAAGAATCATTTGTTCGTATAAAAGAAGATCCAAAATCATCTGATTTTAGTTTAGATGAAGTGAACGAAAAGCATGAACTTTTTAAGAATAAAAAGCGAAAAGTAGTGCGAGCTAAAAACTTTGTTTACCTCCAAGATGGAAATCCTAATTACTTATATTATATAAAAAAAGGTCAGGTAAAAACTTTTAAAACCAACAATGACGGTAAGGAATTAACAACAGGTTTGTACAAAGAAAACGAGTTTTTTGGTTATCATTCTTTATTAAAAGATGAAGAATACTCGGACTCTGCAATTTCTGTAGTTGAGACTAAATTAGATTTAATACCCAAAGAAGAATTTTTTAGTTTGATAAGAAACAAGCGAGAAATTGCTAACGAATTTATCAAATTATTATCCATGGAAGTAATTGATAAAGAAGAGGAACTGCTTAATTTAGCTTATAACTCCGTAAAGAAAAGAGTGGCAGATAGCTTACTTAAGTATTTTGATAAGTACAGTGAAGAGTTTACCAAAGGGCTTCAAATTCCTAGAGAAGATTTAGCAAATATTGCTGGTACATCTACCGAATCTGTTATAAGAACTCTTAGTGAGTTTAAAAAAGATGGATTAATAAGTACCGAAGGAAAAACGATTTATATATTGAAAAACGAAGAGTTGAGTAATTATAAATACTAATGAATTCATAAGTTTCAAATTTGACTTTTTGACTTATTCTTTATATAATACATAAAACAAATTTTAATTTATGATAGAAGAAAGTAAATCTGCTTGGGGGAAATTGTTAGATAAATTATCAGGATGGTTAGATACATTAATCCTTAATTTACCAAATTTTTTGATTGCCTCTTTAATATTTATTTTGTCTTACTGGATTGCAAAAAACTTACATGGTTTTACAAATAAATACCTTAAAAAATTTTTGAAACAGCCTTCAATAAGAGGTTTAGTTGCCAATGTAGTATCAGTTTTATTTGTAGTACTTGGGTTAATGTTAGCTTTAACAATACTTAACCTTGATGGAACATTAAAGTCGCTTTTGGCTGGAGCTGGAGTGGCAGGATTAGCCATTAGTTTGGCACTACAAGGTACATTGTCAAATAGTTTTTCTGGTTTATTTATAGCTATAAAGGATGAGATAAATGTTGGAGACTGGATTGAAACTAACGGATTCTCTGGTACTGTTGAAAAAATTGATTTAAGAAATACAAAAGTTAAAGAGCCAGACAATAATATAGTTGTTATACCGAATAAAATGATTTTGGATAAACCATTCAAGAATTTTGGCTTAACAAAAAGAATAAGATGCACAATAAATTGTGGTGTAGCTTATGAGTCAAACTTGGAGAAAGTGAAGGAAATAGCGATTAAAACAATCGAGGACACATTTCCACCCTCTTCTGATGAAAATATTGAATTTTATTATACTGATTTTGGCGGTAGCTCGATTGATTTTATGTTGAGGTTTTGGGTTGATGCAACTAAAAAATTAACAGCATTACAGGTTAAAAGTGTGGCTATAATGAAAATTAAAGATACTTTTGATAAAAACGAAATCAATATCCCTTTCCCAATCAGAACCTTAATAATGGAGGATAAGAATGCTTAATAGGCTGTATTATTATTCAAACTGTTTATCTGCTGAGCAACAACCACCAAGTACAATTTGCTCTTGTTCTGTTTTCTGTATCTCAGGACTTAGGTAAGGAATTCCTAAATTCATTCCTCTTATTACTAGCATAAACCCCATAATTAGTAACATGTAAGGAACCAGTTTTCCTACATTAATTTTGTTGTTAATTGCACTTTTAAAATACATAAATACCATCATTGCTGGTATTGTTCCTAACCCAAACATGGCCATAAAACCAATGCTTCCACTAATAGATTCTGCAGTAAGCGAAGCAGCAAGTGCAAAGTAAATTAATCCACATGGCAAGAAACCATTTAGTATTCCTAACGAGAGGAGGTTTTTTCTTTCTTTACCAATGTATTGTCCTAGTTTTTTCTTTACGGGATTAAATAGTTTGGTAACTAGTTTATTGGCTTTATTTGCCCCTTTGTGGAAAGAAAATAGTGTGCCTAAAACTATAATGATTAAAAGAACACCAACCACAATAGATACATATTGTTGAATTTCCATAATACGAAAAGACTCACCAAGAAGTCCAAAAAATAATCCAAAAAGGGAATAGGTTAAAACCCTTCCTCCATTATAGGAGATTATTTGAAAGAATTTTTGAACTGGATTTTTACTCGTAGGAATCATCAAAGCAATAGGTCCGCACATACCAATGCAGTGCACAGAACCCAAAAAACCAATCAAAAATCCTTCGATTAAATTCATATTGAAATTTCTTTATTAAATAGATAGGTTTCTCCTTTGCTAATGAACTGTATAGTAACTTTGTAAGCTCCCTTTATAAACATACTTTTATCGATAGATTGTATGTTGTTTTGATTAAGATTCAAATCAAATGACTTATCCAATTTAGCATTATTTGGGCGGTAAAATGAAACATCTCCTTTTTCGACATTCATATTAAATGACTCAGGAAATATGATGTTTAATTCGTTATTATCGGATTTAATAAATACTTGCTCAGCAATATGCAAAGCATTTTTTTGAGCTTCAATATTCTCTTGATATTGAATTTCTTGGTTGTAATAATCCTCGGCAACCAAGTCGCTAGATACACCAAATGAGTAAATCACCATGTACATGATGAAACTGATAAACAGTGTTAAAAATATAGTTATTCTCCATCCCCAATTCATAGTCTTAAGTTTTTTTATAACGAAGGCCCAATAAAGGTTACGTCCGTTTTGTCTATTAATTTACCGTCTGTAAACACACCAACCTCAAAGTTGGTTTTTAATCTTTCTACATCTGCTTCATTCATTGTAATTATAAATGAAGATTCGAAAGTACCTTGTTTATCAAGAGTTCGTGAAGTTGAGATAATTTTTAAATCCCCATTTCCATCAATTATTTTGAACTCCAAAGGGAATTCTTTATTCGTTTTGTTTTGAATCTCTAGAGTATATAAATTCCCAATTTTATTGTCATCCATCATGTGGTAAAGCGAGCTTCCTCCCGATCTTGAAATGGCTATATAAAAATCTTTTCTGGTTACAATTAATGAAGTTAAGAGTCCTACTAACAGTAGTAGAACCACAGAATAAGCTTTTGCTTTTTTACTAAACTTAAAAGCAATCCCCGTTTTTATACTAGCATCAGAAGCGTATCTAATAAGTCCTTTTGGTTTATTAATACTTTCCATTATGTGGTCGCATTCATCAATACAAGCAGTACAATTTACACACTCCAGCTGAGTTCCATTTCGTATGTCAATTCCTGTTGGGCAAACGTTTACACATTGGTGACAATCAATACAATCTCCTTTTCCTTCAACAGCTCGGTCTTCATTTTTACGGAAAGAAGATCTATTTTCACCTCTTACGTAATCGTAAGTAATAACCATTGAATCTTGATCAAGAAGTACTCCTTGCAATCTTCCATAAGGACAAATAGTGGTGCAAACTTGCTCTCGCATAAAAGCAAATACTCCGTAAAACAAGAAACTAAAAACTATTATAGCTACCAAACCACCAAGGTGATTTAGAGGGTTGTCAGTAATTATTTTTAAAACCTCTTTGTATCCAATAATGTAAGACAGGAAAATATTTGCAACCAAAAATGCTATGACAAAAAAGATCACATGCTTAAGTGTCTTCTTTCTTATTTTCTCTGCGTTCCAAGGTTGTCTTTCTAATCTTTTTTGGTGAGTCCAATCTCCTTCAATCCAATATTCTATTCGTCTAAAAACAAACTCCATGAATATTGTTTGTGGACACATCCATCCGCAAAATATCCGCCCAAATACCAAAGTAAAAAGAACAATGAAAACTAAAAAAGTTAATGAGGCAATCGCAAAAATATAGAAGTCTTGAGGCCAAAATATTTTACCAAAAATGATAAATTTTCTTTCAATTATATTAAACATTAATAATGGCTCACCATCCAAAGTAATGAAAGGTGCTGCGAACAAAAACAAAAGTAAAGAATAACTAACAATTTTTCTTTTGTTGAACCATTGTCCAAAAGGTTTTTTTGCAAAAACCCAAACACGTTTTCCCTTTTCGTCAACAGTTGAGATTTTGTCCCTAAAGTCTCCAGATGGTTTTATTTGAGCCATTTATTAAATTTAATTTCTACTTAATTCAAAGCAACTGAAGTACTGTCAGTCATATTGTTTGTGCTGTCTGAAGCTATTTGAGTAATTCCTTCTTCAGATTCCTCTGTGTACAATTCTCCTTGAGGTTCTTTGGCAGATTCCATACCTACTGCTTTTCCTTTAATATTTTTTATATAAGAGGATACTTGTTGCATTTGTATTGCACTCAAACTCTTTTTCCAAGATTGCATTCCCTTTTCTTGCACTCCGTATTTAACTATTTTAAATACAGATTTTATATCGCCACCATGCAACCAATAGTCATCCGTAAGGTTTGGTCCAATTCCTCCTTCGCCCATTGCTCCATGACAAGCTTTACAGTTTTCCATAAATATCTTTTCACCACCCGATAAATCAGAAGATGCAGTAAGCATAATGACATTAGATTCATTTACATTTAGTTTCTGAGAAGCCAAATATTCAGCAACTTTTCTTTTTCCTTCAGCTATCTCAATGTTATATTCTTCCTCTTGTAATGGGCTTATTTCAATTATATGGTAATTGAATAAATACACTACTGCAAAAACGATACAGGCATAAAAACTCCATATCCACCAAGGTGGTAAGTTGTTATCCAGTTCATAAATACCATCATATTCGTGATCCATCATTATTTCATGCTCCCTCTCTATTGGAACAACATCTACAAGTATTTTACTTAATTTACTTACTTCTTTTACCTCAGATTTAGTAGCTACTTCAACTATTTTCTTAGGTTTTACTGATCTTAAAATTTGGAAAAATAGATTCCTTACATAAAAAACTACTCCTAGCAGAATGAGACAAATTATTACCATTGTCCAAACCCAGCTTACTGGCATATCAGAATTAACTGATGCTGAGGTAGCAATAGTTTGTGAGAATGAAGCAAAAGGAACTCCAATTAACATAAGTAGAGAGGCAACTGTTCCTGTGTTGTTTTTTCTCTTTGTTTCTTCTTCGTACATTTTTTTCTTGTAAAAATCACTCTGAACAAGTTCTTTCACAGAATTAGTAAGAAAAAATATTGCAATCAATAAAATAATGGCCAATGCTAAAAGGATATAAAATACAGTGGTGTTAGATAATCCTCCAGATTGATTTGTATCTGTAACAGCAGCAAAACTAGAAGATGATAACAAAGTAATTGCTGTAAAAAGTCCAGCTCCTTTTATGTAGTTTTTAAGATTTCTCATGGTTTCTTTTTTTATCAAATACTTAGTTTAATCAAATGGAGTATTCTCAAGTTTTTTAATCTCAGTTTTTCTTAGGCTAATTACTTTCCATGTAACTACTGCAAAAAATACAGTAAACAGTAGAAGTGAAAAGATTGGATATATTTCAATCCCGTCTATTGTAGCCATATGGTTTTTGATGTATTTTAACATGTTTTTTAATTTTTTTCAGTTACTTGAATATCAGTTCCCAGTCTTTGTAGATAAGCGATTATTGCTACTACTTCTTTCTTGCTCAATTCCTCTACTTTTTCTTGAGATATTTCTCCTTTTCGAGCAGGATTATCTGTAATAATGCTCAATGCTATTTCTTTAGCTTGCTCTTTAGCTAGAGCTTCGGCTTTATCTTCAAAACCTTCTTCGTAAGGAACTCCCAAAGTTCTCATAACACTAATTTTAGTTTTTAGTGAACTCATATCTAAATCTTCCCAAGTTAAAAAGTCGTACGAAGGCATTATAGAACCTGATACTACTAGTGATGGTTCAATAAAGTGATTGTAGTGCCAATAGTTAGTTTTTTTAAGTTGTCCAACTCCTTCTCTATGCAAGTCTGGCCCAGTTCTTTTACTTCCCCATAAATGTGGGTGATCGTAAACAAACTCTCCGGCTTTGGAGTAATCACCATATCTTTCTGTTTCAAATCTCAATGGTCGTATCATTTGCG
>CALLII010000116.1 GCA_938009745.1 uncultured Flavobacteriales bacterium
CACTTTTTGGGATACAGCACTCCCCTATCTGGAAAAGACAGAACACCAGTTTGGGTTCACGATAGACAATTGAAAGAATACTACATTCCTACTTTTGAAACCGCAATAAATGAAAATGCATTAACCGTAATGATTAATTCAGGAGAGCTAAATGGAATACCTGTTCATGCAAATCCAGAAATATTAACAACTCTATTAAGAGATGAATTAGGTTTTAAAGGACTTGCTGTGACTGACTGGGAAGATATAATCAAACTTTACAGAGATCATAAAGTAGCTCGAAACATGCGAGAAGCTGTAAAACTGGCAATTGATGCTGGGATCGATATGAGTATGACTCCAAACGATTATTCATTCAACAGAGCTTTAATTGATTTAGTAAAAAGTGGAGAGATTAAAGAATCAAGATTAGATGAATCGTGCAGAAGAATACTGTGGGTAAAACAGCAGTTGGGATTATTGGAAAACCCAATTCCTGATTTTGATTATTACACTGAATTTGCTTCAGAAAAACATAAGAACATTGCTTTAGAAACAGCTTCTGAATCAATCACTTTATTAAAAAATAAAGACAATATTTTACCTCTTAAAAAAGAATCAAACATATTGGTTTGTGGTCCTTCAGCCAATTCATTGAACATCCAAAACGGAGCTTGGACTCATACTTGGCAAGGAATTGATAGTACATACAATACCAAAGGAGCTTTAACTTTTTACGAATCTATCAAGCAACTTTCTACTGGTAAAGTTGACTATTCATTAGGTTCTGATTTAAATCAATTGCAAAACATTGCTGAAACTATTGCTAAAGCTAAAAGATCGGATGTAGTGGTTATTTGCTTAGGTGAACTTCCTTGTACGGAGATTCCGGGTAACATTAATGATTTAACATTGCCTAAGGCTCAACAAGAATTAATAAAAGCAATTAGTAAAACTGGGAAACCAATTGTATTTGCTTTAAGTTTTAATAGACCAAGAATAATAAACGAAGTAGAGCCTTTAGCTTCTGCTATTTTCCATTGTTACCTTTCAGGAGATTATGGAGGAATGGCGTTTGCCAAAAATTTATTTGGTGATGTTAACCCTTCAGGGAAATTACCTTTTACTTATCCAAAGCACACTGGATCATTTATTCCTTATGATCATAAATACACTGAAATATTAGACATCAATTTTGGCAAAGAAGGATTTGACCCACAGTGGGAATTTGGATTTGGATTAAGTTATTCCAATTTCACATACTCAAACTTAAATGTTGGCAAAACAAAATATAATAGCAATGATACTATCTCAGTATCTATAGAAATTGCGAATAGTTCTAGTCTAAACGGAAAAGAAGTTATTCAAGTATATGTAAGTGATACTGTTGCTTCTATAACGCCTAGTGTAAAAAGGTTAAGAGCTTTCAAAAAAGTTTTAATAGAAGCTAATTCATCTCAAATAGTTGAATTCAATATCCCTATTTCAGAACTAGCTTTTGTTAATCTGAATAATAAATGGTTAGTAGAACCGGGATGTTTTGTAATTAAAATTGGTGATTTAGAGAAAGCCATAGTGGTTGAATAAATTTGCGTTTAAAAATAAAATTTGCTATATTCGGCTTACTAACTGTAAATTTAACAATAACTAATAGTTAGTATTACAATAAGTATAGTTAAAGAATTAATGCAAATTTTATGAAAAAACAATTACTCACTTTATTAACTGCAAGTATTCTACTTGTAAATTTTAGTGCTAAATCTCAAAGTACTTGGGATGATTTTGATAATGCAGGAGCTGTAGTTTATCCATTCATTAATGGTGTAATATTTAATCAGTCTTTTACAAATCCATCTACTACAGGAGTTAACACAAGTGCAATTTGTGCTCAATATCAAAGAAACTCAGGAGCCCAATATGATGTAATGTTAATTGAACCAATAGGATTAACTAAAGTTGCTAATGTTGCACCCTATGTTGCTGGAACAAAAAGCATGACAATTAAAATCTACAGCCCAGCTGTTGGAAAAACTGTACAAATTACTTTAGAAGATAAAAATATAGCTTCTCCAACAAATTACCCAGCTGGAAGACACAGTGAATATACTGCTGTAACGACAGTAGCAAATAGTTGGGAAACTTTAACTTTTACCCTAGCTGGAACTCCTGACACTACTTTAAGTGACACAACAGTTAATACATTAGTACTTTTATTAGATCCTAATAGCTTTAATTCTGACACTTATTTATTGGACGATATAATGGGTCCAGATTTAATAAATCCTTGTATGGGTGTTACACCAGATGTCTCTATAGCTGATGATTATGAATGTCAAAGAAATGTAACTTTTGATTTTGCAAATGGAACTCATTTACAAAACGCAACAAACCCACTTACAACTGGAATTAACACATCTAATACATGTGGGAAATTCTTTAAGTTTATTCCTCCAACAAATGATGGTGCATTTGGTGGGACTTTATTAAATCCTTTTAATTCTTCAACTTATAACCTTGCTCATATCGAATTATACAGCCCTGCTGGAGCTTATGATTTCAAAATGGTATTTCAAGATGCTAGTGGAACTGATATTTTAGACACTCTATTCGTAACATCCTCTACTCCAGGTTGGAGTAAATTTGATATGGATCTATCTAAAGTTCCAACTTCTACTTCAATAGAAAAATTTGTGTTCTTACTTAACTCTCCAACTTCAACTGAAGATTCTATATTTCTAGACAACTTCAGCTTTTCATTTGATCCATTTGTTAGTATCAATGAAAATGATGCATTAAATTCTATTAGTGTATATCCAAATCCTTTCGAAGGAGAAATTAGATTATCATCAGAAGTATCTTTTGATGAAGTAATTATTACCGACATCACTGGGAAAATTATAAAAACGATATCAAATATTAATTCAAATGAATTAATTATAAATACTGACACTTTCAATTCTGGAATTTATCTTTTAAAGATTAGTGACCAAAGTGGTAACTATAGAACTGAAAAAATAATAAAGAATTCAAAGTAAAAGATCATAATAAATAGCATCATCAAATAATATAATTAATAAGTCTTATGAAAAAAATAATTACACTTTTAGCATTAAGTTTAATAGCTAACTTAACTCTCTCTCAGGTCGTTTTTCAAAGTGATTTGTCAACATGGGCTGCTGGAAATCCTTCTGATTTCTTTGGAGCAAGAACAAATATTTCAAGTGCTAGCGTAACAGAAGTTACAACTGGTGCAGTATACGGAACATCTTTTGCAAATATTATTAATGCTGGTTCTGGTCATAAAAGATTAACAACACAATCATTAGGAGTTGTCCCAGGGGAAACATACATTATAGAAATGTGGATAGCTGGAACTGCTGGTGACATTAGAGTTAGCCATTATGATTACAATAATGCTTCATATGGAACTTATACTTCTTATCAAACAATTAGTGGGGCTGGACTAGTAAAATATACAGATTCAATAACTGTAGCTTCTACTTGTAACAGTATCGAGTACATCATATCTTTAAGAAATACAAGTGCTATGGGAATTGGACTTGATTCTGTTTCTATATCTGGACTACTTCCATCACAAATTGATTTACCAGTTACTTTTGATGATTTAACAGTTGACTATACAATGACTGATTTTGGATCTAACGCTTCTATGATTATGGCGGATCCTACTAATGCTGCTAATACAGTTATGAGAATTATCAAACCTACTGCTGCTGCTACATGGGCAGGAACTACAATTTCTACTCCTACTGGTTTAGCTACTGCAATTCCTTTTACAGCTACAGATCAAAAAATGACTGTGAAAGTTTGGTCGCCTACTTCTGGAACTCCAATTCTTTTAAAAGTAGAAGATGCTGCAAATGGTGCTATTAATAGTGAAGTTTCTGTAAATACAACTGTTGCTGGTTGGGATAGTTTAGTTTTTGACTTCTCTACTGCTACTTCAGCTATTAACCTTGCAAATACATATAACAAGGTTTCAATATTCATGGACTTTAATACTGCTGGAGCGCAAGACACATTCTACTTTGATGATGTAATGTTCTTAATTTCTCCTCCTGCTGCTTTATCGCAAATTGACTTACCAGTTACTTTTGAAGATACTACTGTAGATTACACAATGACTGATTTTGGTGGAAACGCTTCAACTTTATCTGTTGATCCTAC
>CALLII010000117.1 GCA_938009745.1 uncultured Flavobacteriales bacterium
ACCTTAATCCTTTACTTTACATGTATTAACCCCAATTAGTTTATATAAAGGACAAAAGTTTATAAGACTAGTTCCTGCAAAGATTATAGCAACAATTAGCAAAATAAATGCAAATGTCCCTTTAACTACTCCAGTAAAATATAGTGCTGCAATAATAGCAGCAATTATTGTTCTTACTGTTTTATCCATAGATCCCATATTCTTTTTCATAATTACTTTATTTAAATGTTAGTTGAAATTAAGTAGGATTGTTTCAATCGCCAAAAAACCTGATAAAAGTCAGGTTTTAGACTTGTAGGAATGTACGCTTAATTTATTCTGAGGATCTTAAATTCTCATAAATTCTAAGTATATTGATTGTATGAAGATTGTGAAACTATATATTTTAATAATTGTGTTTTTTCCATTTTGTGTGTTTTCGCAACAAGAAAGAGTGAGATATCCATTTAATGAAGTAGTTGTTTCGCTTAATAAGGTGCCAACAGTAAACTCAATTGAAGTTGGCTATTACGGTTGTGGATTTGGAATAAATAGAAGATTAAGAGATTCTGAAGTTTTTGGATTTGTTTTTGGAATTCATTTTAATCACTCTAAACAATTTGTTTTAAGAATGGATAACACAAAATCTACTTCATACTATGATATTTTTTATAATTTCAACTCAATCTTAATACCATGGAACGTACGATTTAAACTAGGTGAAAAAAAGAAAGTTTTTTTTGAAGCTGGTTGTTATGTTGAATCGTTAATATCGTCTAAGACTTCATTTATTTATTCTGGAACAACTCCTATTTGAATTCCAGTTGGAGACAGAAATAGAAGGGTTACCACTTCTATTCGTGCAGTAAATGTAGGTCTTAACTTTGGTGTAGGAAGTGTGTTTTCTTTGGCTTCGCAAGAATTTTTAATAAAAGCGGACTTTAATTATGGCTTTTTAGACTATAGCCTTGGTGGATATAGATACTCTTTTCCAGTTCGAAATAGATATTTTCGAATTAACTTTGGTTATAGGTTTAATAAAAATGCAGCAGATACTTTAGACGAAAGTTGGCTTAACAAGCCTTGGTAAATCAATTGAAATATTCTTTTTTATAATAATTTTTTCAGAATGACTTGATGTTATTAGTGTTGGGTTTTTTTTGATATGAACAGATTTAATCATAAGTAAATTCTTAAAACCTTTCAATTATACCAAAACCAACCTTTTTTCGTTATTTTTGCTCACTCAAACATAAAGGATGAAGAAAGTAGCATTTTTAGGTTTAATGATTATCACGATTGTATCGTGTAAAATTAGGTATTCCACTACTGGAGCTCCTATGCCTGATAACATCAAAACTTTTTCAATCGATCAGTTTACTAATCAAGCTTCACTTGGTCCATCTACAATAGGCTTTACTTTTACCGAGTCACTCAGAGAGTTGTTTCAGGCACAAACTAAATTGGAATTAGTTCCACTTAATGGTGATTTAAGCTATGAGGGAACAATTGTAAGTTACACAATCCAGCCAATTTCTCTTTCGGGAGATCAAACTGCTGCTCAAAACAGATTGACTATTTCGATAAAAGTAAGTTTTGTAAATCAGACTGACATTACAAAAAACTTTGACCAAAATTTTACACGATTTGCCGATTATTTGAGTACGCAAGATATTGCAAGTGTTCAAGATGCATTAATTGAAGAGATTTTTGACCAATTGACACAAGATATTTACGATAAAACTTTGGGAGATTGGTAACCAAAAGCACCTTAATATCGCTTATTAATAATCCTTTTTCTGTTTCGGAAGAACAAGAAAAGGCATTGGAAAATTTACAAAAAGACTATCCTTATTGCCAATCAATTTCTTTGTTATTAGCTAAGAGCTACCACAATAACGAAAGTATTTCATTTGAAAAACAACTTAAAAACACGGCTATTTCTGTTCCAAATAGAAATGTGTTGTACGAGTTAATTCACTCAGAACAAAAAGTAAAAACTGTAGTTGCAGAAACTAAGGTTATTGAGAATGAGCCAGAAGTAATAAAAGTAGCTGAGGTTGTAGAAGAGGAAAAAGTTATTGAGCTAAATATTTCTCAGCCAATTGAAGTAGTAGAAAAAACTGTTGAGATTGAAACCTCAAAACCAATTGAGTTAGAAGAAAAAACAGAAGTTTCATCTAAAGAAAAGCTAGAAAGTTTTGTAAAACAAAAGCAAGAAGAAAGAGAAAAAGGTACGCAAGACAAACAAAGCAAAGAGTTAGATAATTTAATTATTTCGGGAGCAATGAGCTCGGTTGTGCTATTGGATGAAGAAATTGAGGTGATAAAACCTGAGAAGGAAATAATAAAAGAAGAAAAAAAGGAACTAAAATCTCCACAAACTTTTTACGATTGGTTGGCTCCAAATGAGGTTGCCGAAACTATTGAAGAGCCAAAATCAGTAGCCCCATCTGTAGAAGACATGGTGGATAAATTCATTGAAGAACGCAAGAAAAATAATGAACACATTAGGCTTACTAAAGGAACTGATGAGGCTAAAAAATTCTATTCGCCATTGGAAGTTGCTAAAAACAGCTTGATGGATAAAGATGATTTTGTAACCGAAACTTTAGCAAGAATTTACGAAGGACAAGGCTTAAATGAGAAAGCAATAGTGGTTTACGAGAAATTAAGTTTGAAAAATCCAGAAAAAAGCAGTTACTTTGCCACTCTGATTGAGAAATTGAAACAAAACAACAGTTAAAAATAATTTAAAATGGGAACATTAGTCTTTTTATTATCTATCATAGCAGCAGTATTATTGATGCTAGTTATATTAATCCAGAATCCAAAAGGAGGAGGGATTGATTCATCTTTTGGTGCAGCAAACCAGCTAGGGAGTGTACAAAAAACGAATGATGTAGTAGAAAAAGCTACTTGGTATTTAGCAATATTCATAGTGGTATTAGCATTGTCTTCTTCACTTTTAATATCTACCGACCAAGCAAAAAAGGTTGTAACAGACTCTAAACTTGATACGACATTTACTCCAGCAGTTAATCCTACTGGAAACCTATTAGATGATGTAAATCCTTAATATTATAATATAAAAAATACTTTAAAATCGCTTTGAATTTATTCAAAGCGATTTTTTTATGCCAAATTTTAAATAATCTAAAAAAGAGTGAGATTAATAATAAATAAATGGATTAACTTTGGGCGTAATCGTTTTGTGCAGTTGTGCAATCCATAATTTATAAATAATGCTTTCATTTGATAACACGGAAGTTGCTTTTTCTGGCAAGTCTAATTCGGAGCTAAAATGGGCTCATAGGTTGTTTAAACTTATAGGAAACAATGCACTAATTAAATTTGGTAAAGTAGCTACCAACATAGCTTTAGCTATAAGATTACCAATTACAGGAATAATCAAAAAAACAATATTTAAACAGTTTTGCGGAGGTGAAGATGTGGAGGAATGCAAAACAACTATCACCAAATTATCTGAATATGGAATTGGGACTATTTTAGACTATTCGGTAGAGGCAAAATCAGATGAACAAGATCTTGAAAATACTTGCCAAGAGCTAGAGAGAGGAATTAAATTAGCTACAAACAATCCCAAAATTCCATTTGTAGTATTTAAAATATCTGGAGTTGCAACACTTTCTATTTTAGAAGAATGTAACGACAAAGAATGCTCAAACATTGAAGAATATCAAAAATCTTACGAAAGAGTTGAGCGCTTATGCAAAGCAGCTTTTGAGGCAAATACCCCAATTTTTATAGATGCAGAAGAATCATGGATTCAAAATACTATTGATAGGATTGCTGAAGAAATGATGGCGAAATACAACAAAGAAAAAGCAATTGTGTACAACACAGTTCAGCTTTACAGGTGGGATAGACTTGATTATTTAAAAGGCTTGGATGCGAAATCTAAAACTGAAAACTACAAAGTAGGAGTGAAGTTGGTGAGAGGAGCTTACATGGAAAAAGAACGTGCTAGGGCTAGTGAAAAAGGGTATAAAGATCCTATTCAGCCAGATAAAAATGCTACAGATAGAGATTATGATTTGGCAGTAACATATTGTGTGGAACATAACATAGCATTATGCGCAGGAACTCACAATGAGGAAAGCTCTTTGTTACTTACCCAGTTAATTGATAAAAAGCAATTAAATAAATCTAATCCCGATTTTTATTTCGCTCAATTATTAGGAATGAGTGATCACATTAGTTTCAATTTATCCCAAAATGGATTTAATGTAGCTAAATATGTTCCTTACGGTCCCGTGAAAGAGGTGATTCCATATTTGATAAGAAGAGCAGAAGAAAACACTTCGGTAGCAGGTCAAACTAGCCGAGAATTATCTTTAATTTCTAAAGAAATGAAAAGAAGAAGCTTACTTAAAAAGGCTTAATTTTCATCAAAGAAATTAACAATTCACTATTACTTACTTCCTAATATTATGGTCAAGCACTTAGCTGTATTGGTTATATTTGTTTGTATTTAGAGTTATAAAGGCTAGTCTTGGGCATTTGTTAGTAAAAGCCCGAGATTTCCTTTAGTCACAAAATTTAGAATAAACATGAAAAAAGTAATTTTAACTTCCTCGTTAGCATCCCTATTATTGTTTGGATGTGTACCAGCAAAAAAGTATGAAGATTTAAAAGCAAAGAGCGAGCAATGCCAAGAGGCATTAGCAAAAGCTCAAGCTGAGAATGAGAAGTTCCAATCTGAGAACAATGAATTAACTCAGTTTTTAGCAACTAAAAAGGAAGAATTAATAAAATTTCAAGAAGAATTATCAGCAGAAAAAAGAAAGTTTTTGGAGAAAGAACAGCAATATAGCAAGCTATCCTCACTTCATGATGACATTCTATTGAGATACGATAGATTACTTGCTAATTCATCAAGCGAAAATAAAACTTTGACTTCTAAACTGGATCAAACCCAAAAGGAATTACAACAAAAAGAAGATGAACTAAAGTTATTAGAAAAAAACTTGAATGAACTAAAAGTAACTCTTGAAAAGAAGCAAAATGCGTTAGAATTAAGAGAACAAAGAGTAAAGGAATTAGAAGAATTAATTGCTCAAAAAGATGCTACTGTTAATGCATTAAAAGATAAAGTATCTAAAGCCTTATTGGCTTTTGAAAACAAAGGATTAACTGTAGTACAGAGAAACGGGAAAGTATACGTAAGCTTAGAAGCAAAATTACTTTTTGCATCAGGAAGTACTAAAGTAAGTACTGAAGGAAAAGTGGCTGTAATCCAGTTAGCGAAAGCCTTGGAGACTGAAGAAGAACTAGAAATAGTGGTAGAAGGACACACTGATTCAGATGCATTAAAATCATCTAATCACCCAAAAAATAATTGGGAATTAAGCGTGTTGAGAGCAACATCAGTAGTTGAAATAATGACTGATAATAGCAGTATTAATCCAAAAATATTATCAGCTGCAGGAAGAAGTCAGTACAATCCTATTGGAGAAGATAAAGCCGGAAACAGAAGAATTGAAGTGATTTTGACACCTAAATTGGATAAGCTCTACGACATTATTAACAACTAAAAAACGAGACTACTCGTTAAAATAGTTATTTTTGTAAATAATTTGGCTCAATCCTTGAAGGAGTTAGGATAGAATTAATACCGAAATCATGAAAAAAATACTTTTAATTACCTTTTCACTTGTAATAGCTTTGGCAAGTTTTTCTCAAGAAACTGATGTAGAATGGAAATTATTCCCTTCAAAGTCAGATAGCCTTATGAAATTGGATACAGTTAAAACCATGGATAGAGCTGCTTTGCCTGGAAAAGTATCTATTAACAAAGACGAAAGAATTGATAGAGTTTCAAAGGAATTAGCAGGAGGAGCAACACAAAGACCAATAATCAAAGGATATAGAATTCAAATAATTTCTTCTTCTACCAAAGCAACTGTGGATAGTGAAAGAGGAAGATTTATGAGTCAAAATACTGGAGAGAGTTCTTATACGGACTACAAAGCACCTAATTTTAAACTTTTAGTTGGGAACTTTAGAACCAAATTAGATGCACAAAGATTTCAGCAACAAATAAGTGATGTATTCCCCAATACCATTATTATTGCTGATGAAATAGAATTGCCTAAATTGGATTAATTCTAGATATTTCATGGAAATTACCGAAATCAAAAAGAGAAATATAAGGGCACTTTCGCAAGAAGAACTTATTGCTTTTTTTGAAGATAATGGAGAAAAGAAATTCCGAGCGAACCAAGTATTTGATTGGGTTTGGAAAAAATCTTTTACCTCTTTCGAGAATATGAGTAACATCTCTAAGCCAACAAGAGAGTTACTTGAACAGCACTTCTATTTCAATAAACTTACTATTGATACTAAGCAAATTAGTACTGACGGAACTATTAAGTGTGGTTTTAAAATGTATGACGGTAGTATTGTTGAAGGAGTCCTTATTCCTACAAAAAAAAGAATGACAGCTTGTATCTCCTCACAAGTAGGATGTAGTTTAGCTTGTTCATTTTGCGCAACTGGGAGGCTAAAGCGAATGCGAAATCTCACCTATGACGAGATTTACGACCAAGTAGTTGAAATAAACAACTTGGCTAAAGAAAACTACCAAAAGCCCCTTACAAACATTGTTTATATGGGAATGGGCGAACCTTTGCTTAATTACAAGAACACTTTGGAGTCGGTTAAAAAAATTACTTCGGACGAAGGGTTAGGAATGGCCTCTAGAAGGATTACTGTATCTACAGCAGGGATTGCCAAAATGATTATTAAACTAGGAGACGATAATGTTAAATTTAATTTAGCCTTATCACTTCACGCTACTAATGATGAAGCTAGGGACAAAATAATGGAGATTAACCAACAGAACTCATTGGGTTCTTTGGCAGAAGCATTGAAATATTACTACGATAAAACGGGTAATATGGTGACTTATGAATATTGCTTGCTTGATGGTGTAAACGACTCATTAAAAGAAGCTCATGAGTTAGTTCAGTTTTGTCAGCACGTTCCATCTAAAGTAAATTTAATAGAATATAATCCTATTGATGATGGAGAATTTGATAAATCTGATTCAAAATCTACAGAGAGATTCGCAGCCTATTTAGAAAAAAATGGAGTACCTGCAAATGTACGAAGAAGTAGAGGTAAAGACATTGATGCAGCTTGCGGTCAGCTGGCTAATAAGGATTAAAGGTTACTTCATATATTTTAAGTTCCTCGAATACATTAATATGAACACACCACTAATAAATACTCCTACAGATATTAACCATATTACCGAAGAAGTGAGAGTAAGAATAGTTAAAGGAACTAAAGCTATTATTTTAGACAGAGTGTAAAGATGGAATCCTAATTTTCTTAGGCGATACATAAAGAAAGCTCCTATTAAACTTAAAATTACAGAAGCAAAATTTATTAAAGTTAATACTGTGTGATGTTCTAGTTCTTCAGCTTGCCTTAATTCCATCATTTCAATTTGTGCATCAAGCTCAGGTAAATCTTGACCTCCAGAAAACATTTCTGCCAATTTTATTGTGTTAATTATTTCTAACTCATTAGCTTCAATTTGATTTTCAACTGAATAGTTAACACTACTATATGCAAGAGAAATCAGCATAATTCCACTGACTACAAAAGTGATAATACACAATACAGTTAAAAACGTAGGTCTTTCGTTTTCTACTTTTAAGTTATCGCTATCTAAAAAATGTTGGTCTTCCATAGAGGTTTATTTTATTAACTTTGAGGTATGAAGGTTTATTCTCAAGTAGTATTAATAGTTATTTTGTTTACAGTTTTTGGCTGTGAAACAAATATAGAAAATAATGAGGAAACTACTGTGCCTAATATTCTAGTTGAGGATACTATTGTTGCTCTAGTTAAAGATTCAACTATAGAAATGCCCAAGATTATAGAAAAAGTAGAAGTTCTAAAGCCAATTATAACCTCTGAAGTAAAATTAGATTCATTAGGATTAGAAACCTATTTAAAGAATTTTGGTTTGGTTAATATCCAAGAGGTTGAGCCAAGTATTCGTGTAGATTTAAAATATTCTACCACAGATAATTTTGTGGGAATTGATATGTATGGCGATTTAACAACTGCATTTTGCCAGCCAGATGTTGCAGAAAAATTAAAGAAAGCTTATCAGTATCTGCAACAAGAAGATTCTACACTGACGTTACTAGTTTTTGATGCTGTTCGTCCAGTATTTGTACAGCAAAAAATGTGGGATACATTAAAAATGCCTATTCGAGAGAAAACTAAGTTTTTATCCAATCCAAGAAATCATTCTATTCACAATTACGGAGCTGCTGTAGATATTTCTCTTTCTACCAAAAATGGAGAAGAATTAGATATGGGAACACCTTTTGATTTCATAGGTAAATTGGCTCATCCTCGCGAAGAGCAAAGATTGCTAAAAGAAGGAAAATTGTCACAAAAACAGATAGATAATCGTGTTTTATTGCGAAAAGTGATGAAAAAAGCAGGTTTTTTCAATATTCAAACTGAGTGGTGGCACTGGAATAGTTGTTCCCGAAATACTGCAAAAAGCAGGTATAAAGTAGTGAGGTAGTTTTCATTTTTTTCTCATTGTCATTCTCTTGAAAAAGGGAATCTTAACCCGATAAAATTTCAAATTTTCAGACTGAGCTGAGTCGAAACTCCACATAGAATAGTTTCTATTTACCATTTCTTTTTTTATAATAAACATCAAATTCGAAAACATCTTTCTTATTGATTGTAAATAATTCTGGGTAGTTAATCTTAATCCTTTTTCCTTTTGGCACTCTTATTTTCCAAGTTTTTTGATATTTATTTTTAGAATTTTTCTCCAAAAATGTAAACTTGTTTGAAGTGAACTTATATTTTCCAAAAACTGTATCGTTAATATTTGTTTTGGAAAACGTCATATCTGAATTAAATACTATTGTTGATTTAAAACTTGTGAATTCATCTGCAATTTCTTGATACTTTTTATCAAAAGATTTAACTCGTTCTACTTCCCAAGTTCCTACATATGGATTCTCTTTTTCTTGATTAAAAGAAACCAATAATACAGATAATATTATTACAATAACTGATGCTAATACTTTCTTCATTATTAAGAATTAATTGCCACCAACAACTCAAAAAACTCATCTTTTTTTGCTGCAGAAAGTGGAATTGAACTGTCATCTTTCATAATAATATAACCACCATCACGTTTTTCGTATCGGTCAACAAAGTTTAGGTTTATAAGGTGCGAACGGTGGGTTCTATAGAAAGAAAGTCCGCTCAATAACTCTTCAAAATCTTTCAATTTTTTGGACATCATTAACTTTCTGTCTTTTAAATGCACCATAGTATAACTCCCATCTGACTCGCATCTTGTTACGTCCTCACTGCTCACAACATGAACAGTTTCTTGGGTATTTAGCACAATTTTTTTACTCGTTTTGTTACCAGTTAAATTCTCTATTAAACTCTTAATTTTAAGTTGTTCATCTGAAGAAGAATAGTGAGTTTTTGCTTTTTCAATCGATTTATAAAACACCTCTGGATCTATAGGTTTAACCACATAATCAAGAGCACTGTACTTAAATGCTTTAATAGCAAATTCCTCATGAGAAGTAATAAATATTACTTTGTAATCCGAGTAGTTTACACCTTCTAGTACTTCAAATCCATTGCCATCTGGCATTTGTATATCAAGTAAAATAAGCTCAGGCTTTTTTTCATTGATTATAGCAATTGCATTTTCCACATTTTCTGCTTCTCCTACAATGTCTATTCCCTCAACATTATCTAATAATTGAGTTATAAATTCTCTAATGCTGTTTCTATCGTCTACTATTACTGTTTTCATAATTCTATAAGTTTAGTATACACTTTTTAAAGGTATAATCAATTCAACCCTCGTACCACAAACCTCTCCATTCTGGGTTATATCTTTTGTAGTAGAGTAAATATTTCCTTTGCTTTCAGTATTCATTTTTTCTATACGTTCATTGGTAATATTAGTCGAAAATGATAAATGACTTGATTTCCTTTTTTCGTAAATTTCATTTACTTTTTTTCTTCCAAGTCCATCATCTTGTATAATTACCATCAAGTTTTCTTTGTCCTTTTTAAACTCCAAAAGCACATTTCCGGGTTTGTTTTTTAACTCAATTCCATGCACAATAGCGTTCTCTACAAAAGGTTGAATAAGCATTGGCGGAATTTTATATTCATCAATTTTTAAAACATCTGCAATGTTTATTTGGTAGGATAATTTCTCTTCGAGCAATAACTTTTGTAAATCAAGATAATTAGTTAAACTGATTACTTCTTTCTCTAGCATCACTTCTTTTTCTCTTGAACTTTCAAGAATAAAACGCATTAGTTTTGCAAATTTAGATAAGTAGGTAACCGATTTTTCTTTGTCTTGTTTGTAGATGTTTCCTTGTATTGCAGCTAAGGAGTTGGCAATAAAATGAGGATTCATTTGTGTCCGTAATAATTTCTGCTCCAACTGAATACTTTCTTGTTCAAGCTTTATTTTTTCTCTTTCAGATTTCATTTTATTCTGCCTGTAGAACATGAAAGAGATTAAAGCAACTAATAAAAACAAGACCGACAAGCCAATTAAAGCCCAAGTAACATACTTACTTTGTTCAAGTTGCAATTGACTAATTTCCGATTCTTTTTCTAAGGTTTCTAACCTGTTTTTGGCTTCTAGTTCCGAGAACACACTTTGGCTCATTTTATCCCTTTCTAATTGAAATAAACTATCCTGAATTCCTTTAGACTCCTCTAAGTAATCCAATGACGCCGAGGTCTTATTCATGGATTTATTAATCTGATACAATAAGTTAAGTGCATATAACTTTTGCTCAAGCATTACATCAGGATTTTCTTCTACCTTTTTGGCTTCCAATATTGCTTTCTTGTAATCTTTTTTTCTAAAAAATATTTCAGCTTTTGCAAGCTTTGCATTATTCATTTCAGGCATATTTTTTGCCTCATCAAAAATTACAATCGCACTATCTAGGTATTCAATTGCCTCAGTAAACTCGTCTTTTTTATTATTAATCCTAGAGAGGTTTAAATAACTTTGAGCCATTCTATTTCTTTGTTTTAGTTCTCTAAAAAGAACTAAAGCACTTATTGAATTCGTATTAGCCTTTTCAAGCTCATTTAAATTTATATATGTGAATGAAATTGCATTGTAAGCCTTTGCTAGCAAGAATTTGTCTTTAGTTTGCTGAGCATAACTTATAGCTTCTTTAAAATGTATTAACGCATCATCTGTTTTCCCTTGATTGTAATAAAGAAAACCTAAGTTATATTGGCATTTTGCAAGGCCTGAAACATCATTTATTTGTTCAGCTAACACCTCTGCTTCAGTTAAAACTGAAAGAGCTTTATTAAAATTATTGTTGTCGTAATAATATTCGCCAAGTAGTATTTTAGTCGATACTAAATTGTTTTTTTTAATTGAAGTTTCAGCAATGGCAATGGCTTGCTCAATGTCTTTTTTAGCCTCTAGAGGTTTAGAAAATCGCTTTTGTTCAAAAGAGATAATCAAAGTCACAATTTTAGATTCTTTCGATTCTTCTGATTGCGAATACCCAGTGGATATTCCCAAAAACATGAAAGTTAAAAACAGACTTAATAATGCAATTCTCTTCATAAAAGTTAAGATACAAATTTGTTGTTAAAGCATAATTAAGAATTCATGAATACCCACTTTTTTTATACAAGGTGTATTATAAATTCATTGTTATTTTTAATTTTCTTACCGAAGATGCCCAATTAAAATTTTGACAAACGTAATCCTGGCCTGCTTTTCCTAACTCATTACTCATACTTTTATTTTCAATAAGGTTAATAATAAGCTGAGCATACTCCTCTTTACTATTCCCTATTAAAATCTCTTTGTTTGGAGTGGCATTAAGCGCATTGTTAGCTAGCTTTGAAGTGACACAAGGCACTTCCATTGCCATGGCTTCTAGTAGTTTATTTTGGAGCCCAGTTCCAATTTGCATTGGAGCTATAAAAATATGTGCCGAGTTATAGGCATCTCTAATATCATCTAACCATCCAGAAATTGTTACTGATTCACTTGCAAGTGTAAGCACTTCTTTAGTAGGGCTAGTTCCCGAAATAAGTAAATTCGCCTTAGGATATTTTGCTAAAACCAAAGGTAAAATGTGTTCCACAATATATTGAGCACTTTTTACATTAGGTTGGTATTGCATGTTTCCATTAAAAAGTAGCGTATACTTTTTTTTAGAATTTATGCTTGGTGTAAAGAAATCACTGTCGATTCCATTAGGAATAATGACAATATCCTCCCTTTTGGTATGGTAAATTAGTTCTTGATCTTGAGAAGAAATGATAGAGTGATTATCAAAATATTCGAACATAATATGCTCGTAAACTTTTAGTCTTTCGGCTTCAAGTTTAAGTAGTTTTTTTAAATAAAAGGATGATGAAGTAATCCTCCTTTCAATTCCTTTTGACAACACATCCATGAAATCAATAGTTTTTCTAATATCGTATTCGTCTTTAACATATTCTGCACACCTAATGAGTTGACAATAAATATGATCGGGTTTTAACCCCTTAATTTGTTTTGTAATTTTATTGTGAATCGATTTATTATAAAAAAGCGCTACTTGAAAAGGTTTTTTATTAAATATTGATTTAAAAAGACTCCAAATTAAACCTACTTTATTAAGCTTATGAATAGTAACACTTGCGCAAAACTTTTTAAGTTCAGCTAAGTGACTTTCGTTAATAGAATTATTTGAAAGTGAGACTAAATGAACCTCAGTGCTTTTTGCTAACTCCTTTATTTGATGATAAGCACGGAGCTTATCCCCTTTATCCAATGGATAAGGAAATCTAGAAGTTATGACAAAAAGTTTTTTCATCTATTTTGTGTTAGAAAGATCTTCTAAAAACGGGATTAATTTTTCTGAAAGTATTTCAGAGCTATGGTTTTCTTTTATAAATTTTCTGGCTTCTTTTCCTATTTCAATTGCTTTTTCTGGCATTGCTATTAATCTTTGCAATTCATTCATAAATTCCTGAGCAGTATTGGCAATAAGAATATTTTTTTCATGAATACAGTTAATTCCTTCGACACCAATACTAGTAGAAATAACACATTTACCAAGTGCCATTGCCTCAATAATTTTAATTCGCATTCCGCTACCAGATAGTAATGGTACGAGCATTACATCATGTTGCGTCATGAATTCAATAGCATCTGGCACAAAGCCATGATAATCAACAAAATTAGTGTCAAAAGATAATTTTTTATCTCCTTTTCCAGCCAATTGTAACTTGGAGTTTAGCTTTAAGTTAACCCAAATTGAATTTAATAACCAAGATACTCCCTCTATATTTGGCCTCCAATCCATTGCTCCAATATGAAAAAATGAAAGTTCTTTTTTTGGATAAACGGGCTTATAGCTTTCAAGATTTATTGCAAAAGGAATTGTGATTTTTGGAATCTCGTTTGATGTTTTGTTAATTGATGTTTCAATATCTTTCGAAATACAAATAAATGCATTCATATCCTTCCATATTGATGCTTCTTCCTTTTGTAGTTGATTAGCTAATAATTTAAAATAAATGCGTTTAAGTCCTTTAGCACTTTCTGCATATTGATTCCAAAGTTCATGTTCAACATTAGGTGCATTAAGAATAAATTTGGCACTAGTATAAGGGGCTAAATTTTTAGCATATTGAGCAGTGTAAATACTCTCAAATTGAACATAATCAAACTCATTTTTTTTAAGGAGTTGGACTAGATTCTCAGTTACATTTTTATTTTTGAATCGGCTTAAATTGTACGATTTTTTTGAAAAGACACCTAGTAATGCTTTCCAAAATGACACTTTAGTATTTAAAAAAACAGATTCAATGTCTTTAACATTACTTAAGTTTTTTTCAAAAGCTTTTTTTTCAAAAGGGTGTTTATGAGTTTCTATTGAAAATATTGAAAGCAATACTGAATCTTCTTGGTCATAAAAAGAACTCATTTTAGCTATCTCCAAACAGCCTCCATCAATTGCTGGATAGGCAGGTTTATGAGAAATTTGAAGAATTTTTTTTGGCATAACCACTTTCCTTAGTAAGGTTCCCAAATATAGGAATTATAAGGTTTTTAAAAGTAAATTATAGAGTGTAAATTGGTTATTAAATAACTTTATTTACTCTTATTTGTTTTTATTTAAATCATTCATAGTTCTATTAAGGCCAATAGTAACAAATGATTGAATATACTTTATAGATAAATCTATTAACTCTGGAAGTTCTTTTTCTTCCTCTTTAGACCATTTTCCAAGAACGTAATCAACTTGTTTTCCTTTAGAAAATTCATTTCCTATCCCAAATCTAAGCCTAGCATATTGACTAGTTTTCAAAATTTGAATAAGGTGTTTAAGTCCATTGTGTCCTCCATCACTCCCTTTTCCTTTTAGTCTTAATTTGCCATAAGGAAGGGCTAAATCATCAGTAATAATTAAAGTGTTAGAAAGAGTTATTTTTTCTTCCTTCATCCAATAATTTACTGCGTTTCCACTTAAATTCATGTACGTAGTAGGCTTAAGAAGAATTAGAGTTCTTCCCTTATATTTTATTTTGGTAACATCTCCATATCGAGCTGTCTCAAAACAAGAACTGGACGACTCTATAAGAGCGTCCAGTACTTTAAATCCTATGTTGTGACGTGTATTGGCGTATTCTTCACCAATATTTCCCAAGCCAACAATGAGGTATTTCATAATTTATATAGTTATGAATTATTCAGCAGCAGCTTCTTCAGCTGGAGCATCTGGAGCAGCATCTCCACCAGCAGCTTCTGCATCAGCAGCATCAGCAGCTTCCAATTCATCTGCAACAGCATTTCTAGAAGTTTTAACTGAAACAGCAACATCTCTCATGTCACCAACTAATGTTACGTTAGGAATTTCAATTTCTCCTAATCTGATAGACATTCCAATTCTTAATGGAGAAATATCTAATTCGATAAACTCAGGAAGATCTTTAGCTAAAGCTTTAACCTTAAGCTTTCTGTAATTTTGTCTTAATTTTCCACCGTTCAATACACCTGGAGAGTTTCCAACTAATCTAACTGGTAATGCAATGTCAATTATTTTTTCTTCAGTTACTGCTAATAAATCAAAGTGAGTGATTCTATCAGTTACTGGATGAAATTGGATTTCTTTAAAAATAGCTTTGTATTCTTTTCCATCTAATTCAATACCTATGAAATTTACATCTGGTGTAAATACAAGTTTATTAAGTTCTGTTTCTTTTACATGAAAATGGACGTTTTCTCCGTTTCCATAAATTACACCAGGAACTCTAGCTTCGTTTCTAAGGTGTTTGGCATCTTTACTCCCTACGTTCTCTCTAAGAGAACCGCTCAATGATACTGTTTTCATTTGTTTGTTGTTTTATTTATATTTTTTATTGTACGAAATGAGTACTAATAGACTCATGTTTTTCTACTCTTGTTATGACGTCAGCAAATAATTTTGCTACGCTCAATACTTTTATTTTACTAGTGTCTTTCCCTTCTTTTAATGGGATAGAATCAGTGATAATTAATTCTTTTAATACCGAATCAGCTATTCTTTCGTATGCTGGCCCCGATAGTACTCCATGTGAACACATTGCGCTTACAGATAAAGCTCCTCTTTCGTGAATCATTTCTGCTGCTTTACACATTGTACCTGCAGTATCAATCATGTCATCCATGATGATTACGTTTCTTCCTTTTACCTCACCAATCAATGTCATTTCTGACACTTCGTTAGCTACTTTTCTTTGTTTGTAACAAATTGCTAAATCAGCATTTAAATACTTAGCGTAGTTATTTGCTCTTTTTGTTGCTCCAGTATCTGGTGCTACAATAGTTAGATTAGGAATTTTTTGTTCTTCTAAATAAGGAAGAAAAACTGAGCTTGCAAACATATGATCAATTGGGAAAGAGAAAAATCCTTGAATTTGATCTGCATGTAAATCCATGGTCATGATTCTTTTTGCTCCTGCAGCAGCTAACATTTTAGCTACTAATTTTGCACCTATAGCAACTCTAGGCCTGTCTTTTCTGTCTTGTCTTGCATATCCATAATATGGAAGTACTGCTACGATTTTTTCTGCCGAAGCTCTTTTAGCAGCATCAATCATTATCATTAATTCCATCATGCTCTCCGAGCTAATAGTTGGCTGAATGATATAGACTTCTTTACCTCTAACTGTTTCTTCGTAAGAAGCTTGAATTTCTCCATCACTAAACTTTTGCAACTTAACGTTACCTAGTTCAAGTCCTCTATGAGCAGCAACTTTTTCTGCAAACTCTCTGTGGGAACTTCCCGAAAATAAAATTGTGTTAGACATAATTCTCTAATAATGGACTGCAAAATTAAGGATTTTATTGGGATAGCCTTGTTTTTTCGCAGAAATTTGTTGGTAAAGTTAAAACAATCTTTAAATTTGCATCCGCTAGTTTTGAAACGCATACTTTTTTGACAATTCAAAATTTTTACCAGAGCGGAAGCATAAAATGCCCGAGTGGTCCTTCGACCATGCTCAGGATAAACTCCACCCCTCGGGGAAACATGGTGTTTGAAATGAAAAGGTAACAATGCCCGAGTGGCGGAACTGGTAGACGCGCACGACTCAAACTCGTGTATCTTTGATGTGCCGGTTCGATTCCGGCCTCGGGTACAAAAAAAGCTTTTTTTGATTTTATCGAAAGAGGCTTTTTTTATTTTTAACAGTTAAGAGAATTCATTTCCCAAAAATATCTTTGTTGATTTTTGGAAGTTCAAGGTGGTAAACCACAGATACAATACGTATTAGAAAAATTACGGAGGCTGATACAGCAAATTGAATGGCTCCTGTGTAGTTATAATAATGGAAAACTAGATATACCAAACCACCCGCTAAACATGCTGAGGCGTATATTTCCTTTTTGAAAATTAAAGGTACTTCCCTAGTTAATACGTCACGAATAACCCCACCAAAAACTGATGATACCATCCCCATTATAAGCGCAACAAACAGAGGTAATTCTGCATCAATACTTTTTTGTAGACCTAATAAGGTAAATACACTGATACCAATAGCATCAAAAAGGAATAGGGTTTTACTCAATGGAGCTACTTTACTTTTGAACAAAAATACACAAACGACAGCTCCCAAAATAACCCAAATATATACTAAGTTCCCTATCCAATTTATTGGGTGTGAGTTAATAAGAACATCACGTACCATCCCTCCACCAACCGCAGTAACAAATGCAATTATTACAACTCCAAACAAATCAAATTTTTGTTTGTGGGCAACTAATGCTCCACTTAGTGCAAATGCAAATGTTCCGATTAAGTCTAAGGCGTATATTGGATTCAAATAATTAGTTTTATAGGTTATTTAATTATTATTCAGATTTTAAATGTTCCTCAACAAGATTAACCACATCATAATTAAACGACCTTCCTGATAAATAAATAGGATTCTTTTCTTTGGAGAAAAGCACCATTTTAGGAAATGAACCTTCTGTTATTTGTAAAAAGGTTTTCGTTTTGATTATTTCATAATCAAAATTAGTTTCTGTGTCTTGGAAAAAACTGGCTACACCCTCTTCGGATCCTGCAAAATAAATTATGATTTCAGGAAACAGAGGTTCGTTTTTGGAAAGTAAGGTAAGTTTTTTGGCGGCTAGCTCGCAATAAGGACATGAGGTTGTAAAAAAAGCAATGAGTTTGTTACTTTCTGTAGCTTCAATTTCCTTTAATGCAGTTTGTTGGTTCTTAGTCAATGATTTTATTGATATATCTTGAAACTCTTCTGGAAATAAAGGGTTAAACGCGAAAAGAACTGTAACTAATCCAATAGTTAAAAGATACTTTGAAATCACTATTGGTAATCTTTTTAACTTTTTTCTGTGAGGATAAAAGTAAGTGAGAATCAAACCAAAAAAACTTAAAATAAACAGAGTAGCAAGTTTAATTTTAGAGGAAATAAGAAGCCCATAATACAATGAAATAAAAGGATTACTAGGCTCTATAAAGATTATAAATCCTGCCAAAGCAAGTGATGTAATTGATAAAATAGTAATTAGTTTGCTAGCTTTGTGTAGGAAAAGAAATATGCTGCAAACAATTAATAATGAAATAGAAATACGAGAAACTATTCCACTATAGAAATAAGACGAGACTCCCGATTCATAGGTTTTTAACTCAAATTGAGTAAAATTAATAAATAGGAAAATACTGATTATTAATAAACACATTCCTGAAATCCAGGAAAAAAGAGTGTTCATTATTTTTGGCTCTATCTGGATAGAACGGTTATTTTACGATACAAGTAGTAATAATATTATCTTCTTTTTTGCTCATTGCAGTACAAGTTCCTTCAACATCATCTTTTTTCCCGTTATAGGTAACAGTCTTAATTTGGTCAGGGATTACTTCATCTTTATCAGTAATTGTACATTCGCAAACGTAATCTTTTTTACAAGATGCAAGAGAAAGGATAAGAAATCCAGAGATAAGAAGTAAATTTTTCATTTGAAGTAATATTTATTCATTGAAATTAAAAAGAATATTGAAACCAGCAATAAATTATAGTGCTAAAACAATATTCTCAGCTCAAATTTAGTGAATTAGCCTCTATATTTTACAGATTAGTGGATTTCTTTCTGTTTTAACTTGCAATCTTTTTATATTTAACGAGCTGATTTTTTAATCTAAAACTATTTAATGATAAAGAAAAAACACATTGTTTTTCTTACTGGAGCTGGTATGAGTGCTGAGAGTGGAATTTCAACATTCAGAGATTCTAATGGGCTATGGGAAAATCATGCGATTGAAGATGTGGCTACTTTTGAGGCGTTTGAAAGAGATAAAGAATTAGTTCTTGAGTTTTATAATGCTCGCAGAAAACAACTTTTTGAAGTAGAGCCCAATGAAGGTCATAATTTAATAGCAGGCTTGGAGCAGGATTATCAAGTTTCTATTATTACTCAAAATGTAGACGACTTGCACGAGAGAGCTGGTAATAAATCGATACTTCATTTACATGGAGAGTTAAGAAAAGTACGGAGCACAGTGGATGAGCGTTTAGTTTATTACTGGGAAAAAGATGTAAATGTGGGTGATAAATGTGAAAAAAAATCGCAACTAAGACCACATATTGTATGGTTTGGTGAGGCTGTTCCAGCAATGAATGAAGCTATTGAAATTGTGAATTCTGCTGAAATAGTTGTAGTCATTGGAACTTCGCTACAAGTTTATCCGGCAGCAAGTTTAATGGATTATGCTCAGCCTTCGGCAAAGATTTTTTATATAGATCCTAAGCCGAGCATTTCTTCTTCGGGAACAGTAACAGTACTTTCATTAACTGCTTCTGAGGGAATGAGAGAGTTGATAGAGAATTATTTATAGATAAAGAATTTATTCAAGAACATGAGCAAGACTAAGTTAATAGACGGAAATCCACATATACTTTTTGAACAGAAAATAGCGGTAAATAATATTGAAAAAAATACTGAAGACTTTTATAAATTGATGGACTCAAGAAGAAGTGTTCGTGATTTCTCGGACAAACCAGTGCCAAAATCAGTTATAGAAAATATAATTAAAACTGCTTCTACTGCACCAAGTGGAGCACACAAACAACCTTGGACTTTTTGTGTGGTTGAATCGGCCGAAATGAAATCTCAAATAAAAGTAGCTGCTGAAGAAGAAGAAAAGAAAAGCTATGATGGTAGGATGAGTGAGGAGTGGTTGAAAGATTTAAAACCATTGGGAACTAATCATTTAAAGCCTTTTTTGGAAATAGCACCTTATCTAATTATCGTATTCAAAAAGCCTTATGATTTGGGTGAAAATGGAGAAAAGCTACAAAATTATTATGTAAATGAATCAGTAGGAATTGCCTGCGGAATGCTTATTACGGCAATTCATAAGGCGGGATTAGTGACATTGACTCACACTCCAAGTCCAATGAATTTCTTGACAAAATTATTAGAAAGACCAAGTAATGAAAGAGCATTTTTATTACTTCCTGTTGGATATCCTCATACTGAAGCTTACGTTCCAGATATTGAAAGAAAAGGATTGGAAGAGGTTTCTAAGTTTTATTAGGACATTCGATCTACTAAATCTAAAGTAGTTTTATACGTTTCTTCACCAAGCATTTTAGCTTTCAAATAAGCTAAAAAACTAAGTACGTAAATATCTTCACGGAGCCTTGGTTTTTGCTCAACTGCATCAAAAAATGTTGTTTGAAACTGCTCTGTTTGTACTTTGTCTGGATGAGAATAGCTAATTTTTAAATATTTTAAATATATGGCAGCTCTTTGGTCCTTGACCAAGTAGTTTTTGTTTTTATTCATAAAGCTCTCCAGCCTGCTCTCTACATAATCAAAATTATCTAACTCAATGTGAGTAAGTATTTCAATTAAATTTTTGTTCATCACCCAAGGTGCCCCCATTGTTTTGGTATACCAAGTTTCTGATGCTTGCATTTGAGAGTAAATAGTTTGTACTTTTTTAAAATCGTTTTGATGAAAATAAATCATAGATGCTACAATTAAAGCATCTAGCATATCCTTATCTCGCAAATCAGGTTTATTAGGAATTGCAAGTTCTATTATTTTCTGAGCTTCTAAATTCTCGCCTAAATAATTAGTATTTAGTGCTTTTAGAACTAAAATTTTAGTTTCAAATACCTTTCTATACTTTTTGTTTTGAAAAAGTAGTTCCTCAATTTTTGCTATAAATTGATTGCTTTCTTCAAAATTTTTATCTCTAAAAAACACATTAGCAATAAAGTACAAAAGCTTTATATGAAAATAAGTATGTCTGTTTTTTTCTTCTTCACTTTTTTGAATTTTATTATACCATTGAGTTACAAATGGAGCAACCAAATGGTACTCTTTGGTAACATTGGCATTTGCAGCTACTATTTGAACCAATTGATAAAGTGTTTTATAATTAGAACCAGATTTTTGAGATATTTTAAAACGCTCAAAAACTTCATTAAGCAGTTTATTAAAATCAATTTCTATACCTTGATTATGAAACTCTTGCAGCTTCTCTTTTACGACTGCATAAGCCATGTTTAAGTTCGACTCCTGAATCATTTGAACCCTATTAGATTCTAATTTTTTCACAACCTCTTGTAATTCTTGATCTGGATTATAATGAGCAAATTGAATTGATAAATTATAGATTTCATTCAGCAGCTCTACTTCATCTTCCTCCTTTGCTTTTGCTTCGGCTTTTTGCAAGAGTTTAAAACTTGGCTTGTAGTTTTTGTTCTCGATAAGATGCTTACTTGTAAGGATTAAATTCTTTATTTCTAATACATGTTCTTCCTCTTTATTAAATCTTTCGGTTGCAATAAAGTCTACTAATTCCTTAAATAATCTTTTACGCAATTGGTGGTAAGCTACTTTATTCTCTTTGCCATAAACCTTTGTCGAGAGCATTTTTGGAGCTGTTTTTTTTTCCTGAATTGCTTTAAATAGTTTTAGTTTAACACTATCTCCGGTTCCTTTACTTTTTTTAAGATGAGAGATGAATTTTAATTGCTCTTCCTTACTAAGGTTAGATATTATTTCAATTAATGGAATCATTTAGTGTCAGAATTAAAAAGTGTTACTAATTGCTTATTAAGATACTATAATTCATTGAAAATATATATCTAGTCAGAATTAAACATAAAAAAACCTCAATAAGCTTAGCTTATTGAGGTTAGGTGTATTTTATTTTTATCCTTTGCTTATAAATCTAATTTCCAAGATATACCCGCAGAAATTAATAAAGCATTGTTTTTATATCCTGCTAGTCCAGGCAATACATCTGCTCCCTTTTTTAGTTTCCATCTTGCTTTTGTAACGTCAATTTGTTGCTCAACATGTAAATTAAAACCAAATTGATCATTTAGTATCAATCTAATTTCCCCTGAAATTTTAGGTGCAAAAACGTAATTTTTATATTTTACATTATTGTCAGCCCTTACTTTTTTACTTCCAGTGTTTGCTCCTGCTGAAATAACAAAATCTATAAAGTTGGTACTAGGAAAAAAGTTAACTCCAATCATATCAAATCCATATAGGTATCCCGAAAATCTAGAACCTAATGAATCACCAGTTTGTATTGGGTAAAAGTATTTTAAAGATGTAGAACCTCCAGTTTTAAAATAACTATCTGTCCAGCTATCAAGGTCAGTAGATGCGAAATGAAGTTCGAAGAAAGAAACATTTCCTCCATACAAACCAATTACATCAAATCCATTGTTTTTCAAAAAATCATCTTCTCCTTGATCGATAGAGATACCTACATTAAAGCCTATAAACATATCTTGGTTAAATGCTCCGCCAAAATCCTGAGCTGATAAGTTAATTGAAGTAATTATGAGTAGTAAAGTAATAAGTTTTTTCATAGTTTAATTTTTTTGTTTTATGTCTCTAATATTTAATTGCAGTTTGGTATTTCCGTTCCAAGTATTCTCTTCAATCACAAATGCTACATCAAAGTAACTATTATTATTGATTTTATCAAAATAATCTCCAAGTCCAAATCCAATACAGTCAAATAATTGGTTGGGATTACTTTCTTGATAGATAGACATTTTAAGGTGAGTTTCGCCAACAACCTTAGCATATTTAGCCTGTACATTGGTCGCTACAAACACTGGATGCATATTCATTGGGCCAAAAGGAGCAAATTGTTTTATGATACGGTAAAATTTAGGGAATAGTTCTCCTTTTTCAGGAATTAATTGATCTAATGTAATTTCTGTATCAATTCGTATTTCAGGAATTAATTGATCTTCAGTTATGGTTTTTGAAACTACTACGTCAAATTTCTTTCGGAATTTATCTACGTTTTCAATAGGCATTGTCATACCAGCTGCATACATATGTCCACCAAATTGTTCCAATAAATCCGAACATTCGTCAATCGCATTGTACACATCAAATCCCTGAACCGAACGAGCAGAACCTGCTGCCTTTCCGTTACTTTCGGTTAGTATAATAGTTGGTTTGTAATGAGTTTCAATAACTCGCGAAGCCACAATTCCTATAACGCCTTTGTGCCAACCTTCGTTATAAAGCACTGTAGATTTTGCTGCCAAAAACTCTTCGTTTTCGTCAATCATTTTTAGAGCTTCCTCCGTTATGGATTTATCAAAAGTCTTTCTTTGCTTGTTTTCTCCTTCAATAAAAGCGCCTAATTCTTTGGCAGTTTCATCATCTCCAGAAGTTAATAGTTTTACTGCATTCATCCCCGATTTCATTCGGCCAGCAGCATTAATTCTTGGGCCAACTATAAATACTACATCAGTAATAGTTAGTTCATTTTTTACAGATGAAAGCTTCAGTATTTCTGCAATTCCTTTTCTTGGGCTGTGGTTTATTTTCATCAATCCAAAATAAGCCAACACTCTATTTTCTCCTGTTACCGGAACAATATCCGAGCCTATACTCACTACTAATAAATCGAAATATTCTTCTAAATCATCAAACTCAAATCCTAATTCTTGATTAAGTGCTTGCACTAATTTA
>CALLII010000118.1 GCA_938009745.1 uncultured Flavobacteriales bacterium
ACGAACAGAGAAAGTCAATCACTTGATAAGTATCTACAAGAAATTAGTAAAGAGACACTAATTACTGCTGAGGAAGAAGTGCTATTAGCACAAAGGATTAAGAAGGGAGACCAAATCGCTTTGGAAAAATTAATTAAGTCTAACTTAAGATTTGTTATTTCGGTAGCAAAACAATACCAGAACCAAGGATTAACATTACCTGATTTAATTAACGAAGGAAACTTAGGGTTAATTAAAGCGGCACAAAGATTTGATGAAACAAGAGGATTTAAATTTATTTCCTACGCAGTATGGTGGATTAGACAATCTATTCTTCAAGCATTAGCTGAACAAAGTAGAATTGTAAGATTACCATTAAACCAAGTTGGTTCATTGAACAAATTGAACAAAACATTCTCAAGATTAGAGCAGCAATACGAAAGAGCTCCAAGTGAACATGAATTGGCAGAAGAGTTAGAAGTGACTAACACTAAAGTAGCTGATACATTAAGAGTAGGAGGAAGACACGTGTCTGTAGATGCACCTTTCCAAGAAGGAGAAGATAACTCATTATTAGATGTATTAATTAATTCGGATTCGCCTACGGCTGATACAGAGTTAATGATAGAATCATTACAAAGAGAAATTAAAAGATCTTTATCTACTTTATCAGAAAGAGAAAGAGAAGTAATCATCTTATTCTTCGGAATAGGAATGAAGCACGGACTTACTTTGGAAGAGATAGGAACTAAATTTGACCTTACAAGAGAAAGAGTAAGACAAATTAAGGAGAAAGCTATCAGAAGATTAAGACAAACATCAAGAAGTAAGTTATTAAAGACTTACTTAGGATAGTGTATTAAATACAGTAAGTTAATTAGTAAAAGCAAGGCCTAGGTCTTGCTTTTCTTTTATCAGTAAGTTTTTAACAATAGATAAAATTTAAGCTATTTTTGGTAGATTTGCACAAGCAAAACACAAATAATTTATACTATGAGCCAAATTGCTTCAAAAGCATTTTACGAGTCGGAACTGAACGACTGGGTAAATAAAGAAAAATCTGCAATAAGTTTAATTTCTTCAATAGGGAATTTACTGTATGATAAATCAATTGAATTAGTACTTTTTCGAAATCCTTTGGTGGACCAAAGTGTTTCGGAAATTCTTAGTTTACATAAGTCTACTGGTGAAGTAACAGGAAAAAAAATAACTGTAGAAGACACTTCTGCATTAGCTAAAGCACTTATAGACATTGATGTTGCTCCATCAAAATTAGATATTGGAAAACTAGCATCTGAATGGAGTTTAGAGAAAGATAATTTCGGAAGCATTACTGAATTTTTAACCTCGAAGTTAAGTGGGTTCAAAACTAGCGATAACCAATCGTTAGAGCCAAGAGATGTAATCTTGTATGGATTTGGTAGAATTGGAAGACTTGCAGCCAGAGAGCTTATAAAACAAGCCGGAAAAGGACAACAGTTAAGGCTAAGAGCTATTGTAGTTAGAAACAACTCAGAAGATCAAATAAAGAAACGAGCTTCGTTATTAAGAATGGATTCTGTTCACGGGCCTTTCCCAGGAACAATATTCGAAGATTACGAGAATAAAAACCTAATTATTAACGGTCAGGTAATTAATATCATCCAAGCCAATCACCCATCAGAGATTGATTATACGGAGTTTGGTATTAACAATGCACTTGTATTAGATAACACAGGGGTATTTACAGATAAAGAAGCATTATCAAATCACTTAAAATCTAAAGGAGTTAATAAAGTAATTTTAACTGCTCCTGGAAAAGAAATTCCTAATATTGTTTATGGAATTAATCAAAAGGAATTTAAAATAGAAGACTACAACATATTTTCTGCAGCTTCTTGTACTACAAACGCAATTTCTCCTATTCTTAAGGTAATAGAGGATAACTATGGAGTAGAAAAAGGACACATTGAAACCGTTCACGCATATACAAATGACCAAAATTTACTTGATAATTATCATAAAAAACCGAGAAGAGGAAGGTCTGCGGCAATTAACATGGTAATTACATCAACAGGTGCAGGAAAAGCCGTAACTAAAGTAATACCTAGTTTGGCTGGTAAACTTACTGCAAATGCAGTGAGAGTTCCAACACCAAATGGATCATTAGCAATTATGAATCTTACTATTAACAAAGAAGCATCTTTAGAAGATGTTAATTTAATGGTTAAGAAATATGCAATGGAAGGTGATTTAGTAAACCAAATTAAATTCTCTATTGAAGAGGAATTGGTTTCAAATGATATCATAGGAAACACTTGTTGTGCTGTTTTTGATAGCCATGCAACTATAGTTTCTGAAGACAAAAAGAATGTAGTATTATATGTTTGGTACGATAATGAGTTTGGATACACAAAACAAGTTATTCGTTTAGCCAAATATGTAGCAAACGTTAGAAGATTACTTTACTATTAATAATGAGAACTACCGAACTCATAAAAATAAAACCCTTTCATAATTATGTCAGGGTTTTTTTGCTGTAAACCGTTTTGGAACGCAATTTGTTTAGTAAACTTATAGTTATAGAAATGAAACTAAAATACACACCATGAAAAATATACTAATAGCATTTTTACTTTTTGTTCCTGCCGCATTTTTTGGGCAAACTGAACAAGAAATAGCTCAGCAACAGGCAATTGACCAAATTGTACAAATGAAATCTGGAGTATTACTCGTAAGATTATACGACAAGCATAATGTTGTTGAAGCTCTTAAAGAAAAAGGAATGCTAAAAAGGGCAGAGGCCATAGCAGAAAAACAAAAGGCTTTAAATATAGAAATTGCTGCATCTTTCAAAAATTTCAACTTTTGTAAGGTTTACTTTTTTTATAGCGGGCATTCAGTCCACTTACTAAATGGTGAGTTAGATAAAGTTGCTTTATTTGAGGATGATTTAATATTGGCTAAAGAATCTAAAATTACTTCTAATTATGTGGTTGCAGATTTTGGTATGATGAGTGATGAACCTGAAACAAGAACTGAGACTAAGCAAAAGCCTAAGTCTGGTTTATCGGAACAAAAGACTTATAAAGGAACAAATACTTCTACTTCTATTAGAACTATGTATTTAAGAAATAGTGATTTAAGTATGATGAGCAAGCCTTTTCCTTATTATGTAAGGTTTCATCCATCACCAATTAAAAATAGAACCTATAAACAAGTGGTAGATGAAATGAACAAACAATTAAATAGTTTTTATAGCAGTATTTAATTCCTTACTCCCCCTTGAAAAAAAAGAAAATGAAAAAAATATTCCCCTTAATTATATGTAGCCTGATGATGTTTGCTTGTTTTTCGCAAGAACCTGTCAGTACTGCTAATATCATTAGTAGCTTAAGAACAATAAATCAGCTAACGTTTGATGATATAAAGCCCGAAGGAGTTAGTTCTCCTCAGTATATTAATTATGCCAAGCTAGTTAAAAATGCTACTCCTGAAGAGTTACTTTCTTATTCACAAGACACTAATAATGTTGTAAAAGGATTTGCCTTTTTAGCTTTATTAGAACAAAAGCATGACACAGTTCTTGAGTTCTATCGTCAAACTTTAGACAATAAAGACTATGTGACAACTAAATTAGATGGAATTGATTCAGAGGTTTATTTGTGTGATTTTTTGAGAGCAAAAGCTGTTGAAAGAATAGAATTTTCCAGCAACAATTACCAAGATAAAAAGTATTTTGAACACCTGTATTTATTGATGGATAGTATCATGATTATGAATTTCGATTGGTCTGGATCTGATCTAACAATGGACTACATTATAGAAAAATCACAAGAAGATAAAACAAGATTAACCGACAGGAAAAGATGGTTAGCAAATAGTTATTTCTTATATAACATAGCAAAAAATGATGATGATTACTTATATGGATCTGAATGTGGTTATCCTGCAGTAATGCCATATTTAAGAAGTGTAGTAGAAAAATCTATATTAGATTCAACAATCAATAGAGTAGATTATTTTGATAAATGGATAAGTTGCGACATTCTGGTTGTAAAAATATATGGAATAGAAGCTTTAATAAGACTCCAGAACGAAGGAGAAGAGTTAACTCCATTACAATTGAGTACAATTAAATATTATAAAGGAAGTTACAAAAGCATTCAGGTATGTAGCAAGTACTACCGAGAAAGAAAGCCTGTAAACATGATATTGCAAGATTTTGAACTTAAGGGAGAGGAAGAAAATTAATCTTTATAAAACTATCGAGCATAAAAAAAGCCCTATCAACTGATAAGGCTTTTTTTTGTAAAATATAATAGAGACACTTATTTTTTGATGTGTCTTGCGTATCTGTTCTTAAATTTATCAATTCTACCCGCAGTATCAACAAAGTTTTGTTTACCTGTGTAAAATGGGTGAGATTTGTGAGAAATTTCAGTTTTGATTAGAGGATATTCTTTTCCTTCAAATTCTACAGTTTCAGTAGATGCAGTACAAGATTTAGTTAAAAACATGTAGTCGTTACTCATATCTTTAAATACTACTAATCTATAGTTTTCTGGGTGGATGTCTTTCTTCATTTTTTATTCTTTTAGCCCTACCTCATGTAGCAGGATTTATATTAATTGATTTATCAGTTGGCAAAAATACAATTTTCTTTTGATAATAAAAACATTTATGCTTTAGTTTTATACTAAATATCTAAAAAACACGTATTTTCAACCACAGTATATTTAATTGAAACTACTATCAAACTCAAAATGAGATTTACCTATTTTTTTCTTCTAATTTCTATTTCCATTTTAATTGGGCTAACCAATTGTCGAAAAGAAAACTTCTTAACCGATTCTGGCGCTAAAGTAGAGTTTTCTGTAGACACTGTCGTGTTCGATACAGTGTTTGTTACTATTGGCTCTACATATGAACGTTTTACTATAAAAAACCCTCAAAACAAAGCACTAAATTTATCAAGTGTTAGGCTTGCAAATGGATCACGATCTTCATTTAGGATGAATGTAGATGGATTATCTGGCGTAAATATTAAAGATGTTGAAATCCCTGCTAAGGATAGTGTTTTTGTATTTGTAGAAGTAACTATTGATCCAACAAATCAAAACAATCCTTTTGTAATTGAAGACGATATTATAGTAACCGTAAATGGAAACGAACAATCAGTTCATTTAGCAGCATGGGGACAAAATGCTTATTTCCATTACGAAGCAGATGGTTTTTTAATTATTTGTGACGAAACCTGGCTAAATGATAAGCCTCACGTACTTTATGGAATTACGGCTTTAGATTCTGCTTGTACTTTAGATATTCAGCCAGGAACTCAAATATACGGTCATAGTGAAGCTATGTTGTATATCTACAAAAGCACATTAAATATTAATGGTGATCCAAATAATAGAGTTGTTTTCCAGGGTGATAGGAGAGAAGCTTCCTTTAATGATGTGCCAGGGCAATGGTTTGGAATTCGATTTTTTGGACCATTACAAAGTAAAATTGACTTTGCCTTAATTAAAAATGCTACTGCAGGAATATACATAGATACTTTTGCCACAAACCAAGATTCTCTTATAATCACAAATTCACAATCAATCAATAACTCGTTTGCTTCCTTATTTGCTCAAGGAGCTAATATTAGAGCCGAAAATTCGCAGTTTGGTAAAGCAGGAAATAACTCTGTTGCTTTAAGGTTAGGCAGGTACTGTCGATCAAACTTATCCATCACGGGGCGTCTTGCTTTGCGCCCGCTTTCGTTGCTCGACTCCTTTCTGCATTTTCACCGCCAACGCACCTACTGTGGAGCAAACTATTTC
>CALLII010000119.1 GCA_938009745.1 uncultured Flavobacteriales bacterium
TATAAGAAAAAATTCCTACATCAATTAGTTTCTTCTCAGCTCGATATGGATAGATTAGACTATTTGAAAAGAGATAGTTTTTACAGTGGAGTGTCTGAAGGAGTTGTGAGTAGCGATAGGATTATTAACATGTTAAACGTACATAAGGATGAGTTGGTTATAGAGGAAAAAGGAATTTATTCTATAGAGAAATTCATTGTTGCTAGGCGATTAATGTATTGGCAAGTTTATTTGCACAAAACAGTTTTAGCTGCGGAGAATTTTTTAGTTCAGATATTAAAGAGAGCAAAACAATTAGCAGAAGATGGAGTTGAATTGCATGCAAGTCCAGTATTAAAAAAGTTTCTTTACAACAATTATTCTAAAGCTGATTTTGATAAGATAGAAGTGTTGGAATATTTTACACAATTAGACGATACAGATTTGTACAGTGCGATTAAAACCTGGGCAAGTCATGAAGATTATACTTTGGCTAAGATTTCAAAAGCAATTATCAATAGAGATTTGCCAAAAATTATTATTCAAAAAGAACCGTTTGAGTCGGATAGAATTGAAAAACTAAAGAAATTAGTACAAGAGACTTACTCGATATCAGAGGATGAAGTAAATTATTTTGTATTTAATAACAACATCACAAACAATGCTTATAACGCAAAAAAAGATGTGATTAATATAAAATATAAAAGTGGAGAAATATCAAACATTACAGATGCCTCCGATAATTTTAATATTCAATCTTTGACCGAGCCTGTGAAGAAATATTTTGTGTGTTACCCAAAAGAGTTTAGAAATAAATGGTAAAACTGTTACGCTATATACTGTTTCCATTTTCTATTTTATATGGATTAATTGTTTCATTCAGAAATTTTTTATTCGATAAAAAAGTCTTAAAGTCAAGTGAGTTTGATGTCAAAACAATCCTTGTTGGCAATTTATCTGCTGGAGGAACAGGAAAAACTCCACATGTAGAATATTTAATACGACTATTGAAAGATGATTTTAAAATAGCAACCTTGTCAAGAGGGTACGGAAGAAAAAAAACAGGATATCAAAAAGCAGATGAGACTTCTACAGCTCAAGATATAGGAGATGAGCCTTTGCAATTTTATTCAAAATTCAATGATATTTCTGTTTTTGTAGATGCCAAAAGAGTGAATGGAATCATAAATATTATGTCGCAAGGTGAAGAGTTTATTCCTGAAGTGGTTTTGATGGATGATGCTTTTCAACATAGAGCTATTAAAGCTGGATTTTCTATTCTACTCTCCGATTACAATTCTCTTTTCTACAAAGATTTTATGTTGCCAACAGGAAATCTTCGTGAGTTTCCTTCTGGTAAGAAAAGAGCAGATTTAATTATCGTAACAAAATGCCCCAATTTTTTATCAATTAACAATCAAGAAAAAATTGAGAATAAAATTAAACCCAATTTAAACCAAGAGGTCTTTTTCTCAAGAATTAAATACGGTAAATTAAGATCCGTTTGGAATAATGAAACGATTGAATTTGACTCTGTAGATGCTATAGTTTTAGTTACTGGAATTGCAAATCCTAAACCTTTATTGAAATATTTGGAGGATAAAAACAAAAAATCAACTCACCTAAAATTTCCCGACCATCACGATTTTACCGATAAAAATATTCAAAATATTATCACTACTTTTGAGAATATGGTCTCGGATAATAAGTTTATTGTTTCTACTGAGAAAGATGCAATGAGAATTAAATCTTACGAAGAATTAGAAAAATATCCGGTTTATTATCTCTCAATTGAGATTGAAATAATAGACAAGAAAAATGAATTTGATAAATTGATAAAAAACTATGTTAAAGCAAATTAAAGAAACGGCAGCTTTTTTAAAAGAAGTAATAAAAAACGAATGTGAAGTAGGAATTATTTTAGGAACAGGCCTTGGAGGCCTTGTAAATGAAATAGAAATAGAGCATAGTTTTGATTATGAAAATATTCCAAATTTTCCAGTTTCTACTGTGGAAGGACATTCAGGAAAGTTGATTATTGGGATGTTAGGAGGAAAGAGAGTTGTTGCACTTCAAGGAAGGTTTCACTACTACGAAGGTTATACAATGAATGAAGTTGTTTTTCCTGTGAGAGTAATGAAGTTTTTAGGGATAAAAACATTAATTGTTTCAAATGCAAGTGGAGGTGTAAATCCAGATTTTGAGATTGGAGATGTAATGATAATGGATGATCACATCAATTTATTTAGTGATAATCCTTTAATTGGAAAAAACATGGACGAATTGGGACCAAGATTCCCTGACATGAGCGAGCCTTACGACAGAAAATTAATTGCTAAAGCTCATGAAATTGCTAAATCAAATAACATAAAAGTAGTTCAGGGTTCTTATGCAGGTCTTTCAGGGCCAACCCTAGAGACCCCTGCAGAGTATGTTTATGTTCGAAAAATTGGAGCAGATACAGTAGGCATGTCTACTGTGCCAGAGGTAATTGCAGCTCGCCATATGGGAATTCCATGTGTTGGTTTTTCTATCATTACAGACCTTGGTGTTCCTGGGAAAATCATAGAAATGACTCACGAAATTGTACAAGAAGTTGCCAATAAAGCTGAACCTAAAATGACAATCATAACAAAAGAGTTGATTTCTTCACTTTAAAAGCAACCACTCTTATTTATTATTCGTATTTTTCATATCCAAGTAATTACTTGGAGTCAAAAACTATATAATTTATGAAGAAATTATTATTTTCCTTAATTCTCACCATTACTCTAAGTGTAGGATTTTCTCAATGCGGTTGTACAAAATTGGTGTTTATTGTCGATAATTCTGGGTCAGTTTCTACCACTGAATTCAATGACATGAAAAAGTCTATCGATACTATTTCAGCTCAATTATTAAGGCAATATCCCGGTTCTGAAATTACAGTTTTACAGTATGCATCTCAAGATGCAACTAATCACACGTATGCAATTTCAGTTCCATTTACGACTAGTATTACAACAGCCCAGACTTGGAGTAGAGCATTTGCTACTGGAGGAACCGTAAATAGCACTTATTTTCAAGATCATTTACCTGGTTCACTTGAAAGAATGAGAAGAGATAGTATTTGGTATGCAGGAAAAACTGCTGATATAGTAACAGGAGGATGTAATACCAGAGTTTTTGTATTTGCAGATGCTGCCTATGGAGGAACAGGTTGTTGTTCTCATTTAATTAATAATGGATTAGCTACACTAGCACTTCCAGATTATGGCGAATATAATTTACATAAATCAACTTTTTCTTCAGAATGGACTTTTTATCACGTAACTTTTGGTACAAATACTACTGCACAACAAGCTGGAGCTGCTATAGCCAGTAAAGGAGGAAGTTATACAGGAACCAGAGCTATAAACCCTGGAGATCCCCAAGGAGCTGGAGGTCCAAGAAAATATTATTCATTTACTACATTTAATCTCTCTCAACAAAATATTGATACAGCTTTATCAAATATCAATGCCGGTTCTTTTGTTGCTCAGTTTCCAACAGATTCTATTTGTTTTGGAGATAGTTCTCATTTTACAAGTAATGTTTCTTTCCCAACTAGTTATGTTTCTTGGAATTTTGGAGATGGTAGTTCTGACACAGGAATTTCACCTTCTCATTTGTACGCAGCACCAGGTACTTATCAAGTAACCTTTATTGTTTGGTCAGATGATTCAACTTGTAAAGACACTTTATCTCAACCAGTAGTTGTAAATCCTACTTTAGTTGCAGATTTCTTAGCAGATACGGTTTGTTTGACAAATGCAACAACATTTACCAACACAACAACTGGAGTAATTAGTTCTTTAAATTGGGATTTTGGAGATGGATTTGGATCTACTTTTATACCAGATACAACTCATGTTTATGCTTTACCGGGTTCAATCCCTGTGACTTTAATTGTGAAAAGCTCATCAGTCTGTTCCGATACAATAACTAAGAATATTGTCGTTTATGACAAGCCTAATACACAATTTACTTTTGCTAACCAATGCCAGTTTATAATTGGTTCTCCTTTAAATTCTACTACAACTGCTATTCCTGGAACAATGTCAACTATTGGATGGGATTGGAATTTTGGAGATGGAGGAAGTAGTGTTTTTCAAAACCCAACTTATGCCTATAATACTGCTGGATCATATACAGTAGAATTAATAGCAACCACAGACAAGATGTGTGCAGACACTTTTTCATTACCAATTGTTATAAATCCAAAGCCTGTTGCAAGTTATGATGCAGGAATTGCTTGTTTAACTCAAGTGTCGACTTTTAATGATTTGTCAACAGTAAGTTCTGGAGCAATAACAAATTGGGCATGGAATATTCCAGGATCTCCAACTGTTCAGAGTCCTATTTATACTTTTCCTACTGGAGGAGCATTTCCTATAACATTAACAGTAACAACTGATTCATCCTGTTCAGATGACACAACAATAAATATAACAGTTAGACCATTACCAATTCCTGATTTCAATTTTTCACCTCTAGAAATATTTATATTTGACACTAAAGTATGTTTTGCAAATAATACAACAGGGGCAGTAGGTTATTTTTGGGATTTTGATTTCTTCGGACCAGATGGGACTTCAATATTACAATCGCCTTGTACAGTTTCTTTTCCAGATGATGCTGAAAGAAAATACAATGTAAAATTAACAGCTATTAACCAATATGGATGTAGAGATTCGATATATAAAGAAGTATCTATATTG
>CALLII010000120.1 GCA_938009745.1 uncultured Flavobacteriales bacterium
TCTATTAAACCTGTTTCTTTTTCTACTCCATAAAAAGAAGGTTTGTATAATTTTCCTGAAAAATTAACTGGCGAACCGTGAGTTAAATGTCCTCCGTGAGATAAATCAAATCCTAAAATTTTATCTCCAGGATTAAGAATCGCTAGCATAACGGCAGCATTTGCTTGTGCTCCAGAGTGTGGTTGTACATTTGCCCAAGTTGCACCAAACAGTTCCTTTAGTCTATCAATGGCTAATTGCTCTACTTTATCCACTACTTCGCAACCTCCATAATATCGTTTACCCGGAAGTCCTTCGGCATACTTATTTGTAAGAACAGATCCCATAGCTTCCATTACTTGGTCGCTTACAAAATTTTCTGAAGCAATTAACTCAATTCCATTAAGTTGTCTGTGTTTCTCTTGTTCTATTAAATCAAATATTATGCTGTCTTTGTTCATAGTTAATGGTTTTGTTGGTTAAAAATAATACAAATACTAAGTAAATGAAACTAAAAAACAGCTTTAAAATAAAAATTATAGATTTTAGATAGTATCAGAATCAAATACCTAGTTAAAATACTTAACTTTAGGAATTAGTATTCAGATTTCAATCTGATTAAAAAATAATTAATACCCATCAAAACAGTTAAATACATATTAGCTTTTATATTTTTATTTGTACTACAAATAGGAAATGCCCAAAGAGTTGGTTTGGTATTAAGTGGTGGTGGTGCATCAGGAATGGCACACATTGGAGTATTAATTGCCCTTGAAGAAAACGGAATCCCAATAGACTACATTACTGGAACTTCAGCCGGAGCGTTAATTGGAAGTTTGTATGCCGTGGGGTATACTCCTGAGCAAATAAAAGCAATGGCAACCTCTGATGATTACTATAATGTAGCCAATGGAATTATTGATAAAGAGTATGTTTATTTCTTTAAAGAAAATACACCAAATGCGAGTGTAGTAAATTTTAGTTTTGACAAAAAACTTCAATTAGCTTCTTCTATTCCACTTAATTTTACCGATCCTTCGCTAATCGATTACTTTATGATTGAGCGGTTTACTATGCCCTCATCAACTGCTAATTATAATTTTGATAGCCTTATGGTTCCTTTTAGATGTGTTGCCTCTGACATTGATGCAAACGAAGAAGTTGTATTTAAAGAAGGGAATTTATCCGAAGCAGTTAGAGCTTCCATGACTTTCCCATTCTACATTCCGCCTCTAAAAGTAGATGGGAAAATATTGGTTGATGGAGGTTTGTATAATAACTTTCCTGCAGACGTAATGTTTAATGATTTTCTTCCTGATGTAATAATTGGTAGCTCTGTAACAACACCTAGAGATACTCCTGGAGATTATGATTTAATTTCTCAGGTAAGAAGTATGATCCAGACTAAATCTAATTTTGAAATAGATTGTAGTAATAGCATTATTATAACTCCAGACATTGCTGATATTGGAACTTTTGATTTTGAACTTACCAGAGAAGCAATAAGAAAAGGATATTTAGAAACCATAAAGAATATGGATTCTATAAAAGCTATGGTCTCTAGAAGAGTAGATCCTAACGAATTAAATATAAAGCGAACTAAATTTGCTCAAAACTTTAATAAAGAGATAATTATTTCGAAAATTGAAATAGAAGGGGTTAAAAAAGGAGAGGAAAAGTATTTCATAAATACGCTTAAAAACAAAAATGAAAACACAACATTATCAGAGATAAAGAGCAAATACTTTAGATTAATTACTGATGACAAAATAAAGTTTATGTTCCCTAAAGTGACTAAAAATCCTTTAGATGATTTTTATACCCTATCAATAAAAGTAAAAAAAGAGCCAGAATTTGATTTTAGAGTTGGTGGGAGTTTTACTTCTAAAGCAAACAATACTGGCTACTTAGGATTTGATTATAAAAACATCAACAAATATGTTTCAATAACTGCTGCATCAAACTTTTATTTTGGAAGGTTTTACAACTCTATTGATATTGCTCCTAGAATAGATTTTCCTTTAGATTTACCTTTCTATATTGAACCTTCTATCACTTATAACAGATGGGATTATTATAGAAGTTTAACTACATTTTTTGATGATACAAAGCCTTCTTATTTGATTAAAAACGAAGCGTTTTGGGGATTATCTGTTGGTATGCCTGCAAGTAATAAAAGTAAAATTACTCTAGATTTTAAAAATGGTATTATAAGTAATGAGTATTACCAAACCGATCAATTTTTATCAGTAGATACAGCAGATGTAACAGATTTTAACTTTGTTAACCTAAAAGCTAGTTTTGAAAGAAACAGTCTTGATAATCTGTATTACTCCAAAGATGGAAGTAAACTGAAAATAAGTGCTAGTTTTACAAAGGGACAAGAAACTAACCGATCTGGTTCAACTTCGCTTTTCACGCCTGATTCCTTATCTAGATTTCGTCACGATTGGTTTAAAGCCTCATTCGAATACGAGCAATATTTTCGTTTTGTAGATAATTATAATGTAGGATTAATGATTCAAGGAGTGTTTTCTAATCAGCCATTTTTTAACAATTATACTTCAAGTATTTTAATGGCTCCACAGTTTAGTCCAATTCCTGAAACTCAAACTCAATTTATACCTTCTTTTGCAGCCAACACTTTTGCAGGAGTTGGAATTAAAAATGTACTAACCATATATAAATCATTAGATCTGAGACTCGAAGGCTATGCTTTTGTTCCCTATGCTAATATATTAGATATCAATAAAAAAGCAGAATTTACATCAGCTGTAGACTCCACTTCCCAGTATTACATTGCTTCAGCAATTATTGTGTTCAATAGTCCACTTGGGCCTGCTAGTTTTACAACAAACTACATGGATTATAGAGAGAATAAATGGTCCTTTCTTTTCAATTTTAATTTCTTAATCTTCAATAGAAAAGGATTAAGTCATTTCTAGTTATTTCCTTTTAAATATTTTAATAAAATAAGTTCCTCCACCATAGACAGAAATTGGTGTTTCAGGCTCAAATATTGCTATGGGGATAAGGTTTTCATTAGAATCTAAATCAGCTATATATACACCTCCTTCATTTGGACTAAAATGTCCGTCCCATATAAGAATCTCTCCTGTTTTCATTTCTTCCTCTGGATGTTTCCTATTATCCAATCCAGACTTTATTTGTGAGTTAATACGATCGAAATGATCTCCACCAAACTCAGCTATGTAATGAGCTTGATACGCATACATTACCCTATCATCTAATTCATTCTCCTTTATCCAATCTATAGACTCTAAGATTAATTTCTCTTTAGCATCTGGCTGAACCAAAATAATGTTAGCCCTGTTACGAAAAGTATGTTTTAACATAAAAAAACTGCACAATACGAGTAAGCTTATTTGAATTATAACTGCCTTATTAACTTTATTAAATAGCTTTATAAAACTATCTAAACCATACATAGCAACTATTGCGAGCAAAGGAACTACACCACCAACTATTCTGTGTAAGCCCAAAGAAGCACTTTTACCAGCATACCACAAATACGAATGACCAAAAATATAAATACATGCAGGTATAAATATTAAAGCAAGGAACACTAAATTTTTATGTTCAAACACAGTTCTAATTTTTACTAAAAACTTAATAATTATAAAGAAAAATGAACCTGCAATAAAATATGAAAAAGGAGTTCCTGTTATATGTTCTTGATTGATGAAATAGTTCCAAAAAGGTCCTGTTCCATAAATTGATGAAGCTGAATCATGATAGGGATAATCCCAATAATACCAGAGTAAACCTTTGTCTACCATGAATCCAATAAGTGCAAATAGCACAAACCCAAAAAACAATCCTAAAATTGGCCAATATTTTTTTTCAATCAAATAAGCTACAGCATAAATAGGAATAAACAACATTCCCTCTGATCTTGAAAAAATGATAAAGGATACCACAATTGCTGACCATAAATATTTTTTATTAAAAAATAAATAAGCTGATAATAGAGCTACAAAGCCAAACAAAGGTTCGGTTAAAGCAGATTGAGCAAAACGAAAATATACTGGAGAGAAAACGACAAAAACGGCTAAAGGAAAAGCAAATTTAAATCCAAGCTTCTTTCCTATTTTAAAAGCAAATAATGAAGATAAAATCATGAGTAAACTATTGAAAATCATGACTCCTTTTACACCAAAAAAGGTAAAAGGATAGGACAAAACAATAAATAGTGGTTTTCCCCAATGATTTACAATAACCTCAGGATGATTTGCGATAGCAGCAGAATGAAAATAATGAAAAATAGATTCTGAGCTTTCATAATGAACCTCAGAAAATAAAGCGACATAGCATAGCATTACTAGGACTAAAGCTAGTAGAGAATAAAAAATATAAGAATCTAGTCGGTTTATATTCATTTATAAAAGTAGGGAATTCTTAACTATTCGCCTACTGGTGCAAGTTTTACAACTAAATTGTTCAATTCAGCAGTAATATGTAACTGACAACCAAGTCTACTTTTTTCGTCATCTACAAAAAAGGCTTCGTCTAACATATCCTCTTCATCATCAGATTTTTTAGGTAAATCAGTATCAGACTCAATGTAAATATGGCATGAGGCACACATTGCCATTCCTCCGCAAGTTCCTTCTACCGGTAATTCGTAGGATTTGCAAACTTCCATCATGTTCATGTTCATGTCAGTAGGAGCTTCTAATTCGTGAGCTACTCCTTCCCTATCAATTACGGTTACTTTAATAATATTATCTTCCATAATTTCTAAAATCCGTTCACACCATTTACGGTAGTATATTTCAATACATTCTTTTTATCAGGATGTATTTTAGCAAATGCCGATTGCACCATAAGTGTAGCTTCATGAAATCCACATAGGATTAACTTTAGCTTTCCTGGATACGTATTTACATCACCAATAGCATATATTCCATCAATGTTTGTTCTGTAATCGAACGTATCTACTTCTATTGAATTTTTAGAAATATTTAATCCCCAATTTGCAATAGGTCCTAGTTTAGGAGATAATCCAAATAATGGAACCCAGTGATTAGTTGTCATTATTATTTCTCCTTGAGTTTTGTGTTTTATCAAAACCTCATTTAAAACTCCATTTCCAGATACACCTATAACTTCTGCTTCGGTAATTAAATTAAGTTTACCATCATCAGCCATATCCATTACTTTTTGTACTGAATCTAAATGACCCCTAAAAGAGTTTCTTCTGTGAACTAATGAAACTTTATTAGCAACTCCATTTGCAAGAAAATAAGCCCAATCCAAAGCTGAATCTCCACCACCAGAAATAACAACATCTTTTCCTCTATAAAATTCTGGATCCTTAATAATGTATTCTACACCTTTGTCTTCAAAGTCAGATAAATTCTCTACAGGTGGTTTTCTTGGTTCAAACACACCTAAACCACCAGCAATTGCAACAATTGGTGCTTGATGTTTAGTTCCTCTATTAGTAGTAACTATAAAACTTCCGTCCTCTTGTTTTTCTATTGTTTCAGCAGATTCACCTAAAGTAAACCCAGGTTTAAATGGCTCAATTTGCTCCATCAATCTATCAGTTAAGTCTCCCGCAAGAATTTCTGGATAAGCAGGAATATCATAAATAGGTTTTTTAGGATATATCTCTGAACATTGTCCCCCAGCTTGTGGAAGAGAATCTATTAAATGACATTTTAGTTTTAATAAACCAGCCTCAAACACGGTAAATAAACCTGTTGGCCCTGCTCCTATAATTAAGATATCTGTTTGTATCATGAATTGTTTTTTCTAATTGTGGACAAAAATAATGAAACCAATCCTAAAAAGTATTGAAAAATGAGATTTATCATCAAAAATTTAATGACTTATAACATAAACTTAAAACGTTTGTTTGTTAACTCAATTCAATCGGCATAAAACTTTGTAAAGTATTAGCCAACCTTAATAGTTAATGAATCGTTAAAATTATGAAACTTAATATTTGCTACTAAGTACTAAAAAAGGTAATTTAGACTGAAAATAAACAAACAATAAATGAAACAAATACTACTAACCACTTTTATTGCAATTACTTGTGTGAGTGCATGGTCCCAAACAAATTCTTCTATTCCAGTTAAACTTAAGAATGGAACTCAGTTTTATGCCAATAACATATCAGAATTTATTGAAGATAATTCTCAAGAAGAAATTATTGGTGGTAAATTTTACAAGTTTGTACAATTTAATGCTATTCCTTCGCAAGAAGCCAAAAATGAATTAACTGCATTAGGCTTAATTTTTTTAGAATACATACCTGAGAACACATATTTGGTCTCTTTTCCATCAAATTTTGATAAAAAGAGTCTAGTTTCTTACAATGTAAGAAGTATTCAAAATGTCACTGATAATGACAGAATTACTCAACTTGCTACAGAACGTCCATTTCCAACATGGTCATTGGATGGAAAAAACTTAATGGTTTTTATCTCTTTTTATCCAGATTTAAATTTTAATTCTTGTCTTGAAAAGATTCAAAATGAATTTATATCAGTAATCTCAACAAACGATTATAGTAATAATGTATTGGCTGTTATTAATCCTTCTAAAATTGAAGATTTATTGAAGTATAATTTCATTAGAACTTTAGATTTGACTCCAGAACCTGGAACACCAGAACATGATTTATCTAGAAACATGCATAGGTCTACATTGATTAATACTAGATATGCATCTGGAAGAAAATATAATGGGAAAAATGTAGTGGTTGCAGTTAATGATGATGGAATTGTAGGGCCTCACATTGATTTTACTGGAAGAATGACTCAGCCAGGTGTAACTCAAGATAGAGGAACTCATGGAGACATGGTTGCAGGAATTATTGGTGGAGCAGGAAATATTGATCCAACAATAACCGGAATGGCGCCTGGATGTGATGTAGTAATTAGACAATATTCTGCTGCTTTGCCTGGTACAGTAACGCTCCATACAAATGATGATGTAGTACTTTTTAATAGTTCATACTCTAATGGGTGTAATGCTGGATACACTTCTTTAGCAAGACAAGTAGATCAAGAAATAAGGTTAAACCCTACTTTGATGCAAGTTTTTTCTGCTGGTAACTCAAATAATAATGACTGTGGATACCAAGCAGGAAACCAATGGGGAAATATTACTGGAGGACACAAACAAGGTAAAAATGTGATAGCTACGGCAAACCTTGAAAACAACCAAACATTAGCAACATCAAGTAGTAGAGGTCCTGCTGATGATGGAAGACTAAAACCAGATATCTCAGCTCATGGAAATGGAAATTTCTCTACATCTCCTAATAATGCTTATTCAAGAGGAAGTGGAACATCAGCTGCTTCGCCAAGTATTGCAGGAGTAATGGCTCAAATGTATGATGCTTACCAAGTAAATAATAGTGGAGTTCGCCCACAATCGGGATTAATGAAAGCTATTATTATGAATACAGCTGATGACTTTGGTAATGTAGGCCCTGATTATAAATTTGGATGGGGAAGAGTAAATGCCTACCAAGCAATTAAAACTATTGAAGAAGGAAGATACATTACAAGTTCAATTACCAATAACGGAAATAATTCACATAACATAGTTGTTCCTACAGGAGTAAAAGAAGTGAAAGTTATGGTTTATTGGCATGATTTTGAAGGAAGTACTTCTGCGGATAAAGCTTTAGTTAATGACTTAGATGCTAAACTAGAATTAGGTGCCAATACTTACATGCCTTGGATTCTAAATCCTGGAACAACCGCTACAAGCACAACACAAAGAGCAACTCTTTTGGATTTACCTGCAACAACAGGAGTAGATACATTAAATAATGTTGAACAAGTATCATTGGTTAATCCTACAGCAGGAACATACTCATTTAAAGTAGCGGGGACAGCTGTACCTCAAGGTCCACAGCCTTATTTTGTTACTTATTACTTTATTTATGACGAAATAACTTTATCTAATCCTAATGGTGGAGAAGGTTTTGAACCTGGAACTACAGAAAGATTATTTTGGGATGCCTATGGTAACTCAGGAAACTTTACACTTTCATACTCAGTAGACAGTGGAACTAATTGGATTTCTATTGGAGTAGCTCCTGCAGCAAACAGATCATTTGATTGGAACATTCCAAATAACATATCTGGTAAGGCTTTAGTTAAAATTGAAAGAGGATTAATTTCAGATGTTTCAGACCATACTTTCTCTATTATTCCTACTCCCACAAATTTAAATGTATCAACCATATGCCCTACTTACATTGAGGTTTCATGGACAGCAGTGGCAGGAGCAGATGAATATGAAATTTATGTGTTAGGTAATAAATATATGGATTCAGTTGGAAGAAGTTCAACTACTTCTTTTCAAATACCTGTTGCTAATCCCTTTGGCGAAATGTGGTACTCTGTAGCAGCTATAAAAAATAATAACGGAGGCAACACAGGTAGACGAGCTGATGCTGAGTACTTTGCAGGAAGTAAAAAATTATTAAATTGTATATTACCTAGTAATACAGGAATCACTTCATTATCATCACCTGGTCAATTATCTTGTATTAACGGCCTTACAGATATTACTGCAACAGTTTCAAATTATGGATCTTCAACAGTATCCAATCTAACAGTTAAATACAGAGTGAATAATGGAACCATACAAACTGGTAACGTGTCTCAATCTATATTAGGACAAAATACAAATAGCTATACTTTCCCTGTGCAATATAACTTTAACACAACAGGAACTTATACTATTGAGGCATGGACAGAGCTAACAGGTGATCAGTGGATATTTGATGATACATTAGTATACACACTTAACTACTCTCCTATTCAAACAATCCCTTATTCAGAAAATTTTAATTCTTTCACAAACTGTTCTACAGACTCCGATTGTGAACAAACACAATGTAACTTAGGTAACGGATATTCGAACTTAGAAAATGGTGTGAAAGATGATATTGATTGGAGAACTAGTATTGGTTCAACTCCATCTAACGGAACTGGGCCAAGTGGTGATCACACCTCTGGATTTGGAAGATATTTATACCTGGAAGCTTCTGGAGATTGTTACGGACAAAGAGCATCATTAATCTCTCCATGTATCGATTTAGGTACAAGCATAGCTTATCCTTTTGTGAACTTTTGGTATCATTTATATGGAGGAGCATCAATAGATTCTCTTACTGTAGATGTATATGATGGTGTAAACTGGAATAATGGTTTATTCAAAATTAGTGGGAACCAAGGTAATAACTGGAACAGAGGAACAGTGGACTTGACACCTTTTACTGGTAAGGTTATAAAACTAAGATTCAATGGTGGAACAGGAGCATTCTGGAACACAGATATGGCAATTGATGACATCAACATTTCTGATCATACATCAATTGATGAAGACTTTTTAACTAATGCTATAAGCCTTTATCCTAACCCTAATAATGGAGAATTTAAATTAACCATTGACAATGCTGGTTTAGAAAAAGTTGAAGTAACTATTTTCGATATTTATGGAAAAATAGTGTATTCTAATCTACTTACTGATAAAGTGAATGACATTTCACTTTTAGGTGTATCTGCTGGTATTTATACTGTTAGAATAATGGCTAACCAACAGACTATCACTAAAAAAATTGTTGTAAACTAAACCTAAATAAAGTTTTTAAAAAACCTTTGGCTATTAAGTCAAAGGTTTTTTTATGAAAAAAAGTAGGGTGTTCATGAAATAACTACCATCAAATAAAGTTTAAGTATCTATATTGAATCTCGGTATAATTATTGATGCTAATTATTGCAATAGTGAATTAATACAATGTATTTCTCAAAAGTTCACTTTAAGCCCTTTTCTTATTTATAGGAAAAGGGTTTTTTATTAGTTTTTTTCTCAATTTCCACAAAAAGAATTACCTTTCTATTCTAAAGAAAAACTATGTCCGTACACAAAAAAGTAAAAAAAGTAACTACACATGTGCTTCAAGAAATGAAAGCAAATGGTGAAAAAATATCTATGTTAACCGCTTATGATTTTTCATTGGCAAGAATTGTAGATGATGCAGGAATTGATGTGATACTAGTTGGTGATTCAGCATCTAACGTTATGGCAGGTCATGAAACTACATTACCAATTACTTTAGATCAAATGATTTATCATGCATCATCAGTAATAAGAGCAATAGATAGAGCTTTGGTTGTAGTGGATCTTCCGTTTGGTTCCTACCAAGGAAACTCAAGAAGCGCACTCGAATCTGCAATTAGAATAATGAAAGAATCTGGTGCACACTCCGTAAAGCTTGAGGGAGGTTCAGAAGTTATAGAGTCTATCTCAAGAATACTTTCTGCAGGAATCCCAGTAATGGGACACTTAGGACTTACACCACAGTCAATATACAAATTTGGTACTTACACAGTAAGAGCAAAAGAAGAGGAAGAAGCTCAAAAACTTATAGAAGATGCCAAGTTACTTGAAGAAAAAGGATGTTTTGCAATTGTACTAGAAAAAATACCTGCTAAGCTTGCAACAAGAGTTGCTAAAGAAGTTTCTATTCCAATCATTGGAATTGGAGCTGGTTCTGGTGTAGATGGACAAGTACTTGTATTGCATGATATGCTAGGAATAAACAATGAATTTAAACCTCGTTTTTTAAGAAAATACTTGAACTTATACGAAGAAATAAAAGGAGCAATTTCTTCTTATATTTCTGATGTGAGAGCTGTTGACTTCCCTAACGACAAAGAACAATATTAAATAAAGGTAAATGCTTTAACTTTGAGTTAACTCATTTATAAAAAATAATTAATAAATTTGAGGTGAAAAATTTGAACTAATCTTAGTAGCACACTATGACAAAAGAACTTATTAAAGAACAAGAAAAAACGCTAACACTTGATACTATTTTGGAAAACCATAGTATTGTGTTGTTTAATGATGATGTAAATACATTTGACCATGTAATAAACTCTTTGGTTAAATACTGTAAACACTCTCCTGTTCAAGCTGAGCAATGTGCACACATAGTTCACTATAATGGAAAATGCCAAGTAAAAAAAGGAAATATATCTAAACTAAAACCAATATGTTCAGCTTTATTAGATAAAGGATTATCAGCTGAAATAATTAAATACTAAACAATGAAAAAAATACTAATTGCCTTATTAATAACAAGTACCATGATGGTAGCTTGTAAAAAGAATCCAATGACTGGAAGAAGACAACTTCGTTTTTTCCCTGAAAGTCAAATGATTGGAATGAGTGCTGCTGCATATACTGAGTTTATGACAGCAAACCAAGAAAATGCTTTACCACCTAGTGACCCTAGAGCTGCAAAAGTTATTGAAATTGGAAAAAGAATGGC
>CALLII010000121.1 GCA_938009745.1 uncultured Flavobacteriales bacterium
TTTGATTCAATAAGAATTAATGGAGTAACAGTTCCTTACACTGTTGGAGCATTTTCTGCAATTGAAGTAAGTAATTTAACATCTTTTTCTGGTACTGGATTAGCAGACTTAGATGGTGATGGATTTTATAATGATTTAGCAACAGGAGATACACTTGTATTTGAATTGTTTGGTACCTTTTATGCAAATAAACACGATACATCAGCAATTCCTTATAACACTAGTGGAGGTAATAATGATGGACAACCTTATTTAATAGATGCTGTTAGAGGAGCAATAGATATAACTTTTTATGATGAATGTGGTGGAAACCAAAAAGAAGAAAGAATAAATTCTAGTCTTTATAATCATTTAAATCCTACTACTTCAACATCTACAATTTTTCCTGATTTCTTTGATAATGTTTCTTATACTCTAAACATGTCTCATGGAGAGTGGAACAGAACTGATGCTTATGATTGTGATAGTGCAATTAGACAAACTATTGTTATTTTACCTAAAGATGTTTCTTTAGATCCGCTTTCATCTAATCCATTTTCATATTATCCTGCTAATACAACTGATTCTGTTGTATACTGGGTAGAAAAAGACGGGCCTGGTGATATTGATACCTTATATATATATTATAACACAAAGGGAGAATACTCAAGTGGAGGAAGTTCAAGAAGTTCTTCAGTACAATTAAGGTATAACTGTTCTGGTGGATTATGTCCAGAAGCAGATTCATTAAGAACTATTGCTTGGTACCAAAATTATATTTGTATTAATGATGCAGGAGCAGAGTGTTATAAAACTGCAATGTTTAGAGGAAAAAGATTAATTCGTTTTCACTGTGATTTACCTCCTCAAGGATTAAGTTTAAGAACTTTTGACATGGAAAGGACTACTTTTGGTTATACTGATTCTACAGAAACAGCAAGAGTTAATAGAAATACTCCTGGTATTGCATTAAGAAAAGCACAAATTGCTGATACAGTTAAATTGACATTGAAAGGTGTAATTAACAATGCAACACTAGATAGTGCGCATGCTAGATTTAGTTACCATACTCAACAATTCCAAGGGGGGATAAAGCCTGTATTTAGAATTGATGATGTAAATAGTAAAGTAACTATTTATGATGCAAGTACTGCCACACACCACACATTTAGATTAAATGCTCCTGGTTTATTTTCAGGTGAATTTGGTCCACAACAAGCTGGTGCAACAGAAAATTATGATTTCCAATGGAATTTATCAACTTATAAAGATAGTATTGGTGGAGGTTATCAATTTACTGGAGCAAATACTACAGCTTCAACTTGGGATAGTATTATCATGGAAGTATACATGATAGTAGAAGATAATACCTACGCAGGTCAATTTCAGATAGACCCTTATGGGCAAATGGTAGAGTTTCCAGAAGATACTGCTACTCAGTGTGATATTTACGGAACATTATTTTCAATTGATCAAAGTTCATTGACTATGTATGCAAGAGCATCCAGTACGTTTGGTTCTTGTTTGTCTGAAGCTAATACAATAGAATTTAGAACAAATTCTCAAGATCGTTACCCAAATGAATATAAAAGGAATGAACAAATTAATGAGATAAGATATACATGGGATCCTACTTATTTTGATGATCCAGATAGTGTTCAGTTTACTTACTATTGGAGAAATGATTTAGGGCAAATTTTATATGGAAATACTTTTGTTAACAGAAATGCTCAGTTTACTCAAACAGGAAACACGATAGTTATCCCAATGGAAAAAAGTGTAAACATTAATATTTTACCTGAAAACTGGTATTGGGGTTATATTAATATCTTTCAAACGCCAACTTGTGCAATTAAAGATTCTATGCCTATTGCAGAATTAGGATTAAAAGCAGAAATGGATGTAACTCGATTCACTAACAATAATGATTCAACTTACTTACTTACACAATATGATTCATCATTTGCTTATTATGGAAGCGCTTCAGCTAACCTATTAGTAGATAAGCCTACACCATTTAATATTACTGCATCTCCTATTGTAGCTTCTACAAGTAGTGACTCAGTATGCTGGGATGTGAGTTATACCAATGTTTCTTTTACAGATATTAATAATACTTGGATGGACTTTAATTCAGATAGTATATTTGTAACTAGTGTAGTAAGAATTGATGACGGATCATTTTCACCACAAACTATATATACTTATGGTGCAAATGGAATGTGGATTCAAATGGATACTATAAATTCAACAGAAACTAAAACGTATAAAGTTTGTGCTCAATATTCATCATGTCAATTAGATTCTATTGTTTTAACTGCAGGATGGAACTGTAATAAGTATCCAACTGACCCAGTTTCTGGATATTCGCCAACAGCATATACTTGTGAGCACAATCAACAAGTTATGCCAATTTATATTGAAGAATTGAATGCAAAACTTCAAGTAAGAGTTGTTAATTCAACACCAATGCCTATTAATTTATGTGATACATTAAGTTATGATGTACAAATAGCGAATATTGATTTTACTGCATTAAAGGATTTAGTATTCTCAGCAACTTTCCCAAGTACGTCTAATTTATCAGTTTACCCTGGGTCGACTAGCTTAATTTGGAATTATGATGGTGTAAATACAACTGAAATAGCTATTGCTGATCCTGTAAGAATAGGAGATTCATTAGCATGGGATTTAACAGGTCAATTTAGCTCAAGTACTTTACCAAATTTTGAAGCACCAAACGATAGTAATTATGCATTAATAAAAGTTTCATTTAATACAAATTGTATTATGTTTCCTGAAGATGCTATTACTTTTAAAGTAGAAGGTGTAAGAGGATGTGATAAAAATGTTGTAAGTAGAGAAGTTTCAGGAGCACCATTTAAAATAAATGGTTTATTACCTCAGGTAAATAGATTGACAGATATTCAAATTTATCTTGATACAATAGAAGCATGTGATACTGCTTCGCAAGTTGATCTTTCATTCTTTAATATCTTTACTAAATCTTCAAGAGGTTCAGAAGTTTTATCTGTAACTCTTCCCGCTACGTTTGATATTTCTGGAAATATTTATAATGGCCATAGAGATTCTTTCTTATTGTCATCAACACCTACAAATGTTGTGACAGGAAACCTAAGAACATTAGAATGGCAAATAAAACCAGGAATGCCAATTGCAAATCCAACTGGATTACCTGGTGCTGATAGTTTATCTTTTTCTTT
>CALLII010000122.1 GCA_938009745.1 uncultured Flavobacteriales bacterium
AAGCTTAAACTATGTAATAGGAGGTAGGATTAATAATGTGTTTAATGAGCCTTATCAAGTAGTAGCTAACAGACCAATACCTGGCAGAAATTATTCAATAAACTTAACCTTGTCATTCTAATGAAAAGTATTCATATATATGTTGGGTTAGTATTATTACTTTTTGGGTGTAAAAAGGAAATAGGTCCACAATCTGTTAATCCCGATAAAAAAGGAACAGGAAAACTCATTGTAATTAATGAAGGAAACTTTGGATTTGGTAATGCTTCAGTATCACTTTACAATCCTAATACAGGAGAAATAGCTAATGACCAATATAAGAATGTAAACGGAGTAGGGATTGGAGATGTACTGCAATCGGTAAAAAGACACGATAATAAATTTTATTTTGTTGTAAATAACTCAGGTAAAGTAGTAGTTACAGATACTAATCTTAAACTCATTACTGAGATAACAGGCTTTAATAGCCCAAGATATATGGAGGTTTTTGGGGATAAAGGGTTTGTTACGGATCTAAAACAAAAAGTAGTTTATGTGGTCGATTTGGTTTCTAATCAAATTATAAACCAGATACCAACTCAAGGCTGGACCGAGCAAATTATATTAAATAACAATAGACTATATGTTTTGGATAGGGGGGATTACCTAGCTAATGTAGGGCTAAATTATATTTATGTAATAAACCCAATTTCATTAATAAAAGAAGACAGCATCCAAGTAGGCATTAATCCTAATAGTATGGTTTTGGATAACAACAATAAACTTTGGGTTCTTACCTCTGGGGATGGGTCCAATGAAAAGGCTAGGCTCCAAAGAATTGACTTAACTAATCTAGTTTTAGATTTCACTTATTCCTTTCAATCACTCACTGAAAAACCTTCAAGAATTGCTTATGACTCAATAAATGATAACTTATATTATTTAAACTCGTCCATTTATAAGGTAAAAAATGAAATAAGTAGTTTTAATCCCTCAATTCATTACCAAAATATTAACAAAAACTTATACGGATTGAATGTGATTCAAGGAATAATTTATGCAACTAACGCAAAAAATTACAACCAAACAGGAGAAATTAACACGTTTAACTTAAATGGTGAAATATTAAACACCATTACTTCATCAATTATACCTCAGTCAGTTAATTGATTTTGTAATAATCTACATTTTGAGTTGTAAACAATTTTGCTTATTTTGTTAATAACTTTAATACTTCTTAATATTAACTTAACCCATAAGAATTATTAATTTAACAAATCAGAATGGTATATAAATGCCGTTTTTTAGTAGAATATTTAATATAAATCAAAAAATAAAACATGAAGAAAAATTACCTTTTAGGAATGCTAATGTGTTTAGGTTCATTACTATCCTTTTCTCAAACGATTACTTTGGCACCAGATACTGCTGTATCTAGTACAACTACTGCTAGTCCAGTGAATGCTTATTATACTGACATAAGATTCCAGACAGTGTATACTAAAGCAGAGATTAACGCTCAAGGTATAACAGGAGCTAATTCCATTTCATCAATGGCTTTATATGTAGATGCAGTTTCTACTTCAGCTCTGACTAATTTTACAGTAAGTTTAGCAAATACAACTGCTATTAATTCTTCTGCTCATGACGCTACTGCTACAACTAGTGTATTCACAATTGCATCTGTAAATTTAGTACCAGGTTGGAACACAATAACTTTCACTTCTCCATTCTTGTGGAATGGAAACGATAATATATTAGTTAATACTTGTGCCGGAGGAATGGCTTACAATTCTCCTGCTCATGGACAAATTAGAACATATGCAGCAACAAGTGGTTCAAGGTTTACGAGAGCTGATTTTTCAGCTAGATGTGCAGTGAACACTTCATCTACTTTATCAACAAAGCCTCAGGCACAATTTACATTTGTTGCACCACCATCATGTTTACCGCCAGCAGGTGTTATGTTTTCTAACATTACATCAACAGGAGCTGACGCATCTTGGACTCATGCAGGAGCATTAGTTTATGGAATTGAATATGGAACATCTGGTTTTACATTAGGATCAGGAACTCAAGATACTTCGGCTTCTTTAATGAAGACGTTATCTGGTCTTTCTGCTAACACAACTTATGATTTTTATATCAAAGCATTATGTTCTTTAACTGATTCAAGTACAGTTGCAGGTCCATTTAGTTTTACAACACCTTGTTTACCTGTTAGTGTATTTCCTTACACTGAAAATTTTGATGGAACATTAAATGCAGGAGTATGGGATTGTTGGTCTGTAAATAACGTGGATGGAGGTGCTACTTGGTCACAAGCAAGTACATACATTACAGCTCGTTCAGGTTCGTCAACAGCTCACGGTATGGGTAACAATGATGATTACTTAATTACTCCTCAGCTTACAATTGGTATTGATCCAATTAGAGTTCGTTTTTGGGATATAGTTGAAGGTTCTACACGTAATAATACATACACAATTAAAGTTTCAACAACTGGTACTGCACCAGCTGATTTTACTGATTCAATAACTACTATTGATTGTACTAACACTAGCTGGATAGAGCATATTGTTGATTTATCTGCTTATACAAGTCAAAATATTTATGTTGCCTTTCATCAAACATTTTCTTCTTCTTCA
>CALLII010000123.1 GCA_938009745.1 uncultured Flavobacteriales bacterium
TAAATTTTAAACAAAGTTAAGCGTTTTTATTTTTTTTTAAATCACTGTTAATAAATAGATTGTTTTTTTATTTTATAAAATGGGTTACTTTTGAGTAACCAAATTGTATCTCTTATTATAAGGTATAACCTATGACAAAAATTATTTTTCTGGCAACTTTTGGGTTATTCTGCCTATTTTCTCTTCCCTCTTTTGGACAAGAAGCTATAGAAACACCCCAACGTTTTGGACAGTTTTACAACAATCCAATGATGAATATTGCTAGAAATGGGCTAACCTCTAAAATTGAAGCTAGACTAGATAATCAAAGAACAGCAGGTGGTTTTGCAGGATCGTCCACTTCGTATGCCAGCTTTTTATATAACAACAGTACTAGAAAACACAAAAACATCTACGGGCTTTATGTGTATAACGATAATGAAGGTGATTTCATTTCAAGGCAAAGAGTTTTATTAAGTTACTCCCGTCATCAAAAAATCTCCAGAAATGTTTTTTTATCTGTTGGTCTCTCTTCTGGAATAAGTTTATACGGTATAAAACCTTCGGCAACTACACCCGCCTATTCCGATAATTCCTTCGAGGGAAATGCAAGTTTATTGATGTACAGTAAAAAATCTCAAATAGGACTTTCGGTAAATCAATTTAGTAATAGTACTATGCAACCGGCTTCTCAAATTTTGAGATTAGCACGTCACTATTATTTATTTGGTCAACAAGATTATGATATTTATTCTGATCTAAAAATGTCATCCAATGTATTTGTCCAATATATGAATGTACCTCCAAATACCAGATTAAATAAATTGAATTTTGGTTTTTCGCAAAGAGTATATCTAAATATTATATTGGTTGGCGTAGGTATAGAGAGAGATGCAGCTACTGCAATTATTGGATTAAACAATTTAAAATTTGGACAAAACGCGATTGATTTTGATTTTTCTTATCGCTTGCCTTTTGCAAAAACGAACGCAATAAATGTTAACTTATTAGAACTTCACCTTAAATATCGATTAATTAAAGATAAAGGGGTTACTTTTTAAAAGTGGCATTGTATTAGATATAACTGAGGTAATAAAACGATTATTATGAAACAATTTAAATATAGCTTATTGGCGTTCCTGCTGATTCTCTTTTTCCAAAAAGAGGTTGGGGCTCAGTGTCAAGCGGGCTTTTCTTATATTAATACTGGGAATACCTTTAATTTCACTTCTGGTTGGTCAGGAGTAATGCCATCTTTTAGCTGGAATTTTGGTGATGGTAACACAGGAACTGGAGCTTCTACTTCAAATACTTATACAACTAATGGGATTTATAAAGTAACACTTATTATACAAAAACCTGGTTGTATTGACAGTGCTATTCATTGGATAGCAGTAAATGGAGGAACTTGTCCAGTTACAGCTGGTATTTATACGGATGGAAGTAATTCTTTTATTAAGCAATTTAATTTTTCTGGAACCGGAGATAATCCTACAACAAGGTACTTATGGTACTTTGGTGATGGGCAAACAAGCCCTGTTCAAGATCCAACTCATAGTTATTCGAGTGCCGATTACAACCATGTTTCTTTAATTGCTACTGATACATCTGGATGTAGTTCAAGTGCAGCAGCTGCGGTATCAATATGTATGATTTTAGCGAATTTTGATGATAGTATTGTTGGATTAAGTCATTACTTGACGTCAACTTCAATAACTCCTTCCGCAACTGCAACATACAATTGGGATTTTGGTGATGGGAACTTTGGAACTGGGCAAACAACTAACCATACCTATGCTGTGGCAGGAAACTATAGAATAACATTATCAGTTAATGATGGTGCTTGTTTTGACAGTACTTCTAAACCTGCAAGTTGTAATTTAAAAGCAGGTTTTACATGGCTTCAGACTTCATGTAATAGTTATGCTTTTAATTCCTCTCAAAGCACTGGAACAACTCCTGGAGTTACATATTCTTGGAGTTTTGGTGATGGAGTAACAGATACAGCTATTAATCCATTTCATACATATACAAGTAATGGGAGATATAATGTTTTTTTATTACTAACGGACTCTGGAGGTTGTTCTGATATTGTAACTGACTCTATAAATGTTAATGTAATGAATGCTGCTTTCACATACACTACAAACCAATTAACAAGTAATTTTACCTCTACAACAACAGGAAATAGCATTAATTCTACATATAATTGGGATTTTGGTGATGGAAATTTTGATGTAGGCCAATCTACTTCACACACATACAGCAGTAATGGAAACTATTTAGTGAAACTAACAGTTATAGATTCTGTTAACTCATTTGTTTGTTTGGATACTTTTACTCAATTAATTTCTGTCCAAAATACCCCTTGTACATTTAATACATCCTTTTCTGATAGCATAAATGGTACTAATGTAACATTCCAATCAACAACAGTTGGAGTTTCAACTACAGCAACATACGCTTGGGATTTTGGTGATGGAAACAATGGAGCTGGACAACAAGTATCTCACACATACAATTCACAAGGCTTATTTAATGTGAAACTGGTAATTAGTGACTCTACCTGTCAAGATTCGGCAACTAGGTTAATTAGTATTACTGCTAATGTATTCACTCCAAATGGAGATGGAATTGATGACGTTTTTAGCATCCCTTGTGGTTCTGCGGGAGGATTAGTTTACAACAGATTTGGAACTTTAGTTAAAACTTTGGCCCCTGGTTCGTTAGTTTGGGATGGATCAAATAACAGTTCAGGACTAGAGCCAACAGGACTCTATTTCATAATCTGTAATGGTTCAGCAACTCCAATATCAGTTACACTTATAAGATAATAGTTATGAAGACGGTTTACTCACATATTCGCTTTCTCAAAATGGTTAATAAACATGGGTAAATCGTCTTATACTAATATCGAGGTTATAGAGGCCATTAAAAATAACAAAGCAGATACTGTTTTGTTGTATTTATATAAAAATCTAGAACCAAAAATTAGAAAATGGATAACAAGTAATAGTGGCTCAAAAGAAGAAGCTCAGGATATATTTCAGGATTCTATCTTGGTGTTTTATTCTTATGTAACGAAAGATAAATTTGAAGTAGAGTCGAACATTGAGGCTTTCATTTTTAGAATAGCCAAAAACAAATGGATTAATTACGTAAAAAAAGAAGGTAAAACAACAACTATAAAAGAAGACATAGCTATAAATATGGAGCCTAGTTCATCTCAGATAAACAATAGTAACCAAGTTATTATTAATGAATTATTAGAAAAACTAGGAAACATTTGCAAAGAGATACTTACCTATACCATATTTTATAATTTAAGTATGGAGGATGTTTGTTCTCGGTTAGGGTTTAATAATCCTAATACCGCTAAAACGAAAAACTACAAGTGTAAACAAAGATTAAAAAACTTAATAAACGATAACCCAAGGATAAAACAGCAGCTTTCAAATGCAAGATAATTTTAATACATACTCACAAATCCAAGATTACTTAAATGGAAATTTAAGTACTGAGGAAAGTAGTGCCTTTGCAAAAGAGCTGGAAACCAATCCAGAGCTTCAAGCCTTGGTGGATGATTATGGCTTGGTTGATACTCTTATCGAACAAAATGAATTATTTTCGGTTAATTCTACACTTACTCAAATTCATAAAACTACCTTAAGAAGAAAAAGAATTGCAAAAGGATTAATAATAGCTTCTGTAGCTCTACTAGCTATTGCTGGAGCACTATTTATTTCTAAAATCGATAAATCTGCAGACAAAGTTGTACTTGCAACCGAAACTAACAAAGCAGAAGACTTTTTAGTAGAAGCTACTCCTTACAAAGTTATCGATTCCATGAGCGAAGTGGAACTTAATTCTGCTATAAAAGAAAGCAGAATTGCTCTGGAAAAGATTGAAAAAACTGATACTGTTGTTGATGTTGAGCCTAAAGATATTCCTGAAACAATTTTGCCTAAAAAAGATTCAGTAGTAAAACCTATCTCTGTTCTACCTACAAAAGTTGATTCTGTAATTCAAGAACCTCAGACTTCAAATAATGATACTGTTAAAGTAAGAAAGCCTTGTGAAATTAAATTAACTGCCGAAAATATTTCTTTAACAAGCACTTGCCAAGAGAAAAGATCGGGAGCTATTCTGTTTACTAATACAGAATCAGATTATTTATATTCTATTAATAATCAAGAAAGTTATGCCAAAAACCCTCTTTTCAATTACTTGGAGGAAGGAAGATATTTAATCTCCATCAAAAAAGACCAATGCGAAAGCGAACCAATAGAAGTTACTATTGAAGGATACCAATGTAATTATGTTATTGATCCTGCTAACTTAATTTTCTTTGAAAAATCACTTATTAAATTTCAGGAAGAAAATACAGTAGAAGTATTTATATTCAATAGATATGGAGTAATGGTATACACCAAAACTTTACCTACAACTGAAAATTTTACTTGGGATGGAAGCGCTAGTAATAACACCCAAGCACCAATGGGTAATTATACATATCTCATAAAAAGTGGGCAAAAGATTGCAAAAGGAGAGATTACTGTTATTAGATAACTGAGCTTTCGGTTATTAATACTCAAACTAATTTACTCATCAATCTTTAGAAACTATTCTCTGCCAATTGGTGTATTTTAACTAAATATAACGGTTAGTTAGTCCTTTTTTCGTAATTTTGTCAGTCAAAATGACCTTTTAAAAACGTAAGCACAGTTTTTGTAAAATCACTGTAACTACGCGACAAAAATATACTATAAGATGATTCAAAATATCCTTAAAAAATTACTAGGAGACAGCAAAAAAAATGTTTTTAAAGACATTAATCCTTTGGTAGACCTTACTAAAGAAGCTTTTGCTAAACTTCAGACTTTATCTAATGATGAATTAAGAGGGAAAACTCAAGAATTTAAATCTAAAATTAACGCTTACACAGCTGATGTTGAAGATGAAATTGCTACTCTTAAAGCCAAAACTCAGGACGAGAATACAGATGTAGATGCTAAAGATGAAATTTTTCAGGAAATTGAAAAACTAGAATTATTATCTAATGAAAAATTAGAAGAAGTATTGTTAGAAATACTTCCAGAAGCATTTGCTGTAGTTAAAGAAACCGCTAGAAGATTTAATGAAAACGAAGAGATTGAGGTAACTGCTACTGAAATGGATAGGTATGTTTCTACCAAAAAAGATGCTGTTGAAATAGATGGAGACAAAGCCATTTGGTTTAATTCATGGACTGCAGGAGGAACACAAGTAACGTGGGCAATGGTTCACTATGATGTACAATTAATTGGTGGTGTTGCACTACACTCTGGAAAAATTGCTGAGATGCAAACAGGAGAGGGAAAAACATTAGTTGCCACCTTGCCAGTATACCTAAATGCACTTGCAGGAAAAGGAGTTCACATGATTACAGTGAACGATTACCTTGCAAAAAGAGATAGTGAATGGATGGGAACTCTTTATGAGTTTCATGGGTTATCAGTAGATTGTATCGACAAGCATCAACCAAACTCTGACGAAAGAAGAAAAGCGTACAATGCTGACATTACTTTTGGAACAAACAATGAATTTGGATTCGATTACTTGAGAGATAACATGAGTAGTGATGTAGATTCTTTGGTACAAAGAAAACACCACTTTGCTATTATAGATGAAGTAGATTCAGTTTTAATTGATGATGCAAGAACTCCATTAATTATATCTGGGCCAACACCTAAAGGTGATGAGCAGGAATTTACAGCTCTTAAACCAAAAGTAGAAACACTATTTGCTGCCCAAAGAAAACTAGCTAAAGAAAACCTTCAAATTGCAAAAGAAAATATTGCAAAAGCAGAAGATGAATCTTTGGACAAAAAAGCTAGAGCTGAACATACTAAAGTTGGTCAAATGGCTTTATTACGCTCTCACAGAGGAATGCCAAAAAATCCTGATTTAATTAAATATTTAAGTGAGCCAGGAATTAAAGTTCAACTTCAAAAGGTAGAGAATTTCTACATGCAAGATCAAAGTAAAGAAATGATCAAGGTAGATAGAGAACTTTATTTTGTAATCGAAGAAAAAAACAATCAAGTTGATTTAACCGAAAAAGGAATTGATTTAATTTCTGGAGTTGAGGACCCAAATTTCTATATTTTACCTGATTTAGGTGGGCTTTTTGCAGAAGTAGAAAACAAGAAACTTGGAGTAGATGATACTATTGCCAAAAAAGATGAAATCATCAGAGATTACACAGTTAAAGCCCAAAGAATTCACTCTATCAATCAATTACTTAAAGCCTACACCTTATTCGAAAAAGATACCGAATACATTATGGTGGATGGAAAAGTGAAAATTGTAGATGAGCAAACAGGTCGTGTAATGGAAGGAAGACGATATTCTGACGGACTTCACCAAGCGATTGAAGCTAAGGAGAATGTAAAAATTGAAGCGTCTACTCAAACGTATGCTACGATTACATTACAGAACTATTTTAGAATGTACCACAAACTTGCTGGTATGACAGGAACTGCAGAAACTGAAGCTGGTGAATTCTGGGATATTTATAAATTGGATGTGGTTGTAATCCCTACAAATAAACCAATTGCTAGAGATGATCGTGAGGATTTGGTATACAAAACAACTAAAGAAAAATACTTTGCTGTAAGTGATGAAATTGTAAAGCTAGTAGGTGAAAATCGTCCAGTATTGGTAGGAACAACTTCGGTAGAAATTTCGGAATACTTAAGTAGCTTATTAAATTCTAAAGGAATTAAGCACAATGTACTAAACGCAAAAAAACACCAACAAGAAGCAGATATTGTTGCAGGTGCTGGTAAAGCTGGAGCTGTAACCATTGCCACAAACATGGCAGGAAGGGGAACAGACATTAAACTTCAAGCTGGAGTTAAAGAAGCTGGAGGTTTAGCAATTATTGGTACGGAACGTCACGATTCGAGACGAGTTGATAGACAATTAAGAGGAAGAGCAGGAAGACAAGGAGATCCAGGATCTTCTCAGTTTTTCATCTCTTTAGAAGATAACTTAATGAGACTTTTTGGTTCGGAAAGAATTGGAAAAATGATGGACAGAATGGGATTCAAAGAAGGTGAAGTAATTCAGCATTCTATGATTTCTAAATCTATTGAAAGAGCTCAGAAAAAAGTAGAAGAAAACAACTTTGGGATACGTAAGCACTTGCTTGAATATGATGATGTGATGAATGCCCAAAGAAATTCAATCTACTCGAAAAGAAAGAATGCTCTGTACGGAGATAAACTTGATTTAGATATCGCTAATACGCTTTACGAAATTTCTGAAAGTGTAGTTTATACGGCTCGTGATGCGGAAGATTTTGAAGGATTCCAATTGGAATTAATTAGAATCTTATCTATTCCTTCGCCAGTTAACGAAGTTGATTTCAACAAAATTAACGAGCAAGAGTTAGTAGAAATGGTCTATGATAAAGCTAAAGAAGCTTACAATAGAAAGTCAGAATTAATGGCTTCTCAAACTTATCCTGTTATTGCAAATGTGTATCAGAACGAATCTAATTCGTACGAAAATATCATTATCCCAATTACAGATGGAAGCAAAAGCACTCAGCTACTAGCTAACCTAAAAGATTCATTTGAGGCTAAAGGAAAGAACTTAACAAAATTGCTAGAAAGAAACATTACTCTTGGTGTAATTGATAACGAGTGGAAAGAGCATTTGAGAGAAATGGATGACTTGAGGCAATCGGTAAGAGGAGCACAATACGAGCAAAAAGATCCTTTACTTATTTATAAGTTAGAGTCTTACGAGTTATTTAAGCAAATGGTAAGCAAAGTCAACAAAGAAATTATTTCTTTCTTGATGAAAGCTAACCTACCTCAAAACGAAGGGGTAGAACAAACGAATAATGAGAAATTAAGAACAAAATCTCAGCCTAAATTACAAACAGGAAGAACTGATATTGGGGCTGGAACTGAAGCTAACCAACAAGTTGCGAGACAGCAACAAAATGGGGAAAGAGTAAAACAACAGCCAGTAGTAAATGAAGCTAAAATTGGAAGAAACGACCGAGTTCAAATCATAAACTTGAGAAGTGGAGAAACCAAAGAGGTAAAATACAAGCAAGCCGAACCACTTATCAAAGAAGGTACTTGGCAAATGGCTCAAAAATAAACTATGACATTGTTCAAACAACATTCAAAAGCAATGATGATTATTCTTATAATCTCATTGCTTTTTTCTTGCACCAACAATTCTAAAGTAAAAATCTATGTATCCTGGCCAGGTGGCGAAGGACTGCCTCATTACCAATGGGAAAAAGGAGATTTGAAACCAACAGGAATAGAACCTGCATTTATCGAAAGAGTGCTCGAAGAAGCCGGTTTGGAATATGAATACATCACTGATTTAGCCTTACAAAAGGGTGGTGATCCAAGAATGTATTCCATTACAACTGGACGAGCAGATATCTGTATCAGAGGAATGACTATAAATGAAAACAGAAAGCGATTTGTATTGTTTACCAATCCCTATTATGTGGATGGATTATCAGCATTAGTTCGTAAATCAGATTCATTAAAAACGCAAGAAGATTTAGTAGGTAAAAACGTGTATGCCTTAGAATTCACAACTGCTTATCCTTGGGCAATTAGTAATATGCCAAATAGCACAGTAATGACTTATTCGGAGTTTGATACAGCTTTTGTTAAGCCAGAAGGCCTGTTACTAAAGAATGAAATTGATGCTTACATCATGGATAAGAGTTTCTTAAATTATATTGAACAGTTTAATTCTACTCTGGAAGTAATGGAGCGTAAATTTACGGAGGAAAGCATTGGTATTGCTGTATCTAAAAATAGACCAGAGTTAGTTGAAAAACTAAATACTGCTATGGAAAAACTTAAAGAATCTGGAGAGTTTAATAAACTATTAAAAGGATTATTATGATTTTAAAATCAGATATTCCAAGTGATTCTAGTTTGCATAATCATATTGATAATATAGATTTTGAAGACTGCTTTAGCTTTTACATCTCTAATAATTCCATGTCAATTAATGATTTGTATGTAGCTATTTTTTCTTCAGCTCCAAAATGGGTGGAAGCCTTAATGAGATTTAGAAATAGTATTGTAAGAGTTTTTGGATTAAAAACTGAGATGAAAGAAGCACCTAATTCTGATTTTAAAGTTGGAGATAAGGTCGGTATTTTCTCTATTTATGAAATCCTTAATAACGAAATAATTGCTGGTGAAGATGACAAACATCTAAACTTTAGGGTTTCTATTCACAGAGAAATAAAGGAGAAAACAACAGTTTCAGTTTCTACAGCAGTTCATTACAATAATAACTTTGGTAAAGTTTATATGACAATTGTAAAACCTTTTCATAAACTGGTGGTAAAATCATTGATGAAGAAGGCTTGTAAAAAACTAAGGTAAAATCCATCTAACTCCTTATATTTACGGAGCATGAACAGAAAATTCATAACCAATCTCGCATTTTTGCTCTTCCTCAATTTTTTGGTGAAGCCATTTTATATTTTGGGAATTGATGCCGAAATACAAAATCGTGTGGGAGCCGAAGACTACGGAATGTATTTTTCTCTTCTAGGATTTACATTTCTGTTCACTATTTTTCTGGATGTAGGAATCGTAAATTTCACTACCAGAACCATTTCACAACAACCATTTTTAATCCAAAAATATTTTTCTAAGGTATTTTCTCTAAGAATTTTATTGGCGTTAATTTACGGAGTATTTGTACTCATACTAGGAGGAATAATTGGATACAACCAAGCCGAAATTTACTTATTACTGTGGCTTATTTTTAATCAAATACTAGCTGGTTTCACTTTATATTTCCGTTCCAACTTAACAGGATTATTATTATTCAAATACGATAGTATCGTTTCCGTATTAGATAGATTTCTACTCATTATCATTTGCTCCATTCTACTTTGGGGAGGAGTAACTACCGAACCTTTTCAAATATATTGGTTCGTGTATGCCCAAACATTTGCCTACGGAGTTTCTGCAATTACCGCTTTGATATTTTTATTAAGCAATCAAAAATTAAAAAAACTAAACTGGGACAAACTGTTTTCAATGGCAATACTTAGGCAAAGTGCTCCTTATGCATTGCTAATTTTATTAATGACATTCTATTACCGTGCAGATAGTGTAATGCTCGAGCGAATGCTCGAAGATGGTAAAACACAAGCAGGAATTTATGCTAATGGATTTAGATTTTTTGAAGCAGCCAACAACATAGCTTTCCTTTTTGCCACTCTCCTACTCCCTTTGTTTTCTAATTTATTAAAGAACAAAAAACCAGTAGCCAGTTTAGTAAAAGTTGCAAGTAGCATTCTTATTCCAGGAGCTATTTTGGTAGCAATTACTTGCTTTTTGTTTAGCCAACAATTAATAGATGCTCGTTACATCAATAGCACATTTCAATCGGGTCAAGTATTTGGAATTCTAATGATTTGCTTTGTATTTATTTCAACTACGTATATTTTTGGGACACTTTTAACAGCAAATGGAAACCTTAAAACATTGAACAAAATTGCCTTTGGAGGAGTTGTTCTTAATGTTGTTCTAAACCTTATTTTAATACCTAAGTATCAAGCTTACGGAGCTGCAATAGCAAGTTTAATAACTCAAGGGTTAACTACAATTGCTCAAGTTTGGTTATGTAAATCGTATTTTAATTTAAAGCTCAATTCTTCGCTTATTACCCGAGGTTTCATCTTTACAGGAATGTGTATAACATTGGGTGTTATATTAAATCAAGAGTATTTCAATTTCATTCCTTGGTATGGATTAATGGCTATTTTATTCTTTTCGGGAATCCTATTTTTATTTATGTTACAAATAGTTGAAATTAAAAACGTGAAGAAGTTATTTCAAAAGACCTCTTAAAACTTTTATATTTAGTAAATGAAAAAAATAGGTACAATAATTCCACTTGCTTGGCCAGATACCCCTGTAATTCAGGAGGGTAAATGGTATGATGGAATTATGCGTGCTCTTGGGTTTCTAAAAAATGGGTTTTACAAAGCTGGACATGCAGCTTTAGTTTTGGCTAATCACGAAACTAAAGAGTTCTATTACTATGATTTTGGAAGGTATCAAACTCCAAAAAAACATGGAAGAGTTAGGGATAATTTTACCGATCCTGATTTAATTTTGCATACAAAAGTAGAATTAGAAAACGGAAACATAACCAACATAGAAGAGCTAATGAGCGAATTAGCTTCTTTGGAAGCAACACACGGAGAAGGAAGATTAATTGCCTCAACTAAGGTTGTTTTGGACATTGATAAAGCATTTGCAAAAGCGAAAGCCATGCAAAATAGAGAAGCCATAATTTATGGTCCATTTAATATTGGCGGAACTAATTGCTCGCGTTTTGTAGCGCAGACGGCAAAAGTCAGTAATTTAGGTTGGTATAAAAATATACTTATTCGTATTCCTTATACCATAACGCACACAACTATTACTAACGTAAAAATCATTAACGACAAGCGGTATTATTACGAACTGAAAAATGGAGTTTTTACCAAACGAATGAACATCCTTTACCCTTTGATAAAAAAATAATGGATTTAACTGGAAGACTTATAGCGCCCGAAAAAATTGGTAAAACACCATCAAAAGCTCAATGGCTTACTGGCGAAGGTGGTGGTGCTTGGTTTTACATCCAAAAAGAGGGAAATAATTATCGAATAAAACGATTCACGCCACAAGAAATAATAGATTGTGATAGAGTTTTTGAGTTAAAAAACTCTGAGAATTTTAACGAAAATGAATCTTTTGAAATGCAACATATTTCTCATGGTGCTATTGTTAGAGTGAAACAAAATGGAGTATTGTTTGTGTTTAAATGGATTAGGGAATAATTTTATTCAAAATCCGTGTTACTTTTCCAAACCTTTGCATTACACAATAAAGAAAAAGCCCTTCTTTGACAGAAAAAGAAAAACATATTGAACTGGAATACATCCAAAAAGCCAAGGAAAACAAGCAGTTTTTCGGGTTTTTGTATGAGAAATACTTCGAGCAAATTTTTGTGTTTATTTTCAAAAAACTTCAAGATGAAGAGTTAACTGGAGAAGTATGTTCCCTTACTTTTCTTAAAGCCATGTCTAATTTAGATAAATATGAAGACAGAGGCTTTCCATTCTCTTCTTGGTTATACCGAATTGCAAGTAATGAGGTAAACCAGTATTTCAGAAAAAACAAGAAAAACATAACAATAGAAGTGAACGAAAATTCCCTTCAGGAGATTGTAGAGGAGCTAGATATTGAAAACAAGGAAGAACAGCTCGCTTTAGTTTTAAAAGCGATAGAAGAGCTCCCTTTGGAAAAAAGCCAATTGATAGAACTGAGGTATTTTGAAGAATTGAGCTTTAAAGAAATTGCCAGTATATTTGCAATAACCGAAGCAAACGCAAAAATGCGTATTTATCGAATTATTGAAACGATTAAAAAATCGATAAAAAGAGGATAACATAACCTATAAATGAAAAAGTATAAATTAAATAAAGACAAAAAACCTGGGTTGCCATCCAAAGAAGCTATGGCAAAGCAGAAGGATTTTGGCAAACTTTTTCATGATTACGAAAACTTTACCAAGCGTCCTAAAAAACCTATTTACAAAGATCCTAAATACTTCTTTTTCTTATTGGTGATTGTAGCTGTGGTATATTTAATTTCGGAGTTCGCTCAGAAGTAATGTTGGCAATTCATTGCAAATCAATATATTTGTTTTGAAACAAATATACTTCATGAAAAACATCTTATTTCTAGCGACAATTATTCTTTTTACTAATTGCGTTACCAAAAAAAAGTACGAAGAATTAGTACTAAGAAACTGCGAAGTAGAATGTGAATTACTGATGAAGAAACTTTCTAGTGAAAGTCCATTAACAAACCTGGTCAAGTGGAGAGCCATTGATGAAAAGTGTGGAGAAACATCAGAAAATTACTACTTGAGCGGGGCGTTAATTTACAGCTACCTTATTTATACAAACAAAAGAAAAGGAAGCGGAGGTCTAACTGCTAAATACATTGATACGTGCGAAAATATTTATAAAAAAGGTATTGCTAAGCTCGATTCTGCTTCTTTTTTGAAGATGAGTTATGCGAATTTTCTTAAAAGCAATAAAGAAATTACAAGCTTAGAATACTACAATTTAGTTCGAGAAGCAATCTATAATGAAACTAGAAAAGCAAATTCAAATTTGGTTTACGAATTTATAAAAAACCTAAAAATAGTAGCCGAGAAACAAGAGATTTCAAAACCTCAATTGACTAAGGATTATTATAGACTACTAAAAATTGAAAGTGAAAAAAAAATGTTTCAGACTAACCATAGTGATGAACTAATTAATGATGCTCACCTTTATTTAAATTGCGAAGAAATAACTAGTGAACTTAAAAAATTAAACCTCAGTTTTGAATACAATATAAATTCCATAAAACAATATTTATCAGCCTACGACAAATTAAATTGTATAGATAATGAGGAGATAAGTAAAATGAATAAGGAAGTAAAAAGACTAGCTGGATTAGAACAAGAAGTAAGGATAGATTTTAGAAAGGCGCCAGTTGTGGAAGAAATATTTGAGGTAGTAGAAACACAGCCTTCTTTCCCTGGTGGAGAAGAAGAGCTTTTTAAGTTTATTAGACAGAATACAGTCTACCCAGATTCGGCTAAAGAAAATGGAATTAGCGGAAAAGTGTATGTACAATTTGTAGTCACAAAAACTGGCGAAGTTAACGACATTAAAGTGATAAGAGGAATTGGTGGTGGTTGTGATGAAGCTGCAGTTGCAGTAGTTAGCAAAATGCCAAATTGGATTCCTGGCGAACAAAGAGGAAAGAAAATTGATGTGAGATTTGTACTTCCTATTTCGTTTAAGTTAGAGTAAAGTCTAGCTTTTATACAACCAAATAGCTGGATTCTGGGTACTCATATCCGAACCAGAAATTTTCCAAATTTCGAAATGTGATTCAGAAATTGTGCCTGATGGATCGGGTAATAGAACACCTACTTCTTGCTTAGTTTTAACAGCTTGCCCTACCTCAACTTTTACAGATTTAAGGTTGGAATAAACAGTTCGATATGCACCATGACTAATAATTACAGTTTGTCCACTTCCGGGAATTGTGAAAACACTTGTAACAGTTCCTTCGAATACGGCCCGTACGTTAGATCCTTTGATCGTACTAATATCAATTCCATTGTTCTGGACATAAGCAGTAGATATTTCGCTATGCCTTTGTTTTCCGTATCTTTTGGTTATAGTTCCTCGAGATACTGGCCAAGGTAATTTCCCTCTATTTTTTTCAAAACTATTAGAGGCTAATTTTGCTTCTGGGCTCAAGGCAAACGAGTTATTCTTTCTCGATTTAGCCATCTGCTTCTCAATCTCCGCTCTTATCGCTTGGGCTATTCGTTCTTGCTCGGCTTCTTGCTTTTTAAGTTTAGCTTGTAGCACTTCTTTATTCGATAAAATTTTATTCAACACAATTTGTTGCTTGTCTTTAACCTCCTGAAACTTCTTTTTTTCCTCATCATAAGAGGCAATAAGCTCCTTTTTAGACTCGATATTTGCAAGTAGTATTTCATTCTCTTTTCTAAGCTTAGCTTGCATGTTTTTTACCTCAACAGCTTTCAGTTTTCTGTTTTCAGAATACTGTTCAATGTATTTTAATCTTCTGTAAGCTTGGTTATAATCTTCAGATGAAAATAAGTAAATAACACTATATTCTCTCTTCCTATTTTTATAGGCAAACCTCACCATTTCACGAAACTCCTTTTTTAATCTAAGTATAGATTCGTTAAGGGATTCAACCTCTTTTTTATTGGTTTTTATTTGGTAAGTAGTCTCTTTAATTTGGTTTCCCATGTTAATTAAAAGCTCCTCTTTAAAAGCGATTTGCTTATTAATTATTCGTAATTCAGATAATGTTGAATTCTGAGATTTTTGAGTAGCAGAAAGCAATTCTTGAGTTTGCTCAAGCTGTTTATTCAATTGCTTTTCCTTAGCTTTTAACTTATCCGTTTTACTTTGAGAAAAACTATTAAAACCAACAAATCCCATTAGCATTACCAATGAAATTATTTTCAATATATGGAGGTTAGTGCTTCTCATTATAGGTTTTCGTATGCTGTGTAATGGCTAGGGATAACAAAAGTGTAATCCATTTCAGTGTTTATTTTTACCCTTTGATAATTCAAATTTACTGAAATTGAATCCTTTTCAGTAATAATTTCTGCTTTGGTTCTATTTGGGAAATTTTGTCCTTCTATTTTCTTATAGTCAGCTTGAAAAACTTCAATACTAGTATCTGTAGAATCATTAGAGATAATTGTCTTTCCTGTTTTGTACAATTCATTAATCCAATACTTAATTATCCACTCATTTTTTTTGTTTGCAAGATTCGCTTTCTGGCGAAGTTCATTCCTTGACAAACTACTTAAGAAAAGGTCGTCCTCCTCCTGAACCAAATAATAGTTTTGGTTAGTATCAATAATCAAAGGATTACCTACCAAAAGGTTTTGTAGCTGGTTAAAAGTAATGTCAGTATTTAACATTTTAGATACGTAAGAGAAATCACCAATAAAATACTTTTGATCTTTTTTATTTAAAAATTTCAATGAATCAGGAGTTATTAAAGCAACAACAACAGGAAATCCTGCCACAGAAATTGTAGCGTGAATAATGGAGTCTCTTTTCATTTTAAGAAAAGTCCCAAAAATTAAATTCTGTTTTTCTCTACTCTTAAATCTAGTATTAATCTTTGCTTTTAAATTATCGAACTGGAAGTTGTTGGCAACTAAGTTTTTTACAATAGTGTCTGCTTTAGACTTTGATGTAAAAACTTGCTCTTCGGAATCGAGCAAAGGTTTTTTAGCTCTGCAACTTCCTAATAACAGAGAGCTACAAATCAAAACAGCAAAAAATAATACTTTTTTATTCCACATAACTTTTAGTTCTTATTTTTTCGTCAATCTTACTAGTATGCTCGCCATTTTCTTTAGCTTTTTTCCAATATTCTAAGGCCTTTTCTGTGTTCTTGAGCTTACTCATAACATCACCATAATGTTCTAATACCGTGCCACTTTTGATACCTCCGTTCTTGAGCGATAATTTAATCCAAGCCTCAGCTTCGGTATATTTACCTTGTTGGAATAAAATCCACCCGTAAGTATCGTTAAAAGAGGCATTGTTAGGAACTACCTCGTTAGACTTTTTAGACATCTCTGCAGCCTTCTCTAGCTTATCTTTTCTTAAAGAAAGAAAGTAGCTATAATTATTAAGCATAAATGGCTCTAGTCCATTTATCTTCATTGCATTGTCGAATGCCTCATCCGATTTTTTATATTCTTTTAACTCATTGTAAGTCTCCCCCATTTTTGAGTAAAACTCAAACATCATTTTCTCGTCATCAGCAATCATATTCTTTCCTGCTTTAAAAGACGATATTGCTTTAGTATAATTCTTTTTTTCTTTGTAACCCATTCCTTGATACAAGTAAAAAACAGGTTGAGTTGGATAAGATTCTAGTGCTTTTTCAGAAATAGAAATCACCTTATCAAAATCTCTAGAGTTAAAAGAATTATCCATCAACTGCATAAGAATTGGATAGGAGTTTGTGGAATATTCTAATGATTGCTCATAGTATTCGTTTGCCTTTTTTGTGTCTCCTAATTTTCCAAAATAATCTCCTGCTCCAACATATGATTTCACGTCTTTTGGATGCGTTTTGAGCATGATATTAACCAACTCCAGAGTTTCTGCTTGTTTCAGTTTGTCATCACCCATTCTGGTAGTGAAGTCGGTAAGTACATTTAGTTTTGGCTCGGTATTTATAGAGGCATCTTGAAATACATAAATCAATCGAGAATGTACTTTTTCTCCTTCTCCAATTTTTTCATAATATTGAGCCATTGCTAGGTTTGCCATTCCATTCTCTGGATCTATTTTTAGCATTTCCTTAATTTCATTCAATCCTTCTTCATCTTTACCAGCATCCATTAATAGCATGTATTTCTGATAACTTAACTCAGGATTTTTTCCTCTTATTACTTCTATTTTATCTAGGATATTAACTGTTTCATCATACTTACCTGCACTTTTATACAAATTTGCCATTTCATACAAAACTCCTAAATTTTTCTCATCCATTTTTATAAGCTCTTCGTAGGCACTCAAAGCTTTTTCTGACTGACCTGTAGCTCGGTATACAGTTGCTTGTTGCAACACATACCATTTGTTTTTTGGATTAAGTTCGTAGGCTTTTTCTGCATTGCTAATAGCCTGCAGTGCATTTTTCTTTTTAGCATACATACGAGATAATTCGTAATGTACAGCAGCATTTTTAGGCCTCAGAACTTTACACTTTTCATAAATCTCAATAGATTTATCGTAATCTTCTTGAATAGCATAGTTTGTTGCTTGTATAAAAAGAGAGGTAAACTGGCTATCCTGTTTTTCTGATGTCGTCATTTCCTCTGACTTAACTTCTTTGGAAGTTCGGCAGGACAAAACAAAAAAGGATAAGAATAATATGGCTACTAGTTTACGCATAAATTGGTGTTATTTCATTTCGGTATAATCTCCAACACTTAAGTCTTGAGAGTTACCAGTGATTTTAGCATAGTTTCCTATCATGGAGTTTGTCATATTTCCTTTTTCAATATGAGCATGATTTTGAATAATGCTGTTGTCTATAACTGAATTTACTATGGTTGTATTGTTTCCAATAGAAACATGAGGCCCAACAACCGAATTAGTTAAAGTTACCTTATCACCAATAAAACAGGGTTCAATTATTACGGAATTGTTATTTGTGAAGTTTCCTTCAATGATGTTTTTCCCCTCAAAAGCTAAAACTCTTTGGTTAGTTTCTACAGTTACATTTTTGTTTCCACAATCCATCCAAGCCGAAACTTTTCCAGTTTTAAATTTAGCTCCTTTGCTCTTCATGTTTTCAAGAACATTGGTGATTTGAAACTCACCATTTTCTTTTATGTCATTGTCTATAAGGTACTGTAACTCGTTTTTAAGGTTATTACCATCCTTAAAATAATAAATCCCAATAATGGCTAAATCCGATACAAAGTCTTTTGGTTTTTCAACAAAATCAGTAATTGTTCCTTCTTCATCTAGTTTTACAACACCAAATGCACTTGGGTTATCAATTTGGTTTACCCAAATAATTCCATCATTCTGAGTATCCAAAGTGAAATCTGCTTTAAACAAAGTATCTGCAAATGCAACTACGACATTTCCGTCTAGAGAATCACCTGCACATAATATAGCATGAGCAGTTCCCAAAGCTTCTTCTTGGTGGTATACACTTCCTTTCGCCCCTAGACTTTCAGCAATTTCAATAAGTTGTTTTTCTGTTTCAGCACCAAAATCACCAATAATAAAAGCAATTTCATCTACTTTCTCGTTACTTACTTTAGTAATGTCTTCTACCAATCTTTGTACAATTGGTTTTCCAGCAACTGGCATCAAAGGTTTTGGAATTGTAAGTGTGTGAGGTCTCAAACGCGAGCCTCTACCTGCCATTGGAACGATTATTTTCATTGTAAAATTTTGATTTTTATTACACTAGCGAAGATAATAATTTCAAGGCTTTATTTTGTTATTCTAATGCTAATAAAACTCCAAATCAACCGTTATAGACAAATAATTTCTCTAATGTTAGAGTTATTAGTAATTTTGACCCTCATTTTAAAAACTATTATTCAGTTATGACTACTAGCCAAAACAACCATGCAGAAGACTTATTGCAATTTATTTGGAACAAAAGAAAGTTAATCGTTTTGATAACAGCTATTGCTGCAATTGCTGCAATCATCTATTCTTTGTTGATAGAAGAAAAGTTTAAATCAACTGTTACTTTGTATCCAGCAATGTCCAACACTGTAGCTTTTACAGATGAAGTTCATCCTGAGCAAAGTGCGGCTCAGTTTGGTGAGGAAGAGCAAGCTGAACAAATGATTCAAATTTTACAATCTGCTGAAATTAGAAACAGTATTATTGAGAAATATAACTTAATGGAGCATTACGAAATTGATACTTCAAGTAAAATAAAGTTCACATCCCTAAACAAGATGTACGAAGAAAATGTTTCTTTTTCGAGAACTAAATATGGTTCGGTATTGGTGGATGTAATGGATAAAAATCCTAAGATGGCTGCTGACATGGCAAATGACATTGCCAATTTATTTGACAATACTAAGAACAGAATGATTAACGAACGTTCTTCTGAAGCCCTTAATGTAGCTCTTGCAGAAAGAGATAAATTAAAAAAAGACATAGGTGGTATTGTAGATTCATTGGGTGAACTTAATAAGATAGGTGTAGTAGATAAGGAAACCAGACCCACTTTAATTACAGCTCTTGCCAATGCAAAAGATGGAACAACAAGAAAGTTAATCCAGAATAAGATTTTAGCAACTGATAAATTCGGAAGTATTTATTCTAATTATGAAAACAAACTGGAGTGGATGAATATTCGTTTGTCAACTAAAGATGCTGTTTACGAACAACTTAAATCGGATGCGAAATCTACTTTTTCGCATAAATTTACTTTAGAAAAAGCCTCAGTATCTGAAAAAAAAGCCTACCCAATTAGATGGTTAATTGTAGTAGTTTCAACAATTTCAGCATTTCTTTTTGCAATCATTTTACTGTTGATTTTTGAAAAATTAAAAGAGTTAAAAAGACAAGAATCATAAGTTCATTTGTTAAAATCCAACTTTAGATATAACTCCATAGTTTTACTTTTCAGTATTGCATTTATTGCACTGAATGGTATTTTATTGTACCGTAATATCTACTACCTTTCTTTTTTACCACTGGCATTAGCAGTAGTTTATTTTGCTTTTTACAAAACAAAAGAACTTTTATTTTTCACTATTTTATGTACTCCTTTATCGCTTAATTTAGAGCAACTTGCTTTAGGAAATGTAGGGTTTTATTTGCCAACTGAACCCATACTTTTTGGGTTAATGATAATTCTCATTTTACGATTCATAAAACGAGGTACTTATGACAAAAAAATAGTGAACCATCCAATTACAATTGCCACTCTTTTTTACCTTATTTGGATGTTTGTTACAGTTTTGACTAGTGAGGATATCCTTGTTTCTTTCAAATTTTTTATCGCCAAAATGTGGTTTGTAGTTCCGCTTTTCTTCTTTTTAATTGTGCTATTAAAAGAAAAAGAAAACATGTATCGAGTTGTTTGGCTTTACTTAGCTTCTTTAGCTGTGGTGGTAGCAGTAACACTTATTAAACATTATTCGTGGGGATTTGATCAAAAAGCTGCACACTGGATAATGTCTCCTTTTTATAAAGATCATACTTCTTATGGTGCTATTGTAGCATTTTATATTCCACTTTCAGTAGGGTTATTATTTAGGAAGAAAAACACTGCAATAATCCAGTTTACCTTAATCTCAATTCTTATTGTATTAACAGTTGGATTAATTTATTCTTATACTCGAGCTGCTTGGCTTAGTTTGGTTGCTGCACTTGGAGTTTGGGCTTTATTTAAGTTAAAAATTAATTTTAAATATGTAGTTTTAGCACTCGCTTTTGGAGGGTTTGTGGGTTATCAATACTATACAGATATTTCTATAGCACTAAGTAAAAACAAAACCGACTCATCAGAAAATCTATCTAAGCACATTGAATCCATGTCTAATGTATCGACAGATGCTTCGAATTTGGAACGGATTAACAGATGGAATTGTGCAATACGAATGTTTGAGGAAAGACCTGCTTTTGGATGGGGGCCAGGAACTTATGCTTTTGAGTATGCCCCGTTTCAACACTCAAGCGAAATTACTGTGATAAGTACTAACTTTGGAACCAAAGGAAACGCGCATAGCGAATATCTTGGAGTTCTGGCAGAGTCAGGAGTTATTGGGTTAATCTCATTTTTAGTTTTATTATTCTTTGTGTTTTATAAAGCTTCAATCCTTTATATTAAATTAGAGGATAAAGAGCTAAAAACACTTTTGCTATCAGTAATTCTGGCACTTGTTTCTTATTTTACTCATGGGGTTTTAAATAACTATTTGGATACAGACAAAGCTTCTGTGCCGGTTTGGACGTGTTTTGCAATTGTAGTTGCAATGGAAATTTATCACAGTAAACCAAAGGAAAAATCTATCGAGAATTAAAGATTAACTTTTAATTCTATTCTAGTTGAATCTCCTTTTTGTGATCCTACCAAAACAATATGTTTCCCTTTTATGACATTCAACTTTGGCAATAGATAATTAAGGTAAGTAGAATCCATTTTTGTAAAATCAGATTCTAAAACTAAAAATTCATCAAAGGTACCGTTTACTGGATTTTCATTTATTTGAGTATTAAGTTCTAAAACATTCTTTTGTTCTTTTGCAATTACTTTTGCAAAAGGAAATGAGGTGAAAACAGGTATTTCATCTACGTATTTTATAATACTATCGTTCACCAAATAACTATAAATTCCTTGAGTTTCGAAATTAGTAAACAGACTGAAATTTGGTGAAACGCGATTCGTTATTTTAGAAACTTCAACTTGGTTAAAATTTTCATCATACTCGTAACTTATTGATGAATCCTGAGTAATTGAAGGCGAACGCAAAAACATACTCCAACTTTTTGGTTGGAATTTTAATAAACTATCTGAACTAAATCCTGTGGTTTTCTCAAAACTTTCTGGGTCAATTTTAGCTGTTAATTTATTCCAAAAATTAGACTCCCCAAAGTTCATATAAAAACTAGCTTGTGATTTTTCACTTACTAAATTCCAACTAGATATTTCTGGGAATTGGTGTTTTGTATTGAGGAATAAATCTCCTTCTAATACAAGCTCTTTGTCTTTTATGTTAAGAGTTAACCATGATTCTTTATCAATAATATTTCCTTTTTTGAACCAAACTAAACCGTGATTATTACTTTCATAAATTTCTTTAAATAGCTTATTATCAAGACTCATCAGGTTTTTAGAAGTCAAAACATCATTCACAACTTCTAAATTATTTGCATTAGATAAATGAACTCCTAAACAAAAAACAACTTGTGTTTTTTCTGTATTACAAGTGATTATAGCGTTCTTATTACTCCAAGAGTTAATGGAAGCTATAAAGTTTTGATTCAATACTAGGCTGTCTAGCCAAGAATTAAACAAAGTAGAATCTGTTATTTCAAATGAAGTAAAAAGAGCGTTAGGAGCTTTTTCTGTGCAGCTAAATGCAACTACATAATTAGGGATAGAAAGTCCGTAGTTTTTGATGTTTAGGTACTCATAATTAGACTCACCAGAACCAAATAAATAATCGTTTAACAAAGTGTTTCGGATATTTACATAATCCAAAACCCAAACCGAATCGGCATAATTAGGGATTGAATTAGCTACCTTTTCCTTTTTATTATAAAAGTAATATCCAACCAAAAGAATAGCTCCAACAATAACACCAAGTCGAATAAAATTCTTTTTCATTAGTTCCCGAATTAGTATTTTATTTCTATCATTCGGTTAATAAAATTAAAGAAATACAAGGCACTATTTAGTTCATTATTAGGAGTAGAAACAAATCCTGTTGTTTCCATATTTCCATTTTTATTTTTTGAAGAAACCACTATTTCTTCACATCCAAACTCTTTGTACATTGCATATTCATCTTGAGTTCTTCTCGAGAAAAAATCAGTAGGAATATACTCGGTCAACTTTTGGTTATTTATGTAAATCACTTGCGAATTACTGCTGACCAACTTTTGGTGTCTGCTAGCTAGGTTGTTTTCAAATTTACCGCCTTGTACAATCGTTTTAATTTCTATTTCATCAGTTGAAACAAACACAATTCCATCTTTAATCACAAAAAAGATATCGAATGGTAAATCTCCTTTTTTACTATTGATTGTGTAATACTTATTATTTTCAATTAGTATCTCATTTTTAATTCCAAGTCCCATTATTTTGGTTAGCATTTCTTCATTACTTGTACTGAACATGAATAAAAATTCTGGTAATAATTCAGTTTTTGTTTTCTCTACTAAAGTGCTTTTATAATTCTCATCATACTCGTAAGAGTTATATGTAACTTCCTTTTTAACCATGTCTTTCAATACAAAAAAAGCATTCCCGGTAGCAAGTTCACCAATTGCTTTTTCATCCAAAAAGATAGAAATCATTTCTACCATTACTTGGAACTCTTCTTGTCTATCTTCGGCAAATCTTCCGTACTGATCCATGTACAATTGTGGCATTACCTCAATAAGCGATTTGGAGTCAAAAGATAGAGACATATACCCTAAAAAGTTATCTCCATTTACGTAATCAAAAAACCTTGAATCCTGCTTAGTACTGTAAATGTTATTGGTGCTATTTAACTGAAATTCATTGTTTTCAGTATTGTTCTCGAATTTAATTCCATCTTTCTCAAAAAACAATTTAGAGACTGAATATGCTGAGTTCATTTGATTAAGCGAAGTACCAAATACGCCTAAATCTCTGTACATTCTGGAGTATCTGTACCCATACAATTCGCGCAATAAATTTGCCGAAAGTGCATTACCCGACATTTGGTTTCTCACCCAAAAAGTAGCGTCAGCTTTTTTATCCTGGCTGTTTTTGAATGAGGAATTAGCTGCAATGCTATTGAAATTTGATTTAGGATTAAATACTGAAGAAACTCTATTGTCATAAAGTAATTGGGTTAAGATATCACGTTTCCTTTCTGTTTTTTCTCTCAAATAATTTCTATAATCATTACGTTTATCAGCTCTATAGCTTCTTAACTCTCTTTTTCTAGATTCATTTTTGTAATATTCATCTTCATTGTAAGCTTCATCAGCTGATTCTACCGCAACAGCTTCCAAGGCTTCAGTAATTTCATCTACCATAACATCTTCAGCAAATTCAACTTCCATAGATTCCTTTTTGGGGTCTGCTTGGTTAGCTCCAATAGTTAAATTCATTTCGCTTTTAACTTCTTGAATTTCCTTTTTGGTGAAATTTTCAGGAAACTCAGGGTGATTGTCCAGTTCTGATACTTTAAAAGAGAGTCCTAATATCTCGTCCATTCTATCAGATTGTTTCTGAAGCCCCCAAGTATTTTCGCTATCCTCTTCTATTATTTGCTTTATAGCTCTATTCTCTGTGTAGTAATCACTTTTAAGAAATTCATTGTCGTAACTGTATCTATACCTATATTTTTGACCGACATAATACCCAGATATAAACACAGCAAACTCTTTATTCCAAGCTATTTTTTTTCCGTTTTTTTCAAGAACTTTATAGCCTTTCTCCTTTTTAATTTCTGAACCATAGGATGTAGGAATTATTTTAGTGAATTTAGCTTCATCTTTAATTGGCATAAAAAATATGCTAATATTCATGCTCGTATCCCACTCTTGAGCAAATACAAAACTCTTAGTAAAATCTAATCCAAAATCAGAAAGAGTATTGATATCAGGATTACCAAATTCTTTTTTAAACTCATTGAATACAGCCGATTCATTCAATTGTTTTTCACTTACTTTTCCTAATATGGTACTCCCGTTTAGGGTGAAAACCATACTGGCATTTTCGGAGATTTTAGAGGTGAAATTTTGTGAGTTTCCAACTAACACTATAGTCAGTAATAAGAAGGTTGAGAGTGTTTGCTTCATAACAATTAATTATTTCCTTAAAGGTCACAATTATTTTGTTGTTCATCAAATATTTAGCCTAAAACTACTTGGCTAAAGTCACACTATTTTTAATGGAGGATTTATCAGCAATTATATCTACAACATTTAACTGCATCATAATGGCTTTTTTGTTGGCTGCAATCCTAGCATTTGAATTAGAAACAGAAACTACTTCTTGCTCAAATTTACAAATTGAAATTATTTTTGCACCCTGAAAAACCTTTTTATCCTCAAGGTTTAAATTCTCATACTCGTCTTTAAATGTTGAGTTAAAATATCGATAAAAAACATTCTTCCCTATGTCATAACCAAACTGGTTGTCATGAGTATTATCCTGAAGGTTTTTAGCAATTCTCACGTTCTTAACCGCACTGTTTAAGGCTTCTAGATTATCAAATTTACAACTGAACACAAAAATAAAATTATCAAAATCTAATTTTTTAGTAAACTCAGATATTCCTTTGGTTTGCTTCACTAGTCGCTCCAGAACCTTTATTTCCTCTCGTATTTGGGTTTCGCTAGGTACGGAGTGTCCGTTAATTTTATCCATTAACATAATAGATTTTAGCTTGGTTTTACTTTGGCTAAAATTAGCTGTAAACGAATATGTTCCACTACCGTCTTCTTTCAGGTTTACCTCCTCCAACAGCTCAAAGCAGCTAGATGAAACTAAACACAGTAGAATAAGAAAAAAGTAGGTGACTCGATTTTTCATGTTCTAAATTAAGGCTTTATGGATTAGTTAAGTGAATATTTAACCTTTTTATAAGGTTGTATTAAGCCTTTTTCTTTTTGAAAACACTCAAAACAAAAGTTCCTATTTTCTTAAAAAACCTTCCGTACAATTCAAAATCAAATATTTTGGATTCGGTAGCAGCTTGGTAAGTGAATATAATTCCTAAAGGTAAAAGCACTAACGAGCTCAACCACATACCAATATAAGGCGGAAATACTAAGCTCTCGCCCAATCGCTCACCAGTGATAGAAACTATGTAATACACCACAAATAAGGTAATTGCAATGGCGACTGGAATCCCCAATCCTCCTTTTTTTACGATAGCGCCAAGTGGAGCTCCTACCAAAAACAACAAAATACACGCCAATGAAAGGGTAAATTTTCTGTGCCATTCGGTTTCTACTTTAGCTTTGTACTTGGCTCTATTCATAAAATCTGAGCTTCGGTTATCCAGATAGTTCACTGAATTGTTTAGCCTGTTTACAGTAGCTTTTAGCACAGCTTTTTGTTCCTGTGGTAGTAATGAGTCTAGATAGTAATAGGCAGGTTGAATGGTGTCCCAGTCGAAATTAGCTTGCTCTCGGGAGGCTGTTAATGAATTAGAATAATAACCTAATAAGCTCCGCTTTATGGTATCGTAATTTGCCTGAAGTGAATCTACAATTTTAGTCAATTTAAATACTGGTAATAAATTGGGTTGCTCGCCATAATCCTCTTCGGAGGTTCTACTAAGTTGTAAGGAAGAAATATCAATTTTTTGGGTAGTCTCAAAAAACTCAATTTTTTGATTAGGAAGAATACTTTTCTCCTCCATAGGATTGCTGTAAGGATTTATCACTTCATTAATTTCACCTTCATATAAAGTTAAAACTAGGTAAGCTCCATCATCAGATTTTTTCATCTGACCTTGTTTGGCTCTTATTACTTTGCGGTATTTAAAAGTTGGATCGTGCTGGTAAATTAATATATCGCCTAGCATATTGGTAGCTTTATCTACTTCATTTGCTCGAATGCTATAATTATCTATTTCATTAAAAAACACACCTTCTTTAAGCACTAAAGAGAGCTTTTTGTTAGTCATGTCATTTATGAGGATTCTCTTTTTTAAATAGGCGTTACCCCAAACATAGTTAGAGAAATAAAATGAAATCCCGGCAAACATAATCATGATAAACAGCAAAGGACGCATAACTCTTAGTAAAGAGACTCCAGCAGCTTTGGCAGCTGTAAGCTCATTCTTTTCTCCCAAGTTGCCCATTGCCATAATGGATGACAATAAAATTGCCAAAGGAAGTGCCATTGGAACGAATTCCAAAAAGGCATATAGCATTAATTCTGAGTAAATATTAACTCCTACTCCTTTTCCAACAAGGTCGTCTAAATAAACGAACATAAATTGGATGATTAGCACAAATTCGGCTATGAAAAACGTTACCACAAAGGGCACGATATAGGATTTTATGATGAACCAATCGAGTTTTTTCAACATAAAAGGTTAACTAAATGGATAGGTAATTATTGTTTAAGCACCAATAACTCTTCTCAAATCATTGATTTGGCTTTCCCAAAGTAAAATATTTTCTTCTACTTCTTCTTGGTCATCTGCAAAATCAGTAACTACAAGAGCTACATCTTTTGTGATTCCGTCAATTTTAATTGCAAGCTCAAAATAAGTTGATGGATCTTCGTCCTCTACCCATTTGAATCTTACATATTCGTTTTTACTTGCTCTTATAAGTTCCGCTTTTTCTTCTGAACCTTCCCAAAAGAAAGTATATATATCTCCATCAATGTTTACATCATTACAGAACCAATCGGAAAGTCCGCTTGGTGTAGTCATCATGTCAAATAGGATTCCTACTGATGTTTTAATCGCTATCTCTTTTTGAAACTTTATTTTTTCTGACATTCTTTATTTGTTATTGAGCCCAATATAGTAAAAAAGTTGAACCTTTGATAAAATTCATTTTTTTTATTACTCCCAACTTATTAACCAATAGATTAAATTATTATCTATCAATAAGTTATTTGCAAATTTTAGTTTAAATTTTATTGCTCTTTTTTAGGGTAATCTACCCATTTTAATGAACCTGTGTCTCTAAAAACCTCTTGCCAATCGTCAGTGTCAAAAGTTATTTTTGTCATTCCTAAGGTTGGGAATTCAAAAAATTCACCACACAAGTAATCGCACAGCATTGAAATTCCTGGATTATGAGCAACAAGCATTATGGTTTCAATTGAATTATCTACATCATTAATAAACTGCATCATGGTAGAAACTGAGGAGTGATAAATAGCATCTTCAAATTGAATATCGCCAGTAGAATAATCAATTGCTTTGGCCAAAGCTATACTCGTTTGGGTAGTTCGTTTTGCCGAACTAGAAATTATCTTTTCAATAGATTCATTTCTATTCATTAGCCTTTCGCCCATTGTTGTTTTATCTCGGTTTCCTCTTTCATTCAATGGCCTTTCAAAATCAGATAAGTCTGTTTTGCTCCAACTAGATTTTGCATGCCTTACAAGAATTAGGTTTTTCATTGTTCGTTCAGTTTTTATATCAGAAAGTTAAGAATACTTATTCTATGATTTCAAATTAATTAATAATCCAAAACATGAATTCTTTTGTTGGATTATAATTACCTTTAAAGTCGATTTAAAAATAGGTTGAAATCGAGCAAAAACCAAATAATAAGAGTGAGTAAAAATACTACGAAAGACTACATCCACATTAAAGGAGCTAGAGTTCACAATTTGAAAAATGTAGAGCTTAAAATTGCTAAAAATAAGCTTACCGTAATCACAGGACTTTCTGGTTCAGGTAAATCCTCTTTAGCTTTTGATACGCTTTATGCCGAAGGGCAAAGAAGGTACATTGAAAGTTTATCCTCTTACGCAAGGCAATTTTTAGGAAAACTAGAAAAGCCTGAAGTAGATTTTATCAAAGGAATTGCACCTGCTATTGCTATTGAACAAAAAGTTAACTCTCGTAACCCTAGATCTACAGTAGGAACAACTACTGAGGTTTACGATTATTTAAAATTACTATTTGCTAGAATTGGAAGAACAATTTCCCCAATTTCTGGTAACGAAGTAAAAAAAGACACTACCGAAGATGTAGTAAATTACCTCAACACTTTTCCAAAAGGAACCAAGGCTGCTGTATTATCAGAAATTAGTATCTCCGAGCCAGAAAAATTAGCTCTTTACCTTGCTAATATTCAGGTTGAAGGGTATAACAGAATAGAATTAGACGGAGAAGTTTATTTGATTGAAGAAGTATTAGAAAACCCTCCAAAAAAGTTTGAAACAGTAAAAATTGTAATTGATAGAGTTTCTATAGATCCTGAAACAGAAGAAAATGTTTCTAGATTATTCGATTCTGTAGAAATTGCTTTCCAGCAAAGTAATGGAAATTGCGAAGTGCAAATAAATGCTGAGGAGCAAATTTCGAGAGTTTTCTCAAATAAATTTGAACTGGATGGAATGGAATTTCCAATTCCGCACGAACATATTTTTAGTTTTAATAATCCACTTGGAGCATGCCCAACTTGCGAGGGTTATGGAAAAACAATTGGAATTGACGAAGATTTAGTCATTCCTAATAAAAATTTATCGGTTTTTGAAGAGGCAATAGTTTGCTGGAAAGGGGAAAAAATGAGTGCTTGGAGCCAAGAATTAATTCAAAGTTCTCACCAATTTGATTTCCCGATTCACAAACCTTATTATGAGTTAACTCCAGCACAAAAGAAACTACTTTGGACTGGAAACAAATACTTTAAAGGATTAACTGAGTTTTTCAAATTTGTAGAAAGCCAGTCGTACAAAATTCAATACCGAATAATGCTTAGTCGTTATCGAGGGAAAACTATTTGTACTACTTGTGATGGAAAAAGACTGAAAGCCAAAGCGGGTTATATTTTTGTTGGAGGTAAAAATATCTCTGATTTAATTGATATTTCGCTAGAAAAATGCGCTCAATTTTTTGAAGATTTAGAGCTAACAGAAAGAGAAAAAGCAATCTCAAAAAGGATATTAACTGAAATTACTCAAAGACTTCAATTTTTGTTAGATGTTGGTTTAGGATACTTAACTCTTAATAGACTTTCTTCTACACTTTCGGGTGGAGAAAGCCAAAGAATAAACCTTGCAACCTCATTAGGAAGTAGTTTGGTAGGTTCTATGTACATTTTGGATGAACCAAGTATTGGGTTGCACTCACGTGATACAGAAAGGCTAATTAAAGTCTTAAAATCACTGCGAGATATTGGAAACACTGTTGTTGTAGTGGAACATGATGAAGACATTATGCGAATAGCTGATGAAATCATTGATATGGGGCCAAGAGCCGGAAGTCATGGTGGAGAGGTTGTATTTCATGGAAATCACAAACAATTAATTGAATCAACAGCAAGTTTAACAGCCGACTATCTTACCGAAAGAAAGAAAATAAAAATCCCTACGGAAAGAAAAGTGAGTACACGAAGCATTCAGTTTTTGGGTTGTAGAGAAAACAATTTACAAGGCATGGATATTTCTATTCCACTTAATATATTTTCAGTAATTACTGGGGTAAGTGGAAGTGGAAAATCTTCGTTAATTAAGCAAATTATATATCCTGCTCTTAAAAAACTGAAAGGAGGACACGCGTTTAAAACTGGAGATTTTATTAAAATGGAAGGCGATACCGACCATATTGATGAAGTTGAATTTATAGATCAAAATCCAATTGGGAAATCATCAAGAAGTAATCCTGCAACATACGTTAAAGCTTATGATGAAATTAGAGCTTTGTATGCTAGCTTAACCCACTCTAAAGTAAACGGATACAAAACCAAACACTTTTCGTTTAATACCGAAGGAGGAAGATGCGAATCTTGTTCTGGTGATGGTACTATAAAAGTAAATATGCAGTTTATGGCTGATATTTCTTTAGTTTGTGATGAGTGTAGAGGGAAACGGTTTAAACCAGAAGTACTTGAAATAAAATACAAAGAGAAATCTATTTTTGATATTCTTGAACTAACAATTGATGACGCTATTGACTTTTTTATGGTTTCGGAAGAAAAATATGGGAAGAAAATTGCCAATAAACTTCAGCCATTACAAGATGTTGGATTGGGATATTTAAAAATGGGACAATCTTCCAACACACTATCTGGAGGTGAAGCACAAAGAATTAAATTAGCCTCATTTTTAGTAAAGGAAAAATCATCAAAACGTACCTTATTTATTTTTGATGAACCAACTACTGGTCTTCATTTTGAGGATATTCAGAAACTGCTTAAAGCTTTTTATGCGCTTATCGATAAAGGAAATTCTTTATTGGTAATTGAACACAACATGGAGGTAATAAAATGTGCCGATTGGGTGTTGGACCTAGGTCCTGGCGGAGGAGAATACGGAGGAAACCTAGTTTTTGAAGGGACCCCAGAAAATTTAGCTAAAAACAAAAAATCGTATACAGCTCAATACTTAAAAGAGAAATTAAACTAAGTTTAGTTCATCTCTCTTTTAATGTATTTCTCAAAATGAGCTTTATTAAGGAGCATAAATATTTGCTGCATTAACCTGTGTAGAATTATGCGATATAAGAGTGCTTACTGCCGAATTAAAACTTCCTATTCCTGTTAAGAAAGTATATCCAGTTTCTTCATTATTGGCAGAAGTATATAATAAATTTTGTTGCGTATTATAAATTGCGCTCATTCTACTTGTAGTAAAAGATGAATTTGCAAAGCTCTTTACATATGCTTTATAAGTTGTTTCGTAATCGTTATTATTAATCAAATAATTAATCAGTGGCCAATCTGTACCAGTTGTGTTCATTGCAAATGGAAGTGGCGATTTACGACCATTACCTGATGTAAATGCTTCATTATTATCCCAAACTATCCATCTTAGTTTACCCATTGCTGGATCATTGTATAGGTAGTAATTATGAGTCATGTTTCCATAAGTATCCCAGTTTTGAATGGTATTATTTGCTGCCAAATATTTAAGAAATCCGTCCACATCAAATATTGCCTCTAACCCTGCTTTCCATGCAGTTGGGTCAGATGTTCTTGTAGATGCATGAAGTGCATCATACATTGCTTGAATATCTTCTCTTCCAGTTGTTTTATTAGTTTTTTTCTCAAAATCATTTAAATCAAATCCTGAAGTAGCAAATGCTGCTCCATCACCATCTGGCTTGTAACAATTACCGGATTCACTTCCGAAAAAATCAGTTAAAAAAGAATCGAATACAACTTCGCACATAGTGTAAATCCCATAATATTGGTAAGATCCAGTTCCTTTGTCAATGTATATTTCGTAAAAAGCTGTTCGAACAGCTGGCACTCCAAAGTTTCTAAAAACATCACAGGCCGATTTTTCTCTCATAAAAGATTTATCATTAAAGTTACTACTCATTGATAACTCCTTAAATCCATAAAACCTCTGGTTATTAATTTCTGGATTTTCATCTTCAAACTCATCAAACTGAAATCTCAATGGTAGTTTATTAGAGTTTGCTGTTAAACTAGAATTTCCTTTGTATCTAACACCTACATCATACCATTGTTTTCCGTTAAAATAAAAATCGGCTGCAAAGTAAAGAGGTGTTTGATCCGAAAAAGAACTCCCTCCTCCAGATGCACTTAGCACATCAGATAAATCTGTTTGCATGGCTGCCCATTCGTCTGCTGTAAAAACAATCTCAATTTTGTTTACTTTAGTTTCATTAAAAACTACGTCATAATTTGGGTCTACATTATTAGAGTGAGTTTCTGTTGTCCAATCTGCAGGTCTTGCTCTTCCACTTTCTTCGTCTTCTAGTAAAATTACTTTCCTACAAGAGATAATAGCGCTTGCCATTATTATTAATATCATAGTTTTTTTAAAAGTAGTTATCATGTTCATTAAGTTTTTAAATTACGTACTATCG
>CALLII010000124.1 GCA_938009745.1 uncultured Flavobacteriales bacterium
TTAACGGGGAAAGTTGTTTTTACATTTGCATTTCCAGAATCCATAAGAGCAAAGAAAGAAGTATCTGGAACACCAGCATTCACCTCATTAAACCTTTTGTAATTTTGAAAATTAAGAGCTGCATTGTATTTCTTATTTGTAGGTGAGTATTCTAGCTTAACTCTAAAATCCGATAAATCTGCTTGTTGAAATCTATAAATTCCTTGAGAATTAGTTTTTAATAATTTGGCCTCACCAAATAAGTCTTTTGCTAGATACTGATGGTGTTCTAAATCAAAATAATTTTCTGAACCAGAACCTAATACATAAAATATATCTGTGTAAGTCCCTGTATTACTGTTTACTGGAAAAAAAATTTTAACCTCAGGATTGTTGTCATCAAATGGATTTAACAAGTTATATTTTGCCATTCCCATGTTACCAAGATAAACTTCGTTATAGTTTCTGTAATCAGATACTTGAGTAAAAATATTGGTATAGTTCGTATCCAAGAGTTGCCCTTTGACTAATAAGGGAAAGCTAATGACAAGAAATAATAAAAAGTGCTTCATTTGATGCTAAAAGTACATATTAACGCAATGTTATCCAATGTTGGTATTTACTTATTTAAATAAGTTACTAAATTGAGTTTTATCCAAAGGGTATTTATTAAAAGTACCGATAGCTTTTGCAACCAAAATTTCTTCATTTTCGGTTACTTTATATATTTCTCCTGTAGATGAAATTAGTTTTTTCCCTTCAAAATCTACTTTTCCTCTTCCTATTAATTTATCTCCTAAAAATAGTGGCTGAAAATAATTTATTTTGAACTCGACAGTGCTAACTAAAGCTCCAGATTGAAATGAAATTGATAAGGCTGCTGAGCCTAAAACAGAGTCCATAAATCCAGCAACAACTCCACCATGACATACATTTGGTGAGCTAAGATGTTTTTCTAAAACTGTCATTTCATAATGACTTTCTCCTGGAGTTTTAACAGTGAGTTCCATTCCGTTTTCTTGAGCAAAACGATTGATTCTTTTATAAATTTCGATAGGGTTATCAAACATTGTTAATAATTATTAGGTGAGTAAAGGTACGAATACCTTATCATAAATTTTTCATACAAGAAACAATTAGTAACTTTACATCTTACGTTCAATTTGCTTAATTTTAAATGAAATTAAATTGATAAAAAAATGACTTGCAAAACTGTACAAGAAACTGTTAAAGGCATATTTACCAAGTATTTGGAGCAAAACGGCCACCGTAAAACTCCTGAGAGATTTGCAATACTAATTGAAATCTTTGACCATCCCGAACATTTTGATGTAGAAGAGCTTTACACCCTAATGAAAGAGAAAAATTACCGTGTGAGTAAAGCAACTATTTACAACACAATAGATTTGTTACTAGCCTGTAACCTTATTAGAAAACATCAGTTTGGTAAAAACCTTGCACAGTATGAAAAATCGTATCAATACAAAAAGCACGATCACATTATAATAACTGATACTGAAGAAGTAATTGAGTTTACAAACCCAATGATAAATGATATTAAACAAATGGTAGAAGAAAAGTATGGAATTAAAGTACTTCACCATTCTCTTTACTTTTATGCAGAAAAAAACGACTAATTATGAATCTTAACTATCAAAAAGAAATATCTGGTTCGGGAGTAGTAATATTTGAATTAACGGGCCAAATTTTATCAAATGACGATTCTAAAAATATTCAAGAAGAAGTGATTGAATGTATTGAAAAAGAAAAGTTAAAGATAGTTTTTGATATGAAAGAGCTAGAATACATAAATAGTACTGGACTAAATTTCATTATTTCTTCTTTTACAAAATTAAGGAATGCAGGTGGAGAATTAGCAATCTGTTCTATTTCTAAAAAAGTTGAAGAACTGCTTATCATTACAAAATTAAATACGATTTTTTCGACTTTCGAAACATTAGACAAAGCCCTAGAAAGCTTTGAAACAAAAAAATAATAAATAACAATACCAAACAAAAAAACTACATGGGATTAGATGTATTACTAGGACTTCAATGGGGAGACGAAGGAAAAGGAAAGATAGTGGATGTACTTACTCCAAAATATGACATTATTGCAAGGTTTCAGGGTGGTCCAAATGCTGGACACACTTTAGAATTTAATGGAATAAAACATGTTTTACACACTATTCCTTCTGGAATTTTTAGAGAAAATGTACTTAATGTAGTTGGTAACGGAGTGGTAATTGATCCTATTATTTTCAAAAATGAAATTGATGCTCTAACTAAAATGGATGTTGTTATAAATGACAAATTATTTATTTCTAAAAAAGCACATTTAATTTTACCTACTCACAGATTACTAGATGCTGCATCTGAAAAAGCTAAAGGAAAAGAAAAAATTGGTTCTACGCTTAAAGGTATTGGTCCAACATACATGGATAAAACAGGTAGAAATGGATTGAGAGTTGGTGATATACTTAGCTCTAAATTTAAAGAGAAGTACGAAAAACTAAAAAACAAACACATTAAGCTACTTGAATTTCAAGATTTTGAATATGATTTAACTGAAATGGAAGCAGAATGGTTTAAAAGCATTGAATTTCTTAAAACGTTAAATATTATTGACAGTGAGCATTTCTTGAATGCTCAACTTAAAGAAGGTTTATCAATACTTGCAGAAGGAGCGCAAGGAACTTTACTTGATGTTGATTTTGGGACTTATCCATATGTTACTTCATCTAACACTACTAGCTCGGGAACATCTACAGGTCTTGGTATTGCTCCAAATAAAATAGAAAAAGTAAACGGAATATTTAAAGCTTACGTAACAAGAGTTGGTAACGGACCTTTTCCTACTGAATTAACTGATAAGGTTGGTGAAGACATGCAAAAGGCAGGTCATGAATTTGGAGCTACAACTGGTAGGCCAAGACAATGTGGTTGGTTAGATTTACCTGCTTTGAAATACGCTATTATGATTAATGGTGTAACTGAACTTAGCATGATGAAAGCTGACGTTCTATCAGGGTTTGATCCTATTAAAGTATGTACTCACTACAAAATTGGTGATGAATTATACGATTACTTCCCATTTGACATCTGTGATGAAGAAATAGAGCCAGTATACATTGAGCTAAAAGGATGGACAGAAGATTTAACTCAATTAGATTCTATAGATCAAATACCTTCTACATTAAATGATTTTATTGAGTTTTTGGAGCATGAAGTAGAAACTCCAATTACTATTGTATCGGTTGGTCCTAACAGAACTCAAACTTTACTACGTAATAAGTAATACCGAGCTCAATATTTCGTTATTGGTTCAAAATCTACCTAAAATAACTGGTGAAAACTAATATAAAACATATTCTAAAAGCAACTATAAACAAAGCGTTTATGGTTGCTTTTTTGGTTTTAGTAAGTTTTTTATCTAAAGCCCAAATCTTTAATGATTCTTTATTAAACGATACTTCTGGCAATGTAATTAACTTACTTGGAGCTGATTATCAGGGAGATAATGACGGAGACCTAAAAGTTGCAAAATTTGTTGGGAATGTTCGTCTTATGCAAGACAGTGTTTTTATGAGGTGTGATGTAGGTTTTCTTGATTTAAATTTTGAATTCCTTAAAGCGGTTGGTAATGTGAAAATTAACCAAGGAGATTCTATTTATTTATATGGTGATTCACTTGATTACAATGGATTAACTAAAATTGCACTTGTAAGAGGAAATGTAAGATTAGAAAAAGGAGACATTACCCTAACTGCTCC
>CALLII010000125.1 GCA_938009745.1 uncultured Flavobacteriales bacterium
TCCAAAATCTTGATTTAGATACAATTGTTCCTGAAAAAGGAACAATCACTCAACCTGACGATTTTATAATTAAAATTTAAAAATGAACATCAAATTAATAGTAGTTGGCAAAACAGACAAATCATATTATAATGAAGCTGAAAATGAATACTTAAATAGATTAAAACACTATATTAAAGTTAATTACATTACTATTCCTGAGTTAAAAAAAACAAAGAACTTATCTCCTGCACAAATAACTACAAAAGAAGGGGAGTTAATTTTGAAACACCTTAACCCAACAGATGATGTGTGGCTAATGGATGAAAAAGGGAAGCAAAAAACTTCCGTTCAATTTTCAGATTTTTTACAAAAGAAAATGAATCAAGGAATAAAAGATTTAGTGTTTATAATTGGAGGAGCTTATGGTTTCTCTGACGAAATTTATGCTAAATACCCAAGCAAATTCAGTTTGTCTAACATGACATTTTCACATCAAATGATACGTACATTTTTACTGGAACAAATTTATAGAGGAATGACTATCCTGAAAGGGCAACCTTATCATAACGAGGGATAAACTGAAGTCAACAAGTTGATTCAAAAAACTGTAAGTTTGTATCACGAAAATAGTCTACAAAACAAAAAAGAAGAATGAAGATAGGAATTGTATTGTACCCAACATACGGAGGAAGTGGCGTAGTTGCTACCGAATTAGGTAAAGCATTAGCCGAAAAAGGACATCAAATACACTTTATTTCCTATAGTTTTCCTGTGAGATTGGATGTACACAACAGCAATATATTTTACCATGAAGTTCGTGTAAATAGTTACCCACTTTTTAAATATCCTCCTTATGAATCTGCCTTAACAAGTAAGCTTGTTGATGTTATTAGATTCGAAAAACTAGATGTACTTCACCTTCATTATGCTATTCCTCATGCTTCGGCAGCTCACATGGCTCAGCAAATATTGAAAGAAGAAGGAATACACATTCCATTTATTACAACACTTCACGGAACCGATATAACTTTGGTAGGAAGAGATCCATTTTTTAAACCAATTATTACTTATTCTATCAATCAATCAGATGCTGTAACCACAGTTTCACAGAGTCTTAAAGACGATACTTACAAGTATTTTAATATTAAAAATGGTATAGATGTAATACCAAATTTCATTTGTATTAAAGACATGAAATTTAGTATTGACAGAAAGAAATATGCTAAAGATGACGAGCTTATTTTATGTCATGTTTCTAATTTCAGAAAAGTAAAAAGAGTTCAAGACGTTATTAAAATTTTTGCCAAAGTAAGAGAAAAGATAAATTGTAAACTGATACTAGTTGGTGATGGTCCTGAGAGAGATAACATGGAAATCCTATGCAGAGAATTAGGCACATGCAAAGACACTAGCTTTATAGGAACAGTTAATAATACAACAGAGATTTTATCTATTGCCGATTTGTTTTTACTACCATCCGAAACTGAAAGCTTTGGATTAGCAGCATTGGAAGCAATGGCTGTTGGAGTTCCTGTGGTATCTACTAATACTGGTGGTATTCCAGAAGTAAACGAACATAATTTTTCTGGAATGACAAGTAATGTAGGTGATGTTGATGACATGGCTAAAAATGCTATTCACATTTTAGAGGATAAAGAAAGGCATGAAACTTTCAGTAAAAATGCGCTAAAAAAAGCTGCAGAATTCGATTTGAATGAAGTTGTAGAACAATATGTAACTTTGTACAAGAAAGTTATAAAGTAACCCATGAAAAAAGAACTGATAGAATACCTCTCGCAATTTGCTCACGACAATAGAGTTGATTTATTTAATGAGAAAATTGAACAAAGAACCAATCATGTAACTTTAGTTTTAGAAGATATTTACCAAGCTCAAAATACGAGTGCTGCCATTAGAACAAGTGATTGCTTTGGTATCCAAAATGTGCATGTTATTGAAAACAGCAATGAATTTAATGTGTATAAAGACATTACACTTGGCTCATCTAATTGGCTTAACATCAACAAATACAATAAAGAAGAAAATAACTCAAAAGCTTGCTTTGATTCTTTAAAAGAACAAGGTTATAAAATCGTAGCTACTTCACCTCTTCAACATCATGACTCTGTTTTTGATTTTAATGTGGATGATAAAATTGCATTAGTTTTAGGAAATGAACTCAATGGAATTTCGGAAATTGCTAAGCAAGAAGCAGACGAATTTATTACTATACCCATGTATGGATTTACTGAGAGTTTCAATATATCTGTATCGGCAGCCCTTTGTTTATCGGAGATTTCTAAAAGAGTGAGAGAATCAGACATTGACTGGAAATTATCTGAAGAAGAGAAGAATGATGTACTAATTAAGTGGTACAAACACTCGATAAAACACGGGAAAAAATTGGCGAAAGAATTCAAAAAAAACTTCAAAGAAAAATAACTTAATTAAGCAATAAAAAATTACGAAAATCCTAAGGTTAAAAATAAAGGAATCCCTATATTTGTCGCTTATTAGAAAATTACAGAACACAACCACTATTATGGGAAAAGGAGATAAAAGAACGAAAAAAGGAAAAAGAATAATTAAAACTTGGGGAGTTCACAGACCAAGAACCGATAAAAACAGTGTTGCACCAGTAGCAACTAAGAAAAAAGCTACAAAAGCAAAAGCGGCTCCAAAAAAAGCAGCAGCTAAGAAAGAAGAATTAAAAGAAGAAGTGGTAGCAGCAGTTGCAGCACCAAAAAAAGAAACTAAAGCGAAAGCAGCACCAAAGAAAGCAACTAAAAAAGCAGCTGGAAAAGGAGATGACTTGACTAAAGTAGAAGGAATTGGACCAAAAGTAAGAGAGGTTTTTAACGAAGCTGGAATCATGACTTTTGCAGATTTAGCTGAACAAAAAGCAGATAAATTAGTCGAAATTTTACTTGCAGCAAGTAGCAGATATAAAATGTTTGATCCAACATCATGGCCATTACAAGCTAAAATGGCAGCAGATGAAAAATGGGATGAACTTAAAAAATGGCAAGACGAACATGATGGTGGTAAAATGTAATAACCACTTGATTTAATAAATATTTAAAAGGGAAACAATTAATTTTGATTTCCCTTTTTTTGTGATTAAAATGAAAGTAACCGACCAATTAAATAGAACCATAGAAATTCCCGATTCGTGTAAACGAATAGTTTCTCTGGTCCCCTCACAAACTGAACTGTTAGTTGATTTAGGACTAGAAGACAGACTTGTTGGAGTAACTAAGTTCTGTATTCATCCTAAAGGGTTAAAACAAGCTAAAACAGTAATTGGTGGAACTAAGAATTTTAATTTTGATAAAATTAAAGCGCTTAATCCAGATTTAATTATTGGTAACAAAGAGGAAAATTACAAAGAAGGAATTGAAGAACTAACCAAAGATTATGCTGTTTGGATGAGCGACATCTTTACTATTGATGATGCTCAAAACATGATTTCTTCTATTGGTGAAATAACAAATACCAAACAAAAAGCGGATGAGCTCAATAAGCTTATATCTATTGAGCTTAGCACACTTAATTCAAAAATTAGCACACAAAAAAAAGCCCTTTACTTTATTTGGAAAAACCCCTACATGGTTGCTGGAAGTAATAACTACATTAACGAAATGCTCCTTTTGGATGGATACCAAAACCTGTGTAATTCATCCGATTTCACTCGTTATCCTGAGCTAACAGAAAATCAAATTAAAGAAATAGCACCAGAAGAAATATTGTTATCCTCTGAACCGTTTCCCTTTAAAGAAAAACACATAGCCGAAATACAACAATTAGCACCAAATGCGGTTATCAAAATTGTAGATGGCGAATTGTATTCTTGGTATGGTTCAAGATTAATTAAGGCTCTTCGCCATTTTAATTCCACAAAATAATGGATAAAAAACAAACAGCAAAAATTGCAAAAAGAGTGATTTTGGGTAAAAATAAACCCTCTGCCCTACTTCGTTTTTTATGCTGGTTTACTTTAATTTGGGATGGACTTTTACTCCTTTATTTTTTCAGCTCAGCAATTGTATTCTGGATAAGTGATGTTAGTTTTTCTGACAATCCTTTACTCGAGGGATTCACCAAAGAGTTTTGTTTTACTTTAGGAGTAATTCACTCGGCTTCCTTTTTATCTGCTGCATTAATGTATCGATTAAAGAAAAATGGATTTTATCTGTATGTTATAGCCAACATTAGTTTGGTAGTAGCTCCATTTATTTATCTAAACTCTATTACAGTTGATTATATAGTTGTAGTATTTACATTAACAATGATAGGATTATTTGCTAGTCAGTTTAAGAAATTGAGCTAAACAAAAAAGCCTTAGAGTAAAATACTCTAAGGCTTTAAAAATTAGTCGTTAAATCTATCTTCTTCCCGAAGAGTTTCCTCCTCCTCTATTTCCTCCACCATTACCAGATTTTTTAGCATTGTGATAGTGCTTTTTATTTCCTGGCTTGCTATTAGGATTTTTTGATCTTCCTCTGTTTCTATTTTGCCCAGGATTTCCCTTAGGAGCTTTTATGTCCTTTTCGTCAATTTGAGGTGGTTCGTATCCTTCAATGATTTCTTTCTCAAACTTCTGTTTAGTCAGTTTTTCAATATCACGGATGTAAGCCAACTCATCATTATCTACCAATGAAATCGCCACACCATTTGCTCCTGCTCTTCCAGTTCTTCCAATTCTGTGAACGTAATCCTCAGATATATTTGGAATTTCATAGTTAATCACGTGAGGTAATAATGGAATATCAATTCCACGAGCTGCAATATCAGTTGCAACCAATACTCTCACTTCTCCTTTTTTAAATTGGGCTAAAGCTTTCGTTCTGTGATTCTGGCTTTTGTTACCGTGAATCGCCATTGCCGAAATCTTTTTGTTATTCAACTTCTCACAAAGCTTGTTTGCTCCGTGTTTAGTTCTTGTAAAAATTAGCACTTGCTGCCAATTTCCTTCGTCAATCATTTTAATGGTATAAGCCGTTTTTCTAGGTTTATCCATTCGGATAATTCTCTGCTTAATTACTTCTACCGTAGTGTTTTCTGGAGTAGCTTCTACTGATACTGGATTAGTTAAAATCCCGTTTGCCAGTTTCTTAATGTCTTTAGAGAATGTTGCTGAAAACAATAAGTTTTGTCTTCTTTCTGGCAACAAAGTCATAATTCTTTGGATGTCTCTCAAGAACCCCATGTCCAACATTCTGTCGGCCTCATCCAACACAAATATTTCTACTTTTCTAAGATTAACGTGTCCTTGATTATTCAAGTCAATTAATCTTCCGGGTGTAGCTATCAAAATATCTACTCCATCTCTAAGTTGCGAAACTTGTGGTTTTTGGTTCACTCCACCAAACATCACCATGGATTTCATGTCCATGTATTTCCCGTATTCCTTTACGTTTTGGTGAATTTGTGCAGCTAATTCCCTTGTAGGAGTTAGTATTAAGGTACGGATAGGACGTTTTCTGAACTCTGTTCCGTTATCTAATAATTGTAATATTGGCAATACAAATCCTGCTGTTTTACCAGTTCCTGTTTGTGCTGACGCCAGCATGTCTTTTCCTTCAAGTACTCCTGGTATTGCTTTCTCCTGAATAGGCGAAGGCTTTGTGTATCCTTTATCCTCAATTGCTTTGAGAAGGGAATTGGATAATCCCAAATCTTTAAATGTCATATAATTTTATTCTGATGCAAAGGTAAGTTTTAATTTACTGAATTAAGAAGATATTCATTAATCATTCCTTTGTTGTGACTGCATTTTGACACAGAAAAATCAAACCAAGTTTGTAATTCAAGCTCCATTCCTACTCCATTTAGGTAATTATCTAAAGCTAAATTCAATCCTTTGGTATATTTGGTGTGCTCTGCTCCTGTTGGATCAATGTGAGTTAAATCATTTTGGGCAAACCCTTCAAATTCGGGCCCAGTGATTTCTATTTCAAACTCTTCTGGGTTTTGACCAATTGGACTGTGAATAGTAGTTGTAAACTGATGCCAAAAAGCTGATTGAATGCAATTTGCTTCAAATAATTGCCTTACTACTTCTAGCGAATCAATCGTTTCCTGCTCGGTTTGAGTAGGGAAACCATACATTAAATACGCGTGAACCATAATTCCGTGATTGGCAAAATGAGTTCCAACTCGAGCAACTTGACCAATATCTACTCCCTTTTTCATTTTCTCCAACAACCTGTCAGAAGCTACTTCTAATCCTCCAGTTACAGCAATGCAACCTGCTTTTGCCATTAATTGGCACAATTCATCATCAAAGGTTTTCTCAAAACGAATATTCGTCCACCAGGGGATATTTAGTTTTCGCTCAATTAGCTTAAGTGATAATGCTCTCAGCATTTTTGGTGGAGCGGCTTCATCTACAAAATGAAATCCTTGGATTCCTGTTTGGGAAATTATCGTTTCCATTTTGTTCACCAAATCCTCGGCTGTGGTATTTTGGTAATTGCCAATATAATCGAGTGTTACATCACAAAAGCTACATTGCTTCCAATAGCAACCATGAGAAATTGTGAGCTTATTCCATTTATCGTCCGTCCACATTCTGTGCATAGGATTTACTACATCCAAAAAAGAAGTGTACTTAGGAAAGGGCAATCCAGTATAATTTGGAGCAGGTAATTTACTGTGATGAAAAATAGTATTGGGTATCTTATTCTGATACACTACTTCTTCCTCTTTCAATAAAAAAGTACGTTCTAGCTCTTCTTGTTTTATGTTTCCTTTTAGGAATTCGGTAAGCTTTAATAATGGCCCTTCTCCATCATCAAGAGTTATAAAATCCACATAATCAAATACTCGTGAATCCTGAAGCGAACGAAGTTCCGTATTGCAATATCCGCCACCCATTGCAATTTTAATGTTAGGATAAAACTGTTTTATAAATTGCCCACATCTTAATGTAGCAAACAAATTACCAGGAAATGGTACTGTGAAACAAACCAAATCGGGTTGAGATTTTTCTAGTTGTTCTTCTAATAAATCGAACAACTTATGTTCGATTATTGTTGGTTCAGTTTGTAGGAATTCGTCCAACTCATCAAAGCTACTTGCCGAAGAAGAAATTTGCTCGGCATATCTTGTAAAAGAGAAAAACTCATCTACATTGGCTCTTATAAAATCGCCAATTTCCTCCACAAATAAAGTTCCGTAATGCTTGGCTTTATCAATAATACCTTTGTCTCCATCTTCCCAAACAATGGTTGGGTTTATTTTGGTAATTCTATGTCCTTTTGGAAAATAATTTGAAGCTAATAATTGCTTTGCTACCTGCACAGAAGAAGATTGAAGAAATGAAATCACCTCCTCTACTATATTCAGATACAGTTCTTTATTTTTTAAAACTGCTGCAAACTCAATTTCCTTATGTTGTTGAGCTTCTTCAAAAGCTTCGGTTAAAAAAGCTTTGTTAAAAATAGCAGTAAACAACTCAATACTTAAATCAGCCTGATCGGTTTCTAATCCTTTCGAATCCAAAAATCCTTTTAAATATGCCGTAGCCGGATACGGAGTATTCAGTTGGGTAAAGGGTGGAATGATTAAAAGGAGTTTTCCGTTCATTTGGTAAAGATAGTGTTACTTAAATATATAAAATTGATTGCTAATTTAATTTTTTTAATCAAATCTAAATTAACTGAATGTAAAACAACTATCTTGTAAAGAAATAAAATTTATATTATGAAATCTCTACTATTTACCTTAATATTAATTACTTGTGTAATTAGTGCCAATTCTCAAGGACTACAATCCGATCATCAGTGGAGTTTTGGATTAGAGATTTTTCCAAATTCAACTTTCGAAATAATAACCTCTGAAGATGGAAGCGATAAGGATGTAGAAACTTTTCTTCAAAGAACTGAAGAACCTAAGTTTTGTTTAAGTGGGCAAGCTTTTGTTTCTTATAAATTAACATCTAAGTCATTTTTATCTTTAGGAATTGGTTATCAAAACACTGGATACCAAACTACTAAACTTCCTATAAGTTATACTATTGGAGTTGATCCAAGAGTTGGATTTGTGGCTGAAGATCCAAATGATCCATCTTTACCTACTGATATTGAAATTACATACAACCACCATAGCATTCAATTTCCTCTTTTCTACAAATATAATTTTGGTAAAAAATTCTTTGTAAGAGGTGGACTTAGCTATATAATAACTGTTGCAAATACTTCTAATGCTGATTTATATTTTGCCTCTGGTGATAAACAAAAAGAAGATTATCTTTTTGATAATTCAACATATAATAACATGAATTTATCAGGAAATGCTGGTTTTGGATACACATACTACGAAACTGGTAGTACTAATTTATATGTTCAGTTTAATTTTGAACGTTTTTTCTATAAAATATCTACTAACGGAACAACTAACAGAACGCCTGTTTCCACAGGATTAATTTTGGGAGCTAAGTTTTAATTTTTATTCCAAACCATATCAATAGTTTCTATTGAATCTAAATACTTATTTCCTACTGCAAATATTCCTTTAGAGCGAAAAATTGAATCATTCCACCCTCCAAATAGTTCATTAGATGTATTCACATAGTACCAAAATTTAGAAGATTCATCTTCCCCTATTCCATGAATAATTATTCCATATCTCTTGGTAATAATTACCGAATCTACATGAATTGCAACCAAGCTTTGATTTCTACCATAAAGAGCTGTGTAGGTATTATTCTCGTTCTTTTCAAGATACACTCCATGAGATATTCCTTTTTTATTAGGATTAATACTCCCATTCTGCCATAATACAATTCCTGTAGCAAAAACAATTGCAATAATAAATGACACTACACTTCTTATTTTTTTGTTCATATTAAAGAGGTTATGATTCAGCAATATTCTTTATCATCCCTTTAAAAATAAACCCATGAAAAGGAAACACAGCATACCAATAAGCTCTTCCTAATACTCCTAACGGTCGAAAAGTTGCTGTTTGCACTAGTTTGTTATTCTCTATCTTAAATTCTAGCCAAGCTTCTCCTGGGAGTTTCATTTCAGCAAATAAGAGCAAACGTCCTTCTTCTTTATTAGCATACAAAACTCTCCAAAAATCAAGTGCATCACCTGCATGAATAGAATCTATGTTGGTTCTTCCTCGTCTTAACCCCACTCCTCCAACAAGCTTATCTAAATAACCTCTTAATTTCCAAAGCCAGTTTCCTGAGTACCATCCTGTTTTACCTCCAATACTCCATATTCTTTGTATGCATTGTTCTCTATTATTGTATTCAATTTCTTTCACATCTCTAAAACAACCATAAGTTGGTACTTCAATAAAATCACTTATACTATCTGTTAAACCACTACTAGCATAAGCATCTTTCCAACTTGAGAGTACTTCGTTAGATTTTATCTTTGCAAATGCAAATTCTAGTGATTTTTGGTACGAACTGGGAGTAACTTCAAGTAATTCATTAATTCTAGTATCTCTACAAACTACCTCAACCTTCATGCTAGAAACTAGTGAACTAGCTAATTTATACGAAGTAGAAGTTACAAAATACAACCAATAAGATGATAACCTTGGAGTCATTACAGGAACTGTCCATATCTTTCGTTTTAATCCTCTCTCTTTGGCAAAGCCTAATAACATTTCTCTGTAGGTTAATACATCTGGCCCACCAATATCAAAATTTTGGTCGTATGTTTTTGGATTAAAAATACTGAGAGAAAGAAATGAAATAACATCTCTAATTCCTATTGGTTGGCATTTGGTCATGAGCCATTTAGGTGTAATCATTACTGGTAATTTTTCTACCAAGTCTCTAATAATTTCAAAGGAAGCACTTCCCGAACCAATTATTATTCCTGCTCGTAAAGCTGTAAAATGATACTTTCCTTTTTCTAATTCCTGCTCTACATTAAGTCTGGAGCTCAAATGCTCCGACAATTCTGTTTCATTTACAATTCCACTTAAATAAATTACATGTTTCACTTTAGTCTTATCCAGAGCCTTACGAAAGTTAACTGCACATTGTTCTTCTAGTGATTTATAGTCTTTAGATGAAGACATAGAATGTACTAAGTAATAAGCACCCTCAATATCTTGAGGAATAGATTTTAAAGAGTCTTTATCAAGTAAATCCAACTCAATCACTTCTATTTTATCCATGATAACCTCAGGAGGATTAAACCTCTTGGCATCTCTTACACAACAAACTACATCATGCCCTTGCTCAATTAATACATTTAGTAATCTTTTACCAATGTATCCTGTAGAACCTGTTAAAAGTATTTTCATTATTTAGTAAGCTAATTTTATGATTGTCTATTGTAAATTTAGGACAATTTAAACATTAATGTATCTGCTATTTAGTTCCTTTAAAAACCCTACTTTTACTGAATAATAAACAAACATGGAAAAGAATAGCGAAAAACCATCACCAGAAGCGAAAGCACTTTCACTTTTTTTAATGGCATACAAAACCAAAGATCCTATTTACAAAGAAAAAGCTAAGCGTATTAACAGGCTTTGGGATTTGGTAAAAAAAGGAGAATTATCTAAAGAAGATCATTTGGCAGAAGTAAACAAAATGATTGATATGTATGGTGGGTATGATGGTATTATAGAAAAAACAATACTTTATTATGTTGAAAAAACTGGCGAGTGGAAATCTCGAGGTGAGGATCAATACAGTATTGATGCTAATATTATTGCCAATAGAGTTTTGAAAAAGAAATAAAAAAAAGCAATTTTCTATTTGTTGAATTTAACGGGGAAAACAACCCTTGAAAGCTTAATTTAAAATTGAAAAAATTAAAAAAATTTATTGAAAAATATGAATCTATTTCTAAGGAGGATTGGGAATTAATTTCGTCTTCTTTTAGAAGAAAAGAACTTCCATTAAACTACAATTTATTGGAAGAAGGTAAAGTTTGTAAAAACCTATATTTTCTTGAAAGTGGATTGCTAAGATTCTTCATTGTAAAAGAAGGAATTGAAGTAAATAAATTCTTTACTGTTGATTCCTTCTTCTTTACTTCACAGGCTAGTTTTAATTCAAAAACACCTTCAACAGAATACATTCAGACAATAGAGAAATCGATTGTTTGGGAGACTAGCTATGAGGAAAACCAGGAATTACTTAAGTTGCCCTCTTGGAGTAGTTTTGGCCGTAAAATAACTCAAGAGGTTCAGTTAGATACAGAAAAAATACTAGAAGAAATACAAACAGAAACTGCTGAAAGTCGTTACGTTAAATTATTAGAAAACAAACCAGATTTACTTCAAAGAATCTCGCTTAAACATTTAGCCTCTTATTTTGGTATTGCTCCTCAATCATTGAGTAGAATAAGAAAAAAAATAGGTAATAACTGACTGAGTTAACATAGGTGTAGTGAAACTCATGTATTTTTTCTTTTTTTTGTGAAGATTAAATATTTATTTCAAATGTCAGAACTAAAAAAACAAACAAATTATCATTTCTCATTTTCTATTTTAGTGAATAATTCACAAGCAAAAGTGTGGAATTATTTATCAGATGTAGACAAGTGGAAAGATTGGGACACTGAGATTACTGAAGCAAAACTTGAGGGTAAATTTGAAATTGGAGCTAAAGGAAAATTAATCCCAAAAAAAGGTCCGAAATTAAATTTTCACATCTCTGAAATCTCTCCTCAAGAATCATATACTTTCAAAACAAAAATGCCAATTGGATATTTGGAAATAAAAAGATCACTGAAGAAAAAAGGTGATTTGATAGAGTTTACTGATGACATTCAATTCACTGGAATTATGAAAAGAGTATTTGGGATTATGCTAGGAGGAGGATTCAAATCTTTACTCCCAGAAGTAATGGAGAATTTTAAAAAGTTTGCTGAACAAGAATAAACTATTTCATTATGATTGCATTAAGAATAATCTATATTTTAAACATAATTGTAGCAGGTCAAATTGCGTATTCAGCTATATCCAATCCAAAAACATCTGCTTTAACAACTTTTGGTAATGCCTATCAACCAACTGAGGTTATTAGACTAGTTGGTTGTCTTTGGTTGGCAATAGCAATTTTATCAGTTTTAGGTCTTTGGAAACCACTTACCTTTTCTCCTGTACTTTTACTACAGCTTATATACAAAGGTACTTGGTTATTTGTAGTTGCATTACCTGCTCTTAGAAATAACATAGCTTATCCAAAAGCTATGGCAGCCTTTTTTGTTGTTTGGGTAATTGTATTGCCGTTTATTATTCCTTGGTCAGAGTGGATAAACAATGGATTATAATATTAAAATAAAAAAGCCCCAATAATTTAATAATTATTGGGGCTTAAAACTATACTTTAATCTTACTTTCTAGTCATTACAGCCTCACAAGCTGTTACAATATCAATCGCATCCAATCCATACTTAGTCATAAGTTCAGCTGGTGTTCCACTTTCTCCAAAAGTATCATCTACAGCTACAAACTCTTGAGGTGTTGGTATTGTTCTACACAATAAAGAAGAAACTGATTCTCCTAATCCTCCAGCTATTTGGTGCTCTTCGGCAGTTACAATACATTTTGTTTTCATTACCGAATTCAAAATAATTTCTTCGTCTAAAGGCTTAATTGTATGAATATTGATTACCTCAGCACTTATTCCTTTTCCTTCTAATTCTTTGGCAGCTTCTAATGCTTTCCAAACTAAGTGACCTGTAGCAACAATTGTTACATCTGTTCCTTCGCTCAACATAATTCCTTTTCCTATTTCAAAAGGCATGTCTTCTGGAATGAAAATTGGAACACTAGGTCTTCCAAATCTTAAATAAACTGGTCCTTCGTAATCTGCAATTGCAAGTGTTGCTGCTTTTGTTTGGTTGTAATCACAAGGATTAATCACACACATATTTGGCAACATTTTCATCATTCCAACATCTTCTAGAACTTGGTGAGTTGCTCCATCTTCTCCTAAAGTTAATCCTGCATGAGAAGCACAAATTTTTACGTTTTTTTCAGAATAAGCAATTGATTGTCTTATTTGGTCATACACTCTACTTGTAGAGAAGTTAGCAAATGTTCCAGTAAAAGGAATTTTACCCCCAATTGTCATTCCTGCAGCCATTCCAATCATGTTTGCTTCAGCTATTCCAGCCTGAAAGAATCTGTCTGGGAAAGCTTCTTTAAATGCTCCCATTTTTAATGAGCCAGTTAAATCGGCACACATGGCTACAACTTGGTCATTTTTCTTTCCTAATTCAAGTAGGCCATCTCCAAATCCTGATCTGGTATCTTTCTTTCCTAGTACTGGATATTCTTTCATTTTATATTAGTTTTTTATGTGGTCTTAATCTTTATAAATTCACTTCTACTGTTCCTCCGGGAGTTACAGTAAAATCCTTGGATACAGAGTATGCTGCTGACTTCTTTCGCACTGGTCTATATACAACAGTGTACTTTCCTGGCTGAAGCGCTATTTGATAATTCAGTTTGTCTTGTTCTAAATTACATACCCAAACTCGTTTTCCATCAACCTCAGTAAATATCTGAGCTATTCCAAAAAATGGAGTATTAATATTTGCCAATCCCGGTTGTTGAATTTGAATTCTATTTGTTTTGCTTTGCTGAACTTTTACATCTTCCATATATATCCTAGGAAGAGACAGTATCTCTACATCATAAGTTCCTACAATGTATGTGTCGGATGAATTCATTCTTTGTGAGTTAATCGTAACGATTTCGCCATCCTTTCTTATTACACATTTAATATCGGTATAAGAATTTCCTGCACCAATAATTTTGAACTCCAATCCTCCTTGTGGAGCATCAATGGAAATAGTATTATGCTGTCCTGGTTTTAGCTCAATATCTCTTTTAGTTATTTGAGGTGTAGTATGAACTACTAATTCATAAGTAGAAAGTGGATCAATCCACATGGTATCTGGAAGATTTCTTCTATCCAAAGTGTGCATAAATGTGTACTTCAATTTGCCCGTTTTTTGATCGTAAAATGAAAGCGTTACATCCGTTTCAATTGGCTGATTTTTGGAATTCATTAAATTCACCTGAACAGTTGTATTATTTAATGCCTCACTCATTACAACTTTCATTACATCTCTAAAAGATTCCTCAGTACTTGCATCATAAGCTTTTCCTATACATTGAAAATCTTTTAATGATTCCAAATCCATTGCTATCCCAATAACATAAGGTCGAACCTCAATTCCTTTCTCGCGTAACATTTTTGCTACAGCACAAGGATCTTCGTCACAAGCTTCTATTCCATCAGTAATTAATATGATTACATCACGGCAATTATCACAAGGAGGAAAATCTTCTCCAGCATACTCTAACGAACGTGCAATTGGAGTTGTTCCCTTTGGTTGAAGCGAATTAATCTTCTGCTTAATTTTATCATAATTATCTGGTGCGAAAGGCACTTCTAATTTAGTATCGTTACAATCTTGTTGTCCTTTGTAAATCTTGGTTTGATGCCCGTACATTCTCAGTCCAACCTGAACATTATCTAATACAGATAATTCGTCCATAGTTTCGTACATCAACTTTTTTGCAACTTTTATTTTTGTTTGTTCCTGCCATTGTCCATTCATGGAATTGGATCCATCAAAAATGAAAAGTATACGAGTAATTTCGGGCTCATTAGTTTGTGAATACCCAGAAAATGTTGCACACAAAAACATCACTAAAACCGAAAATTTGGTCAAAATTAATTTCATAATTTAATTTTTAATAATGTTTATGCAATTGTTATGCCATTAGTAATCTCCTAATGTCTCTTCTAGCTGACCTAAAGCATTTGCAAGTTGCTCGTCATTTGGTGCAGAACCATGCCATTTGTGAGTCCCCATCATGTAATCAACTCCTTGACCCATTTCTGTTCTCAACAAAATCATAACAGGTTTTCCTTTACCAGTTAATGTTTTGGCTTTGTTCAATACATTAATAACGGACTCAATGTCGTTTCCATTGTCCTCAGTTATAACTTCCCATCCAAATGCTTTCCATTTCCCTTCTAAATCTCCTAAAGAAAGTACATCATCTACATCTCCATCAATCTGTCTTCCGTTATAATCTACAGTAGCAATTAAGTTATCTACTTTGTTGGCTGCTGCATACATTGCTGCTTCCCAAATTTGTCCTTCTTGTAATTCTCCATCACCATGAAGCGTATATATTAGGCTATCTTCTCCGTTTAGCTTTTTAGTAATTGCAGTTCCAATACCTACTGATAAGCCTTGTCCTAATGAACCTGAAGCAATTCTTATTCCTTCTAATCCTTCTTCAGTAGCTGGGTGACCTTGTAATCTTGAATTTAATTTTCTGAAAGTTGCTAATTCGGCTTTTTCAAAATATCCTGAATGAGCTAAAACACTGTACCATACTGGCGAAATATGTCCATTCGAAAGGAAGAAAATATCTTCATCAAACCCATCCATATCAAAATCTGCTGAGTTGTGGTTTAATATCTCAAAATAAAGAGCTACAAAGTACTCAACACAACCTAATGAGCCTCCTGGGTGACCAGAACTATTAGCGTGAACCATTCTTACTATATCTCTTCTTACTTGAGAAGAAACGGATTTTAATTGAGCAATATCTGCCATGTAATGTAGTTTTTTTCAAATGTAATCTTGATTTAGAAGTTCGACAAAGTTTTGTAATTGGATTTTTTAAAAGTTATTAACTAAACAGGATTTATTGAGTAAATCCTTTTAAGCTGAAATAAATTTATTGATTGTTGTTTTAATAAACTCTCTCCCATAAATTCATTAATTTAGCCTATCAAACAAAACACCTTTTTTTGAAAACAAAAGACTTCTCCTATTACTCTGATGGAATTACTTCTGGAAGTACAGTTGCTTTAAGCCAAGCAATCACACTCATAGAGAGCGCAAAAAAAGAACATCAACAACTTGCTCAGCAAATTGTAAACTTCTGTTTACCACATTCTGGTAACTCCGTACGTATTGGAATAACTGGAGTTCCTGGAGTAGGAAAAAGTACTTTCATTGAAGCTTTTGGAACTTTCTTGACTTCTATTGGGAAAAAAGTTGCTGTGTTGGCTATTGATCCAACTTCACAACAATCAAGAGGAAGTATATTAGGTGATAAAACCCGAATGGATAAATTGGCTGTGAATCCTAATGCTTACATTAGACCTTCTGCCTCTGGTAAAACCTTGGGTGGTGTAGGACAAAAAACGCACGAAACTATTCTGCTTTGTGAAGCTGCTGGCTTTGATGTAATATTAGTAGAAACTGTTGGTGTAGGACAATCGGAAACAGAAGTATATTCTATGACGGATTTCTTTTTGTTATTGATGATTGCTGGAGCTGGAGATGAATTACAAGGAATAAAAAGAGGAATAATGGAAATGGCAGATACCATTTTGATTAATAAAGCCGAAGGTGATAACTTGATAAAAGCCAAACAAGCAAGCATTGAATATAAAAATGCGCTTCACTTATTCCCTGCCAAAGAAAGCGATTGGATTCCTAAAGTGGAATTGTGCTCCGCACTGGAAAGTACTGGAATTGAGGAAGCTTGGAATATAATAGAATCGTATGTGGTAAAAACCCAGACCACAGGCTATTTTGAAGAAAATAGAAAAAGACAAACTAAAGATTGGTTCTACAAATTTTTGAATCATCAGATTTTGGCTTCCTTTTACGAAGGAAATGGAATTAATGAACAACTAAACCAATTGGAGCAACAAGTTCTAAACGGAGAGCTTTCTCCTTTTGAAGCCAGTAGAATTGTATTGAATAATTAGCTTGAATTGTAAATTATTAGAGGTTTATAATCTATTTTTTTTATCTCAAAACCAAACTAATCCCAATTTTCATTCGTATTTTAGTTAAGTACCTACATACTAACGCCATGAAAAAACTATCTTACCTTCTCGCAATACTTCTTTTAGTAACTGGCATTACGATTTTATTAACTCATAAATCCGAAGAAAAAACAGAGCAAAAAACAGAGCTATCCAAGCTAGATGAAAAAAATAGGCCTTCAGAGTATTTTCATTTTATGAGAAGTTATCCAGATGAAAGCTTTTCTGTTGAGGGTTATAACCAAGCTATGGAAGAGGCTATTAATTTTAGGGCGAGCCAATTAGCAAGTCGCTCTAGTAATTCCTTAAATTCTGATTGGAAATTGGAAGGACCTACAAATATAGGAGGAAGGTTTAATGCAATGGCGGTTCATCCAAACGATAACAATATCATTTTTGCAGCTTCAGCAGCTGGAGGAATTTTTAAATCAATTAATGGTGGCTCAAGCTGGACACCAATTACCGAGAATCTTTCTTATTTGGCTGTGAGCGATATTACTATTGACGAAAACCATCCAGATACTATGTTTATTGCCACTGGAGATCATAATATCTCTGGAATACCACACATTGGAAATGGAATTTACAAAACTACTGATGGTGGAATTACTTGGAGCCAATCAGGGTTAAGTAGTTCGAATATTATTTCTAGAGTTATAATTGACCCTACAAATTCCAATATTATTTATGCAGCAGCAATGGGAAATCCTTTTGCAGCAGATAGTAACCGTGGAGTTTACAAAAGCATTGATGGAGGAAGCACTTGGACTCAATCTAAATTTTTCTCAACCGAAGCAGGAGCGATTGAATTAGTTATGGATCCGTTTAATTCAGGAACCTTATACTGCTCCGGTTGGGAAAGAATAAGAACAAACCAAAGATCATTAATCAATGGAAATAGTGCTCGGATTTGGAAAACAACTAACGGAGGTGCTACATGGAGTTTAGCCCATTCAGGAATACCTACAACAAAGCTTTCTAGAATAGGAATCTCACATTCTCAGCTTATGCCAAATTTATTAGTTGCAAGTGTTATAGACACTACCCAGAACTTGAATGGAATTTATAAATCTACCAATGGAGGGGCTTCATGGACAATATTACCAACAACAGGAATTACCAATGTAGGTGATATGTTTAGGAGTTTTGGTTGGTATTTTGGTCAAATTAGGATTAATCCATTTAATGACAATGAAATAAGCGTATTAGGAATCGATTTATATACTTCTAATAATGGTGGAAATACCTGGAGGATGTCTACGCCAGTTTGGTCTACTTATCAAGTTCATGCAGATAAACACGACATGATTTATTTAAGTAATAATACGGCATTATTGGCAACAGACGGAGGTTTGTACAAAACTACAGATGGAACAGCTACTTGGACAGATATTGAAACTACTCCTACTACTCAACTATATAGGGTAACTGTTAATCCTTTATCTGCTCCATCCAATAGAATATATACAGGTGGTGCTCAAGACAATGGGACAATGTCTGGTAACAGTTCTTCGCTTAATACTTGGATAAGAGATTTTGGTGGAGATGGATTTAAGGCTTATTTTGATGATGTTAATTTCACTCGTTATTTCGAAACCCAAAATGGGAATATTTATGCTATTGATGGAGGAAACACACTACTATTGAACAATGGATTTAATCCGGCTGACCGCAAAAACTGGGACATGCCTTATTTAATGAGTCATTATGATAACACCACTTTATATGCTGGAACCGAAAAAATGTACCGAATGAATTTCGCTCCTTATGGACAATGGGATTCTATTAGTCCTGATTTAACGGATGGAAATATTTTTGGAAGAGGTTCCCACACTATTTCTTCCATTGATGAGTCGGCTATAGATGCGGATTATTTATACGCAGGAACTTCGGATGGGAATGTATGGTACACTTCAAATGGAGGAACTTTATGGAATGATATCACTTCTGGATTGCCAGATAGATACGTGACTTCAGTAAATTCTTCTTGGAAAAACACTACGGATGTGTATGTGTCTCATTCTGGATATAAATACAATGAAACGATTCCTCACATACATAAATCGACTAATAATGGAGGGACTTGGAATAATATTTCAGGGAATTTACCAAACATTGGAATTAACGATATCTGTTTGTACGAAAATGTAGATAGTGTAGTTTTTGTTGCCACAGATGATGGGGTTTATGTAACCTTAAATGATGGAGTGTCTTGGGACAGAATTGGTGGAAATATGCCAATTATCCCAGTTTTTGATTTAGAGATTGATTATGATGGTAAGAAATTAATTGCAGGAACATTTGCCCGATCTATTCAATCGTTTCCTCTAGATTCGGTAATTATGGTAAGAGGAAATAATTCTAGTTTAAATGAAAAAGAAGACATTC
>CALLII010000126.1 GCA_938009745.1 uncultured Flavobacteriales bacterium
TAGCACAATTGTTTTACTTTATTAATTGTATCAGCACCTTCCAAAGTAGTAAGGTCAATCATGTTCAAAGCCATTTTCAATCCATGGATTTTGGCTTGGTTTTTTACACTTCTTTTTGTGATACGACTAACTCTGTCTCCAATTCCTACTTGGTCTACAGATACTTGTTTTATGTTGGTTATAATTTTACTCATTTATTTAAAATATCTAAAATCGTGACCGTTTTTAATGTTTTGCAAGACTTCTATATACAGTTTTATCAAATTCTCTACATCATCTCTGTGAGCAGTTTCTACAGTGGTGTGCATGTATTTCAATGGTAATGAGATTAACGCAGAAGCAACTCCCTCATTGGAATAAGCGAAGGCATCCGTATCGGTTCCAGTTCTGCTACTAAGTGCCATTCTTTGGAAAGGAATCTTATTTTTCTTAGCTGTATCAATCAATAATTTTAATAAATTGTTTTGAACTGCTGGTGCATAAGATAAAACGGGTCCATCACCTGATTTAAAATCTCCTTGTTCAATCTTGTCAATCATTGGAGTGTTTGTATCATGACACACATCATTAATTATGGCTACGTCAGGTTTTATTCTGGCAGCAATCATTTCTGCTCCTCTCAATCCTATTTCTTCTTGTACAGAGTTTACAATATACAATCCAAAAGGAAGTTCAATTTTTTCTTCTTTCAGTTTACGAGCCACTTCAGCAATGATGAATCCACCCATTCTGTTATCTAAAGCTCTTCCTGTGAAGTACTTTTTGTTCAAGATCATAAATTCGTCTGGGTAAGTGATAACACACCCAACATGAATCCCCATTTTTTCCACTTCTTCTTTGGAATTTGCTCCACAATCCAAGAAGATATTCTCCAATTTTGGTGGTTTTTCGTCACCAGATTTTCTAGTGTGAATTGCTGGCCAACCAAATAGGGCAGGAACAATTCCTTTATCTGTGTGAATATTTACTCTTTTTGATGGAGCAATTTGGTGATCAGAACCACCATTTCTTCTTACATAGATAAATCCATCTTTATTGATGTAATGAACAAACCAAGAAATTTCATCTGCATGGGCTTCTATCACAACTTTGTATTTTGCTTTAGGATTAATTACTGCAACTGCAGTTCCATAGGTATCTACAAAATATTCATCTGTATATGGTTTCAAATAGTCTAACCATAATTTTTGTCCTTCGCTTTCAAATCCTGTAGGGGAAGCGTTATTCAAATATTTTTCAAGAAATTTTATCGATTTGGTAGTAAGTATCTTAGCCATATTATTTTGTTTTGATAGTTTTTAAATTTACAACACTTCTTGTATTGTTTCTAATTTTATTCCTCTTGATCCTTTAATTAAAAATAGAGTATCCTTTTTAGGATTCGTTTTCAAGAATTTTTTTGCAGCCTCATTATTAGAGAAAGTAATGTACTCGTTTTGTTTAACTGATTTAAATAGCTTTCCTACTAGTACTCCTTTTAACTCATTGTCTATTAATAATTGGACAATTGCTTCATGTTCTTTTTTAGAATCTTTGCCCAATTCAAGCATATCGCCAAGGATAAAATATTTCTTTTTAGACTCCGATTTCACCAAGTTATTAATTGCCTCTACCATGCTAGAAGGATTAGCATTATATGCATCCATAATTAGTTTGTTACTTCCTTGTATTACAAGTTGCGAGCGATTATTAGTAGGTTTATAGTTTTCTATTCCTTTCTTTATCTGTTCTTCTGAAACGTTAAAATAATCTGCAATTACCACTGCTGATAAAATGTTGTTGTAGTTATATGTACCAATAAGGTTAGAGTTTATTTCAAACTCCTTGTTTTTATATTTTATCCTCATGGATAGAAATGGAATAGTAGATGTTATCTCCCCAATGTAATTGCATTCTTTAATTCCATATGTAATAGCTTTCATTTCATCTACATATTTTGCAAGTCTAGATTCGTCTACATTGATAAAAATTTGTTTTCCTCTTGAATTTAGATTAGTAAATAGTTCTGTCTTTCCTATTTCTACTCCTTCAATTCCTCCAAAACCTTCTAAATGTGCTTTTCCAATATTTGTTATTAATCCGCAATCTGGATTACAGATATTAGCTAAAAATTCAATCTCTTTCTGGTGATTAGCACCCATTTCAATTATTGCTATTTCATGCTCTTTGGTTATAGAAAGTATAGAAAGTGGTACGCCAATATGATTATTTAAATTCCCAAATGTTGCATAAGTTTTATATTTTTCTTGCAATGCACTTTTCATTAGCTCTTTAGTAGTAGTTTTTCCATTACTACCAGTAATTCCTATTATAGGAATAGTTAATTGTTCTCTATAATATTTTGCTAAATCCTGTAAGGCTATCAAAGTATCTCCAACTATAATATATCTTTCATCTTTTTTATATCTTTCATCACTAATTATAGCATAGCTTGCACCCTTATTTAGTGCATCTTCGGCAAATTTATTACCATCAAAGTTTTCTCCTTTAAGGGCAAAGAAAATAGAATTATCTTTTATGTTTCTAGTGTCTGTAGATATTAAAGGATGTTTTAAATAGACAGAATATAATTCTTGTGTTGACATAAGACTTTTATTTTTTTAAATATAAAAAAAGCCTTGATAGAAAACTATCAAGGCTTTTGTAACTTATTAAAGTCGTTTTGTTATTTTTTCTTTTTAGAGCCTCCTAATCCTACAGGACTTCCTACTCTTGTCATAGCGCATCTAAATCCAATAAAATCTGTTGATCTAAATTCATCATAATATCTTCTGTTTCCTGGAGATAACCAATAAGCTCTATCTTTCCATGAACCACCTTTGTATACTCTAGATTCATCAGTAATTAAAGTGGAAGGTTCACCTCTTTTGTTTTTACCTGACTGGTAAACTAAATTATCAGAGTTAAAACCACTTCTATTTCTTTTAGCACCTGACTGACCATCAAATAATGATATTCCTTCTTTCTTTTCTTCATTATCGTAATAGATACTTGAATTTAAGTCACCATCTAAATAATCAATGTAGTTAGCTTGATCGTAGTTTCGTCTATCAAGATTTTCTTCTTTGGTAACGTTTCTTACTTTCAAACTCCCAGGAGTATTAATTACATAATCAGAAATACCAGTAATTAACTTCGGAATTATTTCGTACTGAAAATCCTCAAATCCTGGCTCGTTTTGGATTCTAAATCCAATGTCAGGTAAGTTAGTTTCAATTATTTCTCTAACAGCTCTTGATGCTTCTAATCTTCTTCCATCATTATACATTTCATTAGCTTCAGAAACTAATGAATCAAGCTCAGCTAATAAAATAAAATCCAGGGAATCAGTAATAACACCTCCTCTTCTGTTTTTTCTTGCTGCCGTAAAGTCTACAATGTATTCTTTAATTGCATTAACATCATACATTGCTTCGTCTAACTTTTCATCAATTGCTCCTTCTGAATTAAGAACTTTAGCCTTAAATACGTTTCCTCTAAATGGACTAAATTCATCAACATCTTCAGAAGATAGTGGACGATATACATCCATTACCCATTCAGCAACATTTCCTGCCATGTTATACAAACCATAATCATTTGGCCAATATGCTGTAACTGGGGCAG
>CALLII010000127.1 GCA_938009745.1 uncultured Flavobacteriales bacterium
AAGGAAGTTTCTAAATCATATGGAGAGCATACTGTTTTTAAAGATGCCAACATGGTAATCTCTAGAGGAGAAAAAGTATCGTTTGTAGGCCGAAATGGTGAAGGAAAATCGACTATGATTAAAGCTATTTTGGGCGAGCTAGAAGTGGAGGGAGAATGCAAATTGGGACACAATGTTGAGGTTGGATATTTTGCACAAAATCAAGCTTCTTTGTTAGATGAAAATCTAACAGTTTTCCAAACAATAGACGAAGTAGCAGTAGGCGAAATCCGTACTCAAATAAAAAACATGCTAGGCCGATTTATGTTTAGTGGAGACGATATCGATAAGAAAGTAAGTGTTCTATCTGGAGGAGAAAAAACAAGGCTTGCCATGGTTAAACTCTTGCTTGAACCCGTAAATTTACTGATACTGGATGAGCCAACAAACCACCTAGATTTAAAATCAAAAGATGTATTGAAAGAAGCTCTTATGGATTTTGATGGAACGTTAATTCTGGTTTCTCACGACAGAGATTTTCTACAAGGATTATCCGAGAAAGTATTTGAGTTCAAGAACCAAAGAGTAATCGAACACTTCGAAACAATTGATGCTTTTTTAGAAAGAAATAAAATTGAAAAAATAGCGGATATTAATTTGTCGAACTAATAAAACCTATTACTTTGAAAGAATTAATTAGTAAACTTAAAAGTAGCATACCACTCAGCCAAAAAGCAGAAGAGTATGTGTATGCTATTTCAAAAGAAAGAAACATTTCTAAGGGAGAAACTTTGATTCGCGAAGGACAAAAGGTTCGAAAAACCTATTTTGTGACTGAAGGTTGTTTACGCTCTTTTTGCACAGACAAAACAGGGAAAGAACATACTTTGCAGTTTGCTATTAAAAACTGGTGGATGAGTGATTTCATGGCTATTTACAGCAATCAAATAGCAACATTAACTGTAGAGAGTATTACTGATTGTAAAGTGATAGAATTTAACGCTAAAGAACTAGAAGAAATTTATACTCTTTATCCTGAATTTGAAACTTTTCAAAGAAAAAATTTAGAGCGCCATGTAGTTAGCATGCACAAAAGAATTTTGAATCAATTGCAGTTAACTGCCGAGGAGAGATATGATTTATTTCTGCAACAGTATCCTGATATTGAACAACACACTCCCAACTATCACATTGCATCTTACCTTGGAATAACTCAACAAAGTTTAAGCCGAATAAGAGTTGAAAAAACCAAGAAATAACATTTCTTACCATAGGGTTATTTTATTTAGGAATTAGTATTCTACTTTTGTTTTAACAATTAGAAACAAAACATTATGCTTAAAAAATTATTAGGAATTGCTCCAAAACTAGAATCAGACGGATCGTACAGCCCATCTAAAATGGCAATAAAACTAGGAACTGTTGACAAAACAGATTACGAGAACATTTCTTACGAGAAATACAAAGGGAAGAAATCTAAAATATTAGTAATTTTTACCGAACAAAAGAACTTAACCATGCAAAACGGAAAAATGTTTTCTACAGGAAACCACCCGGTAGAAGCTCTTTTGCCAATGTTACATTTGCAAAATGCTGGGTTTGAATTTGATATTGTTACGCCAACAGGAAAACCAGTAGTATTTGAAATGTGGGCTTTTCCCGAGAAAGACGAATATGTAAAGGCTATTTATGAGAAGTTAAAACCAAGGCTAGAAGCACCAAATAAACTTTCAGACTTTGTTGCTAATTCATTTACTGATTCAGAATCTTATGCGGCTGTTTTTGTTCCTGGAGGACACGGAGCAATGTTAGGAATTCCTGAAGATAAGAATGTAGGTAAAACTTTAAATTGGGCTCACCAAAATGACTTATTTACTATAACACTTTGTCACGGACCAGGCTCTCTTTTAGCCACAACTTTGGATAATCAAGAGTTTCTTTATAAAGGATATAATATGGCAGTATTTCCAGACTCGGTGGATAAGAAAACTCCAATGATAGGATATTTACCCGGACAAATGCCTTACGGATTAAGCGAAAAACTGAAAAGCTTAGGAGCTAATTTGGTTAATACAAAAGGAGATGACACTGTTTGTTTGGACAGGAAGCTAATAACGGGAGCAAGTCCTTTAGCATCTAATAATTTAGGAAAACTAGCAGTAGAAACTCTACTTAAAGAATTGAAATAAAGGTTAAAAATATAGCAATTATAAATTGGGTGAGCTTAAAGCTTGCCCATTTTTATTTTAAACATTTAAGCCTCCAACCCTCTATTATTCTTTCTAATAACGATAATAGCAGTCCAATAAACTAAGGTTGCATCTACCATAAAAACAAACTTCTGAAGAAAAGGCATATAGTAAATACCAACTTTGGTTTCGAAACCAAGGTAAAGAGCCAAGCTCATAATAAACACAATGTAAGTTAGAATTTTAAAAGGTCTATTCTTGTACTTGACTAGCTCAATGAATATTGGTAAAAACGCCATTGAAGCAAATATTCCCACCAGAGTAACCACCAAATCATGTAGCTCTTCTTGGTACATGAAAGTGAAAATAGCCATTGCCGTAACACCTAGTATTTTTATCAGTTTGGTGTTTCGGTTAGTATGGCTAAAAATATTTGGCATTACATAAAAGAAGGACATCATTGTGATACTAAGCACAATGTGAGCCAAATTAGCCAATACTTTTCCGTCATTTCTTAGTCCAGAGTGGGTAATTAGGTTGTTCGTATCGCACAAAAAATTATGAAAAAAACTATAGCCATCTTGGGCAGTTGGGATATTATCCGACCCTCCAGGATACATCATTGCAGCCGAAGTAAACATAATGAGGTAAATACTCATCCCGATTGCAGGAAAGTAGGCAACTATTTGGTTAAATTTTTTCACTTTTTTCTTTCGTTACGGCACGAAAGTACAACTTTTAAAGCTGTGATATGAGAAACAATTCATACCTATTTAAAAACAAACAAATAGTTGAATGTATCCAAACTACTCATTCCAGAAATAGTAAATTTTTTGGTGGAAGAATTAATAATTTTTACACCCAATAAATCATCTTCTCCAAGATATTTTTTTATTTGGTTATAATCTTTGCACTTCATTATTTCTTTGAAATAAATACGGATTATGGGTTCAATTTGCTCTATATTTCTGAATGAATCCTCTTCGATAAAAAATAGAAT
>CALLII010000128.1 GCA_938009745.1 uncultured Flavobacteriales bacterium
TTTAAACGACTCGAAATCTGGGTATAATGTTGTAAAGTTTTCTCTGTTTTTATTTACATATTCTAGAGCAAACCTATTCATGATTCCTTTTCTTACTAAGCTTAAAAAATATGGAGAAGTACCGGTAGTATCAACTGGTACAAATACATCTGGAATGATTCCTCCGCCAGCATAAACATCTCTTTTTTTGATTAATGTTTTAAACACTAAAGAGTCTGGAATTTGTATGCTGTCTTTATTAAAAGATTCTCCGTTAAGGTATCTTTCATATTTTTCTTTTCGGTATTCTTTACTTCCGTTTTCATATGATTTTTGAATACATCTTCCCGAAGGAGTAAAATACCTTTGAGTTGTAATTCTCACTTTAGATCCATCTGGTAACGTAACTGGTCTTTGAACAAGTCCTTTTCCAAAAGTTCTTCTTCCTACAACTGCACCTCTATCCCAATCCTGAATAGCTCCAGATACAATTTCACTAGCAGATGCAGTCCCTTCGTTCACAAGTACTACTAGTTTTCCTTTTTCATACCCCCCTTTATCGGTCGCTACATAATTTTCTCTTTTGTAACTTCTACCATCAGTAAATACAATCATTCGTTCGTTAGATAAAAATTGATCCGCCAATTTAAAAGCTTGATCTAAATATCCTCCTCCGTTATTCTGTAAGTCCAAAATCAATGATTTCATTCCAAGCCCAGATAGTTTTTCTAGAGCATCAATAAACTCTTGTTCTGTAGTACGCGCAAATGCATTTATTTTGATGTAGCCTATTTCATCATCAACCATATAAGCTGCATCCAAACTATAAATTGGAATTTTATCTCTTGTAACTTCAAAGTCAATTAAATCATTCTCACCACTTCTTCTAACAGTCATTGTTACTTTAGTTCCTTTTTTTCCTAAAAGTCTGCTTCTTACTCCTGAGTTTTGAAGTCCAACTCCAGCAACAGTTTCATTGTCAATTTTTATTACTTGATCGCCTGCTTGTACACCTACTTTTTCACTTGGTCCACCAGGAATAGCCGCAACAACCATTAAAGTATCGTTTAATATTTGAAAACGAACTCCTACTCCTTCAAAGTTTCCTTTTAATGGTGCTTCTACAGCATCTACTCTTTTAGCTGGAATGTAAGCAGAATGTGGGTCCAGTTTTTCTAACATAGCGTTTATTGCCACATCTACTAGCTCGGGTGAGTTTACCGAATCCACATAATATCTTTCAATGATCTCAATTAGTTTAGAGATTTTTTTTGTTGTTAAATTTTTGTCTTTCTCTACTTGAGAAAAAGAAATCGTGCTCGAAAATAGCAGTATAGCTATCGAAATTACTAGTTTGTTCATTAAGTTTTTATTTAGAAGACTCCATCAAGTCTCCGAATTTATTGTATTGCTTTTTTGAGATTAGTTTATCTTTTTTATAGACTAATTCCTCTTTTACTTTTCCATTTTTATAATACTCTGTCCACTCTCCTTCTTTCATTCCTTTTTTATAGTTTTCAATTCTTTCGGGCGAACCATCTTCATAATTATAAATCCACTCCCCATCTTTCTCTCCTTTCAAATAAGAAGTTTGATAAGCCAATGTTCCATCTTCAAAATAGGAATTATCCTTACCTTCTATTTCTCCTTCTTTGTAAAACCTTTCTAACAACAGTGTGCTATCGTCAGCATACTTCATGTATGGTCCATCAAACTTATTTTCTTTGTAAGTGACTACCTTTTTTAGCCCTCCATCTTCGTAATATTGTTCAAAAGTTCCTGTTTTCACATCCATAACGTACTCCTCCGTTTTTTTCATATTGCCGTTAGGATAATAGTACGTTTGTTTGCCATGTTTCTTATCAAATCTAAAATTCTGTACCCACATTAAAGTCGAGTCTTTCTCCCAATATTTCCAAGTTCCATATGCTTTACCTTCAGCATAATTCAGCTCTAACCAAGGAGTGCCATCTTCATAAAACTTATATAAAACACCATCTTCACGGCCCTCAACATAAGTTACTTTCATTTCCAATTTTCTGTTTGGGTAAAAAGTAATGCAAGTTCCTGTAAAAATTGGCTTACCGGTTTTATTTTTGTCCAGTGCCTGTTTTGATGTTGGGTCAAATTCAAGATCATTTTTACAATCGCAAGCCTTTTCTTTTTTTGCCTCACCATTTACCTTTTGAGGTTTTTGATCAGCAGAGTCTTTACGTACAGTAACTGTTGGTGTCGATTCTCCAGCTTTGTATACTTTTCTTCTTTGAGAAAAAGAAATACCTGAGAGAAACGCCATTGTCACTATTATTAAAACTATCTTTTTCATATCTAACATTTTGATTAATACACACGCACAAACTGTACCATTAGTGTTCTATTCCTTAATTTAACAGTAATTAACAGGGTTTGTGTTCACGTTTGTTTTTAACAATTCTACTCCCGAAACTTTATCCTTTAAAATTTCTTCGAACAATTCGATTGTAAATTGCTCACTTTCATAGTGTCCAATATCCGCAATAATTATCTTGTCTTCAGCATCAAAAAACTGATGATATTTGTAGTCACCTGTTACAAAAACGTCTGCTTTATTTCCTTTTGCAGCATCTAATAAAAAACTTCCTGAACCTCCACAAACAGCAATTTTGATTACTTTCTCTTTATGGATGTTAGTATGTCTTATGCATTCCGTTTTCATTGAAGTCTTTAAGTGTGAAAGGAATTTTTTAGTCTCCATTCCTTCTTTCAATTCTCCAATTATTCCTGCACCTAGTTGCTTGTTTATGTTAGTTATAGGTATTATTTCGTAAGCTACTTCTTCGTATGGGTGAACTTTATTTACCTCAGCTACTATTCTGTTGGTTTCTTGGTTCATCACAACAACCTCAATTTTGGTTTCATCCATAAAGTTGGTTTTTCCTTTGTCACCATAAGCTGGGTTGGTGTTTTCGCCTGGTAAATAAGTTCCTTTTCCTTCTAAATTGAAACTGCAATTAGAATAATCACTTATGTGTCCTGCTCCGTTTTCAAAGAGGTTTTCTCTTACTTTCGAAACAATTTCTGGTTTATCACTTGGACAATAAACTATTAGTTTGCTCATTTTATTTGCCATTGGCGACAAAATTTGGATGTTTTCTAATCCTATTTTCTCGGCAATTTTTTGGTTTACTCCATTTTTCAGGACATTATCTAAATTGGTGTGACACGCATAAATAGCTATGTCATTTTTAATCGCTTTTATGATTACTCTCTCAATATAATTTCCCCCGTTTAGCTTTTTCAATCCGCTAAAAACTATTGGATGATGAGCTATAATCAGCTCGCATCCTTTTTCTATGGCTTCGTCAACAATAGACTCTAAGCAATCTAAACATAATAATACTTTAGAAACTTCTAACTCATTATTCCCGGTTATTAATCCGCTATTGTCATAGGTTTCTTGATAAGAAAGGGGAGCAACTTGTTCTAGAATTTGAGTAATTAATCTTAGTTTCATTCTTGATTTTTTAGAAGTTTAAATATAAGAATTCCTTTTTCTATTTAATATGTTTTCATAGCTATTTAGCTTTTCTTCTTTTTGCCTTGAAACAAAAAAAGGCCAATACAATTATATTTACTAAATTTACTTGAACAATAAAACACGATACTATTATGATGATGATGGTTTATATATTGGGAGCGGTACTTGCTGGATTGGGTATGCTTGCAAGCGGACAATTAAAAAGAAAATTTGCAAAATATTCTAAAATTCAATTGCAAAATGGAATGAGCGGAAGAGAAATTGCTGAAAAAATGCTTGCCGATAATCGAATTACTGATGTAAAAGTAATTGCGGTTCAAGGGCAATTAACCGATCATTATAATCCTACAAATAAAACTGTAAACCTTTCGCAAGTAGTTTATAATGAACGGAATGCAGCTTCAGCAGCTGTTGCTGCTCATGAAGTGGGTCATGCAATACAACATGCTACTAATTACTCTTTTTTACAAATGAGATCTAAGTTAGTTCCTGTAGTAAGTTTTGGTTCTAAATATGTGCAATGGGTTTTAATTGGAGGTATTGCAATGATTCAAGTTTTTCCACAATTACTATTGGCAGGTATAGCATTGTTTGCATTAACCACACTATTCAGTTTAGTTACCTTGCCTGTAGAATTTGATGCCAGTAAAAGAGCCTTGAAATGGCTTAAGAGTTACAACATTGTAAATAAAGAAGAATATGCTGGTTCGAAAGATGCGCTAAAATGGGCTGCCATGACTTATGTAGTTGCTGCAGTTGGTTCGCTAGCAACTTTACTTTACTATGTTTCTATTTATATGAATAGGAGGTAGATATGGTAATAAATACTCCTGATATATCTGATGAAGTAAAAAAGCACCTAAATTCTGAATATTATTTTAACAGGCCTATTTTAAAAAATAATCCTGACTTTAAAGATTGTTTTGTTTGCCTGCATCCTTTTTTGATAATTAAGGAAAAGTGCTCTGATAAAATAAAGTTTGAACCCGAAACTTGGCCTAACAAGTTTGATACAGAAGAGAGTTGTGAGACTCTTTCTTGGACAGAGGTTATCAAAAGTGCAAAAATTAGAGATATAAAATCACTTGACAGGTCATTGGAATTTTTTCATAGAGCATCTAGGCTAACTGAAAGATTCGAGTATAACAAGCTAATGAAATTTCTTGAAAAAGAAAAGGAAATTATTCCTCCAGGCGTAGATCATATTCCTGAAATTATTGAAAACAAGCTGCTTAAAAGGATAAACTCTTTGGGTTATGAATCTTTATACGTCTACAGTGAAACTAAGGAAAAAGACAAGTTAAAAAATATTAGTGACTTAATTAAAGACCCATTTGCATTACCGCATTGTGTTAGAATTGAAACACCTGATTCAAAAATTTTAATAGTAGAAGAGTATGACCAAAGATTTTTTTACATTTTTGGCGATAGAGATTTTTTAATAAGTCTTATTGAACCTCTTGATTTAGAAGGGTTTTTTTGTAATAAAGAAACTACACAATCTTGGAGCTATGAAGAGTTTCCATCTGAGGATTTAATGGATTGGGATGAGGATATGTCAAGTTTGCAAGGAGAAACTATTGCTACAACAAAAACTAACAGCTTAAACTCAGGTTCAAAAACGAGTATATTAAAAAAGTTATTGTCTCTGTTAGGAATAAAATAATCTTCTACTTAACCCCAGTACTTCCAAAACCGCCTTCTCCCCTATTTGTTTCAGATAATTCGGTAACTAAATTCCACTCGGCTTGTTCGTATTTGGCTATGACTAATTGAGCTACTCGTTCGCCATTTTCTACCACAAAATTTTCGTTACTCATGTTGATTAAAATCACACCAATGTCTCCTCGGTAATCTGCATCAATTGTTCCGGGCGCATTCAGTACGGTTACTCCTTTTTTGTAAGCCAATCCACTTCTTGGGCGAACTTGGGCCTCATAACCATCTGGCAAAGCAATGTGCAATCCTGTTGGGATTAGTCTTCTTTCTAATGGTTTTAGAGTGATGGATTCTTCCAAGCTTGCTCTTAAATCTAGTCCTGCTGATTGT
>CALLII010000129.1 GCA_938009745.1 uncultured Flavobacteriales bacterium
AGTTAAAGGTGTTTCTGTTATTGAATTAGTAATTGCAGTGGTAGACCATAAATAAGTTCCTCCTCCTGTTCCTGATAATGTCAAAGATTCATCTAAACAAATAGACGTATCGTTTGAAATGGTCATAGTATCATTATGGAAAGCTACATAAACAGAATCTGTAAATGTACACCCAAAGGCACTCGTTACATCTACATAATAATACATTGGATTTCTTGGAGTGACTGTTGGTGTTGAAGTATTTCCATTTACTAATCCTGTTGCAGGATACCAATTGTAAATCACTCCGCCTGTTGCATTTAATGTTACTGCTGTTCCTTCGCAAATTGTGGTATCAGGACTTACAACTATTGAATTTGTATCGACTGTAACAGTAACATAAGCTGAATCGGTATTACAATAATATTCTGAAACCAACTTATAAGTTGTTGTATTATATGGAAATGCAATTGGATTTGAAATTGTATCGTTTGTCAATGAACCAGAAGGAGTCCATTTATAAGTTTGACCATTATATCCGTTTAGTTGAACAGAGTCTCCTCTACAGATTACTGGAACTGTATCCACAGACAATGGCCTTGGCTTATATGCTCTTACAACTGTAAAAGCTGTATCAGGCGGAACGCAACCTGAAGAATCTGAAACAATTAAGCTGACATAATAGGTTCCTGTATCAGGATAAACATGAGTTGGCTCAAATAAAGAAGATGAATCTCCATCACCAAAATACCATTTATAGGTATTTCCTCCACTACTGAAATTAATAAAACTAACCGAATCGGGCAAACAAATAAATGGAGCTGGAGAACTTGCAATAGATTGAATATAAGCAATATTCATTTTTACAACTCCTAAATTACAATTAGAACTGTTATTCGTATTAGACCACACACCAGGAGTTGTTGGTAAATCACTATTCCCTCCACAACCTGCACAAACTGCTTGGTATACATTTCCTTTTTTATCAAATCTACTCGTTCCCCCATCTACATGTTCACGACTTGTAGCACCCCCATAATAAGTCCCATATCTTAATCCTGCTGCGTCTCTATCCAAAACCATTAAATAAAAATCACTTCCATCAGTTGTAGATTGGAAAGCGTCAACTGTTAGAGGTAAACCATTGGTACTACTCCCTGCAGCTCGGTAAGCTCTATTTGTAAGTCCTCCCCATCCAGATAAATATATTAAACCACAATCGTTTACCAAAAATGCAGAAGGTGATAAATCAATTGAATTCCTTCCTGAACCTATTACGGTACTCCAATAAGATGAGTCTAAATTATTAGAAAACTTATGAAATAATTGTGATGAACCAGGATTAGTATAAACTCCTAATGAAACTGGATAATTTCCTAATGATTGACCAGTTATATAAACATCATCATTATTGTCTAATTGAACCATAAAAGATTGATCATAACCACTCGTACCGATATAAGTTGCAGCTATTAATGAGTTTGATGAAGAATTAAATTTTACAATATAACCATCTTCAGCTCCATTATATGAGGTGTCATAAGCATCTAAAGAAGTAACAAGATTATTACTTACTGTTCCTCCTGTTAAGAAATAATTATTATAAGAATCAAATTGTACTCCATATCCGGCATCTTGATTACTTCCTCCGTAATAAGTTGACCAAGTTAAATTTTGAAGGTTAGAATCCAAAACAAAAATACAGGCATCAGAAAAACCACCTCCATAGGTGGTTTGAGGTGCTCCAACTGTTGTAGGGAAATTTGTCGAGTTTGTGGTAGAAGCAACAATTGCATTACCAGAAGAATCAATTGTTATTTCTCCTCTAAAAGCATCTCCGTAATTGTAAGCTAATAATGTATCCGTATTTACTCCATCATTACCTGTTCCTCCTACAAATGTAGAACCTAAAATTGCAGTACCAGAGACATTAAATTTGGTTACAAATAAATCAGAACCTTGTAAATAGTTTACCCCAGAGTATAAGGGTGAGACATTTACTCCACCAGAAAAAATCCTATTGTAACCGTTTGTAGAAGTAGGATAATTACTTGATCCTGTTGTTCCCATAACAAATAACTCATCCTGATTGTTAACAGACAAACTGTGTGGAGCTTCACTATTTGAACCCCCTAAATATGTTGAATAAAGTAAAGCAGATCCGTTTATATTGAATTTACTAATTGCAATATCAACATAGTACCAAGGAGCTGTATTAAATGCAGTTTGATGAGCTCCAAGAGTTGTTGGATAAACTCCTGTTCCAAAAACTATACCTCCCGCATAAGTATTTTCCCCTTTATCGTAAGTTGCTGTGAATCCAAAATTATCAGCAGTAGAACCAGAAAAAGTTGAAAAGACTACCACAGGATCAATGATTAGTTCTTTAGATTTATCATAACCATTTGGAAATTCAAAAGACAATAAAGTTCCATTTAAAACATAACTGCAATTTACCTCAACTTTTTTACCTTCTATGATTTGATATGAAAATGGTTTCGCTTCTTCAATGTTATTAATCGTATTTTCTAGGATTAACTTCCCCTCATTTAGATAAATAGTATCAGCACCCAAATAATTAATTTGAATATTCGATTCATCCGCTCCAGGCTTTACAATGAAATCATACTTAGTAGAGCCAAACTCTGTATAAATTGACAAATCAATGTTTTTGTAGAGTTCTTCGTAAACTACTTTTGAAGTAGATCTTACC
>CALLII010000130.1 GCA_938009745.1 uncultured Flavobacteriales bacterium
ATCTTCTTTGGTGTAAGAAGATTTAAGTTCTATTCCTTCGTTAGTCATCCATTTTCTTGGTTTGGATGTCGTTTGTTCAGTTTTAATTGAACGGTAATCTAAGTTTGCAAAATCTGGCTTCATATACATTAAAAGTACAAAACATTTAGAATTTAATACTATTAGAATTCCGGTTATTATTTTTTTAATTTGGGATCCATTTACACATCATTAACACCATTTAACATAATATAATGTAACCTATTTCATTATAATTGTTATACTTATCCAACCAAAACTATTAATCAATGATTGAGTTAACTAATATCCGAAAAACCTATATTACGGGTGAATTGGAATATGAAGCACTCAAAGGGATTGATTTAACTATTAATCCAAATGATTATTTGGCTTTGATGGGTTCTTCTGGTTCCGGGAAATCTACTTTAATGAATATTATTGGAGCTTTGGACGTACCAACTTCTGGAGAATATTTATTAAGAAAGAAACCAATTCATGAATTGGATGATAACCAAATTTCTGAGTTCAGGAATCAAGAAATAGGATTCGTTTTTCAAACATTTAATTTATTACCCAAATTATCTGCACTTGAAAATGTGGGTTTACCACTATTATATGCAGATGGTATTGAAAAAGAAGAACGAAATGCTAAATCGAGAGAAATGCTTGAATTAGTAGGATTGGGTGATAAATTGATGAACAAACCCAATGAAATGAGTGGTGGGCAAAGACAAAGAGTTGCGATTGCAAGAGCTTTGGTAAATTCACCCTCTCTTATTTTGGCAGATGAACCCACAGGAAATCTAGATTCTAAAACTTCTGAATCAATAATGGAGTTGTTTGCTAATTTACATGCAAAAGGACAGACTATTTTATTGGTAACTCACGAAAAAGAAATCTCGGAGTTTGCACAGAGAACAATTGTATTAAAAGACGGAATAATTATATAAAATGATGAAAAATAAAAAAATAATTTATGGAGTTGGAGGGGCATTATTGCTTCTGCTTCTTTGGTGGATGTTTTCTGGAGGAAGTGCTGAAGGAATAAGTAAATCAATGATTACTAAAGTGATAAAAGGAAACTTGCCAATTGAAGTAATTGCTACAGGAGAATTAGAAGCAAGAAATTCTCAAAATATTTATGCACCTTCTTTATTAAGAAGTTTGGGAGTAAGCCAGATAAAAATATCTGAAATGGCTGATGAGGGGACTATTTTAAAAGAGGGAGATTTTGTTGCATCACTTGACCCATCAGAAATAGGATCGAGCTTAAATCAGTTGGAAATAGACAAAGAGCAAAAATTATCCGATTTAAAATCTGCAAAATTAGATACAGCTCTTTCTATGAGAGCAGAGAGAGAAAGTATTTTGAACTTAAAATATGCAATGGAGGAAAGTGATTTGGAGGTGAAACAATCTAAATTTGAACCACCAGCAGTGCAAAGGAAAGCTGAAATTACACTTGAAAAAGCTGAAAGAAATTATGAGCAAGCCATTACTAATTTGAAATTAAAAAAGCAACAAGCAGTTTCAAAAGTGTTTAAAGTACAAACCGAATTAAAACAATTAGAAGCTAAAATATCTAAAATGTTAACTGGGCTTCAGAGTTTACAAGTTACTGCACCTCAAAATGGTATGTTAGTATACTACTCTAATTGGAATGGAAAAGTAAAGCCAGGTTCTACGGTTAATACTTGGAATCCTATTATTGCAAGTATTCCTGATTTATCCGAGATGATATCTAAAACGTATGTGAATGAGATTGACATCAGTAAAGTTAAAAAAGGGCAGGAAGTAACAATTACCGTAGATGCATTTGCTGATAAATTGATAAAAGGTGAAATAATTTCTGTAGCAAATATCGGCCAACAACAATCCAATTCGGATGCTAAAGTATTTGAAGTAGAAATAAAAGTATTGGACCAAGACACCATGCTTAGGCCTGCAATGACAACATCTAATAAAATCAAAATCAAAGAATTAAAAGAGGTTCTTTATATTCCTTTAGAGTCTGTTTTTACTGAGGATAATATTCAATACGTATTCCTGAAAAATGGAGGAAGCATTACAAAACAACAAATAGAAACCGGAGAGGCTAGTGAAGAATACATTGTTGTAGATAAAGGAGTTAATGCTGATAATGAAATTTCTATGATTGCTCCAGAAGGTGCTGAAGAGATGGAAATAAATAGACTAAAAGAACAAGATTAATTTGATAAGAAACGCACGCATAGCATTTGAATCTATTTTGGCTAATAAGTTTAGAGCCATTTTAACTACTCTCGGAATTATTTTTGGAGTGGGAGCGGTTATTTCTATGCTAGCAATTGGTAATGGTGCTCAACAACAAATATTAGAACAATTAAAAATTGTAGGAGTCAACAATATTATTGTGAAATCGATTTATGAAAAAGAAGCTGATAACTCGGAAGAAGAGGAAAGCGATCCTTCTCAAGCAAAAAAATATTCACCTGGACTTACACTTAAGGATTTGAGTAATATTATGGAAGTAGTTCCTAATATTGAATTAATAACACCTGAGGTAAATTATGAAACTTATGCATTGAGCTCAACAATTAGAAAAAAAACTAAAGCAATAGGAGTTGACCCTTCTTATTTTAAGATTTTTAATATCGAATTAGAACAAGGAAACCATTTTACACAATTACAAAATAACAGTAAAAAGAAGGTTTGTTTGCTAGGAAGTACCTTAAGCAAACTATTGTTTCCAAAGTCGAACCCAATTGGAAAAACTGTACGAATAGGAAGACTTAACCTACAAGTGATAGGAGTTATTAAAAAAATGGGGGGAGTTGCAGATAATCTCCAATCTATGGGTATAAACGATTATAATAATGAGATTTATGTTCCAATAGAGACTTTGCTCTCGAGGTTTAAGGACAGAGGCAAAATTTCAATACAAGACAATAGAAATTGGAGTAATGGCAAAAAAGAAAATCCCAATCAATTAGATAAAATTATTGTTCAGTTAAAGAACTCAGAGGATGTTGCTCCAAGTGGTGAGTTAATGAGTAGAATGATGAAAAGAAGGCACAATGAAGTTGTTGATTTTGCTGTTAGTATTCCAGAACAAACTCTTAAACAACAAAAGGAAACAGATGATTTATTTAATTGGTTATTGGGTGCAATAGCAAGTATATCGCTAGTTGTAGGGGGAATTGGAATCATGAATATTATGTTGGCATCTGTGCAAGAAAGAATTAAAGAAATTGGACTAAGAAGAGCTGTAGGTGCAAAAAAGAATGACATTAAAATGCAGTTTATTCTCGAAGCATCATTCATCAGTTTATTTGGAGGGGTCATTGGGATTATTTTAGGAATTACTCTTAGTTATGCTGTTGAAATTTTCCTTGAAATGCCTACTAAAATTTCTATTTTTTCTATCTTTTTATCATTTGTAATTTCTGTTCTTACCGGAATTGTTTTTGGGTATTTACCTGCAAATAATGCTGCTGAACAAAACCCCGTAAACTCTCTTAAATATGAATAATTTTATACGAATTGCATTATTAATTTTTATTTCGATAAATGCTTCAGCTCAAAATCGACTTACTCTTGAGGATGTTATAAAACTAGCACATGGAGAAACTATTTCTGCCAAAACTGTTCTCAATACGTACGAAAATAGTTATTGGAGGTATTATGGATACAAAAGATCATTTTTACCTTCATTAACTTTCACAGGAACTCTACCTAGTTTAGATATTGGTATTTCTGAAATTTCTTTGCCAGATGGTTCGAGTGATTTTGTCAGAAGAAGTCAAATAAACTATTCTGCAGCACTTCAATTATCACAATCTGTAAGATTAACTGGAGGAGACATTTTTATTTCGGCTGACATGGCAAGACTAGATATTTTAGGTATAAATAACAGAACATCATACCGTAGTTCTCCTTTTTATATTGGTTACCGCCAGCCAATTATGAAATTTAACCCTTATAAATGGCAAGGTAAAATTGAGCCTCTTAATTTTGAAGAAGCTCAGAAAAAAAGTGTGGAACAAAATGAAGATGTTTCGATAGAAGCGGTACAATTATTTTTTGAAGTAGTTAATAACGTATCAAGGTATGATATTGCAAAAATCAATGTTTCTAATAGTGATACTTTGTTTAAAATATCGCAAGGAAGATACAATTTGGGTAAAATTGCCGAAAGTGAATTGTTACAAATTGAATTGATTTTACTTAATGCTGAAAGAACTTTAGCCCAATCGGAATTGGATGTAGTAGTAAGTAAACAAAAATTAAAAACTTTTTTGGGAATAGCACCTCAAACAGAAATAGAACTAGTTGTAGATGAAACAGTTCCTCAAATTGTGGTTGATATTCCTAAAGCAATAGAATTGGCAAATAAACACAGATCGGAGATGGTTACGTTTGAAAAGAACTTATTACTTAGTGAACGTGAACTGGATAGAGCCAAAAAAGAAAATAGCTTTAATGCTGATTTGTTTGTGACTTATGGTGTTACCCAGACCTCTACTACTATTTCTGGATCTTTGAACAATTTATTGGATCAAGAATCTGTTAATTTTGGAGTTTCTGTTCCTCTTTACAACTGGGGTTTAAATAAGGCAAGAGTTAAGCAACAACAAGCAAATAGTGATTTAATTAATAATCAAGTGGAGCAGAGTATGGTTAACTTTGAGAGAGAAGTATTCATCCAAGCTACTCAGTTTAATTTAATGAATAGGCAAGTAGAAATTGCAAAAAAATCAATGATTGTTGCAGAGAAAAGGTATGCGGTTTCAAAACAAAGATTCCTGATAGGTAAAAGTGATATTTTGACTTTTAATAACTCGTTAACTGAACGTAATCAGGCTGTTAATTCTTATAACCAAACCTTATTGCAGTATTGGGTCTTTTACTATCAAATGAGAAAATTAACTCATTATGATTTTGAAAATTCGGAGTTAATTCAATTTAATGATATTGAATTTTAATATTTTTCTATAGTCCTGCCTTAACAAAAATATATGCCACTATTATTATTAAAAGTAGAATAGAAAATAAACCGTAGCCAAAAACATAGTTCATTATGCATCTGAAGAAACCACCAACTGACTTACGTTTATAAACCATCATCCAATAATAAATAGTGAAAATAAAGCTTAATATAGAGGCTATTATTATAAATATAGAAGAGCTGAAAAGGATTGAAGGAATCATACCAATGATACTAATTACATTCATCATTGAGACCATAAAAACATTAATAACAAGATTTTCAGTATAGTTATATCCATTGCTTTTAAATAAAAGTAATGAACTGAAAGCAAAAAAGAAGATTACTGCAAAAGTGAATTTGTCGTTTGATTCACTCATTATTTTGCCCAATTCGCTCATTGCTTCCTTGGATTTTTGCCTTTTAAGTTTTCTCATTGATAATTTGGCAGTATCAATTGATTCAAGTCTAGAACTTTGAAATTCTATGCTGTCATTTTCTACAGATTCATCTAAACCTATCGAAAAACCCTCACTTAATGTAGATTCCAAAGTTTCAGTACCTACATTACTTTTTACAAAATAGATAGTTAAAAAGGTAGCAAATGCTGTAGAAAAAACTAAAAATCGAATTGGATTTACTAGTTTTTTTCTGTCTTTTTTTAAGTACTCTTCAATTACTGCTTTAGGACGAACAATTAACTCTTTAATCGTAAATAAAATTCCTTTTTCGAAATTCAATACAGACAGAACAAATAGAAATAAGCTTTTAAAGGTTATTCTTTCTTTAGAATATCCTTCGTCAAATTCATTGGTTAAATCATAATCCGATTGAGGTATTTCCGAATTAATATTGTCGTCAAGTATTTCTTCTATTTCTTCCAAAGGATATATTTAAAAATCTAATATACCTTTAATTTAAAAGTTTTAAAGAGCATTAATAAATAAATCTTCATAAATTTATCTAGCCTAAAAGTAAAACTGGCTGTAATAAACCCAAATTACTCTCTTAACACAAATACTTAACAATGAAAAAAATAACACTTACAATCATAGCAATTACTATATTGAATTTAGCATTATCCCAAGAAAAAAAAGACCCTAAAAGTATTTTTAGCATGACATTGAATCTCGAATTATTTAGCCCTTTGGAGCTAAGAGTAAACGATTCTATCCCTGAGTTGAACCAAGTATTGGGATTTGGATTTGATTGGCAGTTGGATTTTGATAAATGGACTTATTCATTAGTAACAGATTTTGGTTTAAATGCTCAGGAAAAATTTGGATACGAAAGTAGATTATCCTACTCCTCGGTTGGGATATTTGCAGGTAGAAGATTAAAGCTTCACAAGAATTTTGAAATAGTTCCAATGCTTGGGTATAACTATAGCAGCTATATTTACCGCATTTCCAATACCAATCAAACCATTGATTTTAATTCACCTTTTACTGCTACAACTAGAGAGTATAAAAACTCAGCACACAGAATTGTTCCTAAAATTGCTTTCCGTTTGTTTGATAATTTTCAAATTGCAACCTCTTACCATTGGGATGTTTCCAAGAAAATTTGGGAAGTAGAAAATGGAACATTAATTAATTCACCAAAAGAAAACTTTTCTTCTTTTAGGGTGACCCTTAACTATTTATTTCTCTAGAATTGCCTTAATGTGAGGTTTAAAATAATTAGGGCCTTTCATCACTTTTCCATCCTCACGGTAAATTGGTTTTCCATCAACTCCTAATTTACTCATGTTGCTTCTCTGTATTTCTTCAAATACTTCAACAATTTTATGTTGCATTCCATGAGCAAGTATAGTTCCTGATAATATATAAAGCATATCACCCAAAGCGTCAGCAACCTCTACTAAATCATTGTTTTTAGCCGCTTCCAGATATTCCTCGTTTTCTTCACGCATCAACTCAAATCTTAAGTCAATTGTTTTTTCTCCTATTTCAGCTTTAGGCGATTCCTCGTTATTAATACCAAAAGATTCATGAAATGTTTTAACATGATTAACGATAGCGTCAAATGTTGTTTCTTTACTCATTATAAGTGTTTTGTTTGTTCTAAAATGTATTCAATAGCTTCTATTCGAGCTTCTGTTTTCTTGTTGGCCTCAATTATTTTCCAAGGACAATCTTTGGTATCAGTCTTTGCAAACATCTCTTTTTCATAGGTTGTGAAAGTATCCCAAAGTTCGTGAGCCCTTAAATCAACTGGAGATAATTTCCACTTTTTAAGAGAGTTAGATCTAAGGTCATCAAAACGTTTTGCTTGTTCTTCTTTGGTTATAGAAAAATAAAGCTTGATAAGAGTTATTCCCGAATCAGTAAACATTTTTTCAAATGGATTTACTTGTTGCATGTATTCGTTATACTGTTTATCAGTACAAAAACCCATGGCAGGTTCAACTACCGCTCGGTTATACCAACTTCTATCAAAGAAAACTATTTCACCAGGATTAGGAAAATGATTGATATACCTCTGGAAATACCATTGACCTTGTTCTTCTTCAGTAGGTTTTGGTAAAGCTACAATACTAAAGTGTCTAGGATTAATTCTCGAAGTTATTCTTCTTATGGCTCCACCTTTTCCTGCCGAATCTCTACCTTCAAAAATAATAACTACTTTCTCATCATTATTAATTACTCTTTCCTGTAAGTCAATTAATTGTTCCTGTAGTTTTTTTAGTCTAATGTCATATTTTACAGCATTCAAAGCTTTTTCAATATCTACCGTATTGTTAGAAAGCAACTTCTTAATCCCCATTTTAGAATTAAGTAACTCAATATCTTTTTTACTTAATTCCATTAATCAAATTGTTTTAAATGTCTGTAATACCTTGCAATAACATTTGGGTCAGGCAATAGATTCGCTTTAGCATCTTCTTTCCCTTCATAATCAAATTGGGATAAAACGTAACGCATACTTTCTAATCTTGCAGTTCTTTTGTCATTGGTTTTTACAATTATCCAAGGACTAAAATCATTATGTGTTTTAGAGAACATCAACTCTTTGTATTTGGTATATTCATCCCAAAGCCTTTGTCCTTCTTTATCAATAGGACTAAATTTCCATCTTTTCAAAGGTTCCTCCAGTCTTGATGCAAAACGTTTTGCTTGTTCTTCTTTGGTTATAGAAAACCAAAACTTAATCACAGTTACTCCATCTTCATAAAGCATGTGCTCAAATTCTGGAACTTGAGCCATAAATTGGTCATACTGAACATCATCACAAAAACCCATAACAGGCTCAACTACAGCTCTGTTGTACCAACTTCGGTCAAAAAAAACAATTTCTCCTGGGTTAGGTAATTCTTTAATATAACGTCTAAAATACCATTGTCCTCTTTCGACTTCGGTAGGCTTACTTAGTGCTACAACTCTCATTGCTCTTGGGTTAAGGTGCTCAGTAAATCTCTTTATCGAACCTCCTTTTCCAGCAGCATCTCTTCCTTCAAAAAGTACTGCAACTCTTAATTTATTATCGTAAATCCATTTTTGTAGATTAACCAACTCAGCTTGTAGCTTTTTCAGTTGCTTTTCATAGTCCAAATCCCACTTAAACTTATCTAGCTTATAGTCTCTCTCTTTGGCAAGCTGAAAAATATCAGCTCTGGTTTTAATGTGTTGAAAATCTTTTTCTTCTAAAAACATAAGTGTTATTAATTCTATTAAAATTATAAATAATTAATACTTTTTAATGCATAAAGTGTGTTAAATCTGTCTTTTATTTAATTGGTTTGATAACTCTTTAACAAGTATTACAATTAGATAGACGATAATTTTTGTCTTCCCCCTATTTTTGAACATAGAATTTAGTCGTTTGTTAACTTTTTTTAACAAAGCAATAGAGAACTTTCTATATCAAATTCGTTTTTTTGTATTTCAAATTTTAAAGTTATGGATGAACAGATAATTAATAAGGATAACTCAATAGAATCAACTTCTACAGATATTCAATTATTAAATGAAAAAATTAAAAAAGAAAGTGCTTTTGTATCACTTTTAACCCAAGAAATTGGAAAGGTGATAATTGGACAAGAACATATGGTTCAAAGACTTTTAATTGGTTTGTTGTCAAATGGTCATGTTTTACTCGAAGGTGTTCCTGGTCTGGCTAAAACTTTAGCCATAAACACACTTTCGAGAGCTGTAAATGTTGAGTTTAGTAGAATTCAGTTTACACCAGATTTATTACCTGCCGATTTAATAGGTACCATGATTTATAACCAGAAAAAGGAAGATTTCACCATCAAAAAAGGTCCAATATTCTCTAACTTTATTTTGGCTGATGAAATTAACCGAGCTCCAGCAAAAGTGCAAAGTGCATTATTGGAGGCAATGCAAGAACGCCAAATTACTATTGGAGATGAAACTTATAAATTACCTGAACCGTTTTTGGTTCTTGCTACTCAAAACCCAATAGAGCAGGAAGGAACATATCCTTTGCCAGAAGCGCAAGTAGATAGATTTATGTTGAAAGTAGTACTTGACTACCCAAATAAAGAGCATGAAAAATTAATTATACGTCAGAATATATCTTCTAAACCATTTCCTAAACCAAATGCTGTAATTAATCCAGATCAAATCCTAAAAGCTAGAGAAGTAGTGAGAGAGGTTTACATGGATGAAAAAATTGAGCAGTACATTGTTGATATTGTTGGAGCTACACGTAATCCTAAAGAAAATGGATTGGAAGAACTGGAATCATTGATTGAGTTTGGAGGATCACCAAGAGCTAGTATAAATTTAGCTTTAGCAGCCAAAGCTTTTGCTTTCATTAATCACAGAGGATACGTAATTCCTGAAGATGTAAGAGAAATATGCAAAGATGTATTGAGGCATAGAATAGGTTTGAGTTATGAGGCTGAAGCAGAAAACATCACGGTTTCGCAAATCATTGATACGATATTGAATAAAGTTCAGGTGCCTTAAAAACAAATGTTTTAAAAGTGGAAACTAAAGAATTACTAAAAAAAGTCAGGAAGATTGAGATTAAGACTAGAGGTCTTTCCAATCAGATTTTCTCAGGAGAATACCATTCGGCATTTAAGGGGAGAGGAATGACTTTTTCTGAAGTTCGAGAATATGCCCATGGAGATGAAATTAGAACTATAGACTGGAACGTAACTGCACGTTTTGGAACTCCTCATGTTAAGGTATTTGAGGAAGAAAGAGAATTAACAGTAATGTTATTGGTAGATGTGTCGGGTTCACAATTTGTTGGTTCTGGCGATCAGCTTAAGCGAGAATTAATAGCAGAATTATGTAGCATTATTGCTTTTTCGGCAATTCAGAATAACGATAAAATTGGCGCTTTGTTTTTTACTGATAAAACAGAACTATTTATTCCTCCAGGAAAAGGAAAAAAACACATTTTAAGAATCATAAGAGAGCTTATCGAACTGAAACCTTCTAGCAATCAGACAGATATTGCTGATGCTTTGAGGCATTACACCAATGCAATTAAGAAAAGAAGTATTGGATTTTTGTTAACTGATTTTAAGACAACTAACAAAGAAGGACTTGAAAAAGCATTGAAAGTAACAAATAATCGTCATGATTTGGTTGCAGTAAAAGTTACTGATAAAAATGAGGAAGAATTGCCTAATGCTGGTTTCATAAATTTAAAAGACTCGGAAACTGGAAAAACTAAATGGGTAAATACTTCGAGTAAAAAAGTAAGAACTAAATACAAAGCAAATAGCCTTAAAGAAGAAAACGAGTTGAGAGAGCTATTAAGAAGAAGTGGTGTAGATTTTACTACTGTGAATACAGATGAGTCCTACATTAAGCCATTAATTGATTTATTTAAACACAGGTAATCAAAGTGAATCAGACATTTAGAAATATATTATTTTCAATATTGGGAGTTTTGCTTCTCATGAATTCTTATGGGCAAACTATTGAAGTTAATGCAGATAGAGATTCTATATTTATAGGAGAAGTTATTTCATTATCTATTCAATATCCAAATAGTAATGCAACTACATCATTAAATTTTATTGAAGGAGATAGTATTGGTGACGGTTTTGAGGTTTTTAATGTTGTTTCTAAAGATACTTTGGATGGTAAAACTAGATTTCAATTAAATGTTTCGAGTTTTGAACCAGGGAATCAATTTATTCCATCCTTATCAGTGTATTATGATTCAAATAAGGTTAGCTCCCAACAAATTCCTGTATTTGTTTCCTTGGTTGCCGTAGATACTTCGAAACCTTTTAAAGACATTCATCCAACTTTTGACGACCCTTTGACTTCAGCTGATAAATGGCAACTTTTTTGGAAGTTTATCCAAAGAGTCTGGTTTATTATTGTTGCGTTTATTCTTTTGATGTTAGCTACAATTTGGTATTTCTTATTCAGAAAAAAGAAGGAAAAAGAACATAAAGCTGAACCTGAAATTATTATTCCTGCTCATATAAAAGCAATTACAAGTTTAACAGAATTAAAAAATAAAGAGTTATGGCAGAATGGATTACAGAAAGAATATAACGTTCAGCTTACCGAAGTTATTCAACAATATATTACTGATAGGTACAAAGTAACAACTAAAGAAAAGACAAGTGCTGAGATATTGCATTCGTTACGTTTTGTAGAAATGGATGAGCTAAACCAAACCAATTTACGCCAGTTATTGATGTTATCGGATTTGGTGAAGTTTGCCAAAGAAAAACCTACAGATACAGAGAATAATCAGGTACTTAATAATGCTTTTAATTTTGTAGAAACTACTAAAAACATTGAAGAATAATGAAGTTGTGGGAATACACATATCACACTCCTTGGATGTTTTTACTTCTCCTTTTAATTCCTGTTTTGGTTTACATCAGATTTTGGATGAAATCAAAAAAAGAAGGAACAATTGCACATTCAGATGTTTCTAGTTTTAATACCAAAGATGGGTTCGACTTAAATAACTTACTAATTAACATCCCATTTGTAATCAGATTATTAGCTCTTTCTTTAATCGTGTTTGCATTAGCAAGGCCACAAATAAAAATGGCAGATACTCCTGAGAATAATGAATCAATTGAAGGGATTGACTTAGTTATTTCTATGGATGTTTCGGGAAGTATGAAAGCTGTAGATTTTAAGCCAACAAGATTAGAGGCTGCAAAAAAGATTGCAGCAAACTTCATAGGAAAAAGACCAACCGACAGAATAGGATTAGTAGTTTACGAAGGAGAAAGCTACACAGCTTGTGCTTTAACCACTGATCATGAAAGTTTGTTAAATAGATTTAATTCCATAAAAAGTGGTGACATTGAACCGGGGACAGCAATAGGAATGGGAATTGCGACTGCAATTAACCGTTTGCGAGATAGCAAAGCCAAAAGTAAAGTCATTATTTTATTGACTGATGGAATGAATACCATGGGTAAAATTCATCCACTAACTGCAGCAGGTTATGCCAAGGAACTGGATATAATCATTTACACCATAGGAATAGGAGTAGATGGCAGAGTGAGGTTGGCAGGAAATAGTTTCTTTCCACAAACTATTGATAGCAAGCTGGATGAGAAGCTATTGAAAGAAATAGCAACTACCACAAACGGGAAGTTTTACCGTGCTAAAAGCAACAAACAGTTAGAAGATATTTACACGGAGATAGATAAATTAGAGAAATCTAAAATTAAAACGATTCAATATCAAAGGGATTTGCCAGAGGCATTTTATAGTTTTGTAATAGCTGCTTTGGTTTTGTTATTATTAGAGTTTGTCGTTAGAAATTTCATATTAAAAATTAATTCTTAATCCATGAAATTGAACCTAAAACATAGCATACTTATTTTAGTGATTTCAGAAATTATTTTCTGGTCAATAGGAGTTGGGTTGTATTTTTATTTTTCTGGATTAGAAGATTTTAAGTTCGAGAATAAAGAGGTTCTTAAGTATTTGTTTTTTGCACGAATCTTAATTTTATTGTTCTTAGGAGCTCAGTTTTTATTGAAATCCAGATTAGAAAAATATGCTGAGAACAAGATGTTGAATAAGATTGCTCATCATTTTTCCTCAGTTCGGAATAGTATTAAATTTTCACTTTTGTTAGCAGGAATTTCTTGCTTTATAATTGCTTTTGCAAATCCACAGTTTGGTAAAAAAGAAGTTGATATGAGCGCTTCGGGAATAGATGTGATTATTGGTGTTGATGTGTCTAATAGTATGTTAGCAAGAGATTTATCTCCAGCTCTTAACCGATTAGAAATAACAAAACTGGCAATTAGAAACATGTTGAATCAACTAAATGGAGATAGAGTAGGAGTTGTAGTTTTTGCAGGAACTGCCTACAGTTACATCCCAATTACCAATGATTACGAATACATCAAACAAGAGCTTTCCTCTATAAATCCCGGAATGTTATCTGCCCAAGGAACCTCAATTAGTAATGCGATTGATGTAGCACTCGAATCGTTTGGAGAATCCAAAGCAAATAAAGCGATTGTGTTGTTTTCTGATGGAGAAAATCATGAAGAGGATGCTATTGAATCTGTTGCAACAGCTAAGAAAAGTGGAATTAAAGTGTACACTATTGGGATGGGAACAAATAAAGGAGTTCCAATTCCTATGAACAGAACTGGTAACGAATTTCACAAAGATAATACCGGTAAAACTGTGCTTACAAAGCTAAATGAGGACATGCTAAGAGAAGTTGCAAGCAAAGGAAATGGCTTGTATTTAAAGGCAGATAAGACTAAAGTAAATACACAAAGGATTTTATCTGACATGAGTAAAATACAGAAAACAACTTTTAAGAAAAAGTCATTTTTGGAGTATGAAGATAAGTTTCAATGGGCCTTGGGGTTAGGTTTTTTGTTTTTGATATTGGAATTATTAATTGGTAAACTAATTAAACTATGAGAAGTGTAATTAAATATAGTTTACTCGTAATTATTGGATTGATGGCTAATTTAGCTTTTTCTCAAGAGCATAAAGTAGAGCTAGAAAAAGGAAATAACGAACAGTTTTTTATGCGTTATAACAATGCTTTGTCACATTATGATTCTGCTATTTCAATAGATCCATCTTATTTCTTTGCTATTTTTAATTCGGGAAATTCTTGGTACAGAATTAGTCAAAATGCTACCGATACGGCAAAAATTGCTTTTGCAAATGAAGCTGCTGATAGATTTGAGTCGGCAATTTATGCTACTGATAACAAAGAACATGAATCTTATGGACATTACAATCAAGGTAATTGTTTCTTGTCTATCAATGAATTAAAACAAAGTATAGAATCGTACAAAGAGGCTTTACGAGCTTATCCCAACAATAAACATGCTCGTTATAACTTGTCTTATGCATTAATCATGCTAAAGTCACAAGAAGAGAAAATGGAAGACATTCAAGAGCAAATTGATAGTTTACAGAAAGAGATTGATGAAAATAAAGAGGAGCAAAAGGAGAATGAATCATCCTCTAAATCGGAACAAGAAAAACAGCAGAAGAAAAACGAACTGGAGCAAAAAAAAGAGGAGCTAGAGAAGAAAAAGCAAGAGTTGGAGAAACAAAAGCAAGAAGGAGAAAAGGAATCTGGAAAAGAAGAAAAAGAGCAAGGCGACAAGAAAGAATCAGATAAAGGAGATAAAAGTGAGCAGAATGGAGAGGGAGATAAGAAAGAGGGAGAACAACAGCCTGGTGAACCTGGTAAAGAAGGCGAAAAAGGAAAACAAGTTCAGCAAGAAGCGTTTACTTTGCGTGAGGCAAAGCAAAATTTGGATGCCTTGAAAAACGAAGAAAAGAAAGTGCAGTTAAAAGTCCTCAAGAAACGAGGAAAAGAAATAAATAGAACGGTTGGCGAAGGAACTCGAGAAGAAAAAGACTGGTAAAATAAACAAAGTTAGAAATGAATAGAATTGGATTACAGTATTTTATACTATTGACTTTAATTGTTTTAAGTAATGTTGGGTTAGCCCAAGACGTTACTTTTAGTACAAATATTGCTGCAAAAAAAGTAGGGTTATCTGATAGATTTGAAGTGACTTATTCCTCCAATAAACAAGGAGAATTCATTCTTCCTGAATATAAAAACTTCAATAGAGTTGGTGGAATTGCCACAGGTTATTCATCCAATACAGATTTAAATTCTGGAGTTACTAGAAAAACGTTTGACTACACAGTTACTCTGCAACCAAAGAAAATAGGAACATTTACTGTTGAAGGTGCCAAAATAAAAGTAGGTAAAGGAACTTATCAGTCCAAAGCTGCCAAAATTGAAGTAGTAAAAGAAAGCCAAGTAAAAAATAGGCGACAAAGTCTTATAGATCAGTTTTTGGGAGGTGGAAGACCAGACCAAAGACAAGAGCAAGTTGAAATCACAAACCAAGATATATTTGTTACGTTAGAGGCTGTAAATCCTAATGTTTACCGCAATCAACCCGTTTTGGTAGAATACAAATTGTATGTAAATAAATACAAATGTCAGCTCGAAGGAGTTGAAATTCCTACTTACTCCAATTTCCTTTCAGATGAAATTGCTTTCACTCAAAAAAGCCCTGAAAAGAAAACTATAAACGACAAGGAATATGAAGTTCATACGCTTAAAAAAGTATTATTAACACCCCAAAAAACTGGAAAACTAGGAGTGGAAGCTTACAAAGTTCAAGCTCGAGTTCACACAGGTGGATTTATGGGAACTAGCGTTATTATGGAGAGTAATTCTCTGGAAATTAATGTAAAAGAACTTCCAAAACCAATGCCAGCTAACTTTTCCAATCAAGTTGGTTCGTATGCCATACAAGTAGTTCCAATGGTTACAAGAATTGAAAAGGACAATCCAATTCAATTTAAGTTAGAAGTAATAGGGGAAGGCAATATAAAACAGCTTGTAGCTCCTGAGTTTTCTTTCCCAGAAGGATTTGAATCTTATGATCCCGAAATTGCGACACAATATGCTCCAACAGATTCTAGCTTTGCAGGAAAAGTGACTTTTAGTTATTTGCTCATTCCAAGGGAATTAGGTCAGTTTACTATTCCAAAACAAGAATTCACCTACTTTGATGTAGCTACCGAATCGTACAAATCAGTTTTTACTAAGGAAGTTAAATTTACTGTTGCAAATGGGAGCGGAAGTGCAAGTGATTTTGCTACTGAGGATACTGAGCAATTAACTCCTGAACAAGATGAAAGCCAGAGTAACTCATGGGTTTGGATAACTATTATTCCTCTTTCGATATTGGCTTTTGTTGGTGCTTTTTTATTAATCAGTAAAAAGAACTCCAAAGAAAAAGTAGAGGAAACCGAAGAAGAACGAAGAAAAAATGCGCGTAATAAATTGGCTAAAAAACTAGCCATTGCTAAATCTCATTTAGATAGGAATAACGTATCTGAGTTTTATAACGAAATTTTAATTGGAATCAATAAATATGTGAATGAAAAATTGGAGATTGAAACGGCTCAAATGAATAAGATTACTATTCGTGAAACACTTAATAGCAAAGGAGTAGAGGAGAAGACAGTAGATTCTTTTGTAAACGTATTGGAACAATGCGAAATGGCTAAATATGCTCCATTATCGAATCAAAATAACCTAGAGATTTACGAAAAGAGTCTGGATGTGATTGAGGAAATTGAGAGGGTGATTAACTAAATCACTATTTCTT
>CALLII010000131.1 GCA_938009745.1 uncultured Flavobacteriales bacterium
ATTGGAAAAAAAATCACAACTGAGGCCTATAAAAACAAGGAAGAAGCTGAAGAATTATTTTACAAAAATTACAAAAAAATAAAAGAATACTCCGACAAAAAAGAAGTTGAAATTTTCATTGAAAACAATGTATACTCTTCCTCTAACTTCGAGAAATATGGAAATGAGAATCCATTAATGTTGATGACAGAAGAGGACTATTTAAAAATGGAAACCAATATTGACTTTAACTTACTACTTGATGTAGCTCACTTAAAGGTTTCTTGCAATACGCTTAATAAAGATTTCGCACAAGAGCTTATTAACTTAAGTAATAACTCTAATTACATACATATTAGCGATAATAACTCCTTAGAAGATTCGAATAAGTATGTTAACAAAGAAAGTGTATTATTTGAGCAACTCCAAGGAATAGAATTAAGAAATAAAGTAATAACTTTGGAAATATATGAACCTGTTGAAAAAATAAAAGAGTCTTACGAACTTATCTCTGCACTTATATGAAATACCCTATTTACATTCCTGAAATAAAGGAAAATGAAAGAAAATATGTCTTGGATTGTATCGATTCTACATGGATTTCTTCAAAGGGAAAGTATGTGGATTTATTTGAAGAAAAAATTCAAGAATTCACAGGAGTAAAGCATGCTATTGCCGTTTTTAACGGAACAGTAGCTTTACATTTAGCACTAGATGTAATTGGCATAAAACCTGGTGATGAAATTATTTTACCGGATTTCACTTATATAGCAAGTGCAAACGCAGTGTTATATTTAGGAGCAACACCTGTTTTAGTTGATGTATCAAAAGAAACTTGGAACATTACACTTGATGAAATCAAAAATAATGTAACTCCTAAAACTAAAGCTATTATCATTACTGACATTTATGGAACACCATCAGAAATGGATGAAATAATGGAATTTGCGAAATCTAAAGGAATAATAGTTGTTGCCGATTCTGCAGAATCTCTAGGTGCAACCTACAAAGGAAAACACACGGGAAACATTGCTGATATTTCTACTTATAGTTTTTTTGGAAACAAAACCATAACTACTGGAGAAGGTGGAATGGTTACTACCAACAGTGATGAATACAATTATCTTTTAAGAAAAAAGAAAAACCAAGGGAATCATGATACCATAAGGTATTTTCATGATGTACTTGGGTATAATTTTAGAATGACAAACATCCAAGCAGCAATTGGATGCGCACAAATGGAGCGAATTGAAGATACACTTGAAAGAAAGAAAAATCTTTTTGGTTGGTACAGAGATGAATTACAAGGATTAGTTAAATTCCAAAAAATTGAAAATTACATTACTTCATCAATTTGGATGGTATGTTTTTTACTTCCAAAAAATATAAATCGTGAAGATTTGATGAAATTTATGGATACTAAAGGAATTGAAACAAGACCTTTCTTTTTTCCAATTCATGAAATGCCATTTTATAATAACGTAGAAAATAAGAATACAATAGAAATATCGAAACACGGAATGAATGTTCCCAGCTATCCTCAGTTAAAAAAAGAAGATGTTGTTTACATTTGTAACCAAATAAAAGAATACCTAGAAAACAATGGATAAAATTGCACTAATTACAGGAGTTACTGGTCAGGATGGTTCCTACTTAGCCGAATTATTATTAGAAAAAGGTTATGAGGTTCACGGAATTGTAAGAAGATCGAGCTTAGAACAAAAACTAAGAATTGATCATTTATACAAAGGCCCTCATGCACACAAGAACAAGTTTAAAGTTCACTATGGTGACATGACTGATACAAGTAACCTGCACAGGTTAATTGGAGAAATTAGACCAGATGAAATTTACAACTTAGCTGCACAAAGTCATGTAAAGGTTTCTTTTGATATTCCTGAGTATACTGCAAATGCAGATGCTGTTGGAGCTCTTAGAATTTTGGAAGCAATTAGAATTTTAAAACTAGAGAAAAAGACTAAATTTTACCAAGCATCAACAAGTGAAATGTATGGTAAAGTTCAAGACGTCCCTCAAAGTGAAACAACTCCATTTTACCCAAGAAGTCCTTATGGAGTAGCCAAGTTATATGCATATTGGCTTACAATTAATTACCGTGAAGCTTATGGAATTTTCGCTACAAACGGAATCTTGTTTAACCATGAATCACCAAGAAGAGGGAATAGTTTTGTAACAAAAAAAATTACAGAACATGCTGCAAAAATTAAACTAGGAGAAATTGAAAAACTTTATCTAGGGAATTTAGATGCAAAGAGAGATTGGGGGTTTGCTCCTGATTATGTTGAAGGAATGTGGAGAATTATGCAAGCCGAAAAACCACAAGACTTTGTTCTAGCAACTGGAATTACTAGAACTGTAAGAGATTTTGTTGATTTATCTTTCAAGCATGTTGACATTGAACTTAAGTGGGAAGGAACTGGTGTGGATGAAAAAGGAATTGATACTAAAACTGGAAAAACTTTGGTAGAAGTAGACCCTTACTATTTTAGACCTACAGAAGTAGATCTATTAATTGGTGATGCTACTAAAGCTAAAAATGAATTAGGATGGACAGCAACTGTTCAGCTTGATGAATTAGTTGAGATTATGATGAATAATGAGAAAAAGAGATTTAACATCAGTTAAATCTCTTTTATAAGAGCAGTGAACTATGGAAAGTAAAAAATATCTGGTTGTAATTCCCGCTAGAGGCGGAAGTAAACGACTAAAGAATAAAAATTTGCTTCCCTTGGCCAATAAGCCATTAATTGCTCATAGTATTGAAGTTGCAAATTCAATACCTTCTGTAGATAAAGTAATAGTATCTACTGATAGTGAAGACATTTTAAAAGCAAGTGTAGAATATGGAGCTGAGTGCCCATTTTTACGCCCAGACTCTCTTGCAGCTGACACAAGTACTACCTTTGATGTAATAAAGCATACATTGTCTACTTTAGAAACTGAGCATAAGCTTAGTTTTGAAAATGTAATCCTATTACAACCTACAAGCCCACTAAGAACGAAAGAAAACCTTAAAGGAGCTATTGAGCTATTTGAAGCAAAAAAAGCTAATGCAGTAATCTCAGTATGCGAATGTGAGCATTCTCCATTGTGGTCCAATACACTTGATGAAGAAAAATCAATGAATGCCTTTCTTGATTCACAAATACTGAATAAGAGAAGCCAAGATTTACCAACATATTATAGATTGAATGGAGCTATTTACATTTATAAAACTGAAGAATTACTAAAAAGCAAATCTATGTTTCCTACAAAAAAATCTTTCGCTTTTGAAATGGATTCAGTTAACTCAATTGACATTGATAACCAATTAGATTTTGATTTTGCTGAGTTTATGATGGCTAAAAGAAAAAAATAGTTTAACTAAAATATTTTGAAAAAAAAACTCATTTCATTTTTACCAGAGACAAAAATAAATCTTGATTTATTGAAATATGATGACGTTTATTTTTTAGATAAAAAATTAATAGAGGACACTAATTTCCTTGAAAAAAATTGGAGAAATTCCATTAATCAGTTTTCGTCTATTGATATAAATGGCAAAAAAATATTAGAATTAACTAAAATTAACGAGAAAGCAAATCTTTGGTTTTATAATAAATTTAGAATTTTTCATACGAAGAGAGCAGCATACTACGAGCTAAGTTTGGTGATGGAATTACTAAATGAAAATGATGAATTTCACATAATATCTAGCAACCTTATTAAAGAACTATTTGATAATTACCAAATTAAAATTATCAACAATGAAAAGAAAAAAAAGAAAAAAAACTACACTAGTTATTTAAATTACATTTTAGTATTCATAATAAGAGTGATAATTAGTAAAAAAACTATACCAAAAAAACCAATTAATATTCTTCATGGATACTTAACAAGTGAAACTTTAGTTAGATCAATAAAAGATGTAAAAAAATCAGCTAAAACAAATCCTGTATGGGGATATTTAGCTGAAAAATACGAGAATCAATTTCATTTTGTAGAAGATATTGCATTTCCTAACATTTATAAAAAATATAAAATCACAAAAAGGAGAATAACCAAAAAATACAAAAACACTTTTACCAATGAATATATTTTATTCAAAGGATTATTAAGACCTAAAATTCTTAAAAAATCTAAAAAAACAAACTTAGTAATAAGTGATAATTTAGAAAAAATAAAATCTAATATTCATGAGCCAACTCATAAACTGATTTTGAAAGGTATTATTGACAACAATAAAGTTAATGCCCTATATATCTATAAACATTTTAGTTATCAAGGGTTCTTTTCAATGCTTAATTCAAAATCATCTGTAACTACTTATGGTGAAAACTTATCTCAAGGAAAAGTAATACTTGATGCTGCTAAGCAAAAAGGTATAAAAACTTATGCAATTCAACACGGAATGATTAGTGCCTACAATATGGGATATAATTTTTCATTACTAGAAGCTAAGACTAAACCTATGCCAGACATTACTTTCGCATGGGGTAAAAAATGGAAAAATGAGATGATTGAGCATGGAAATTATCCAGAAGACTTAATTAAAATAGTAGGACAACCAAGAACAGACATAATAAATAAAATTAAAAATACTTACCCTGTTAAGAAAGGTCAAATCACTTTTTTTAGCCAACCACAACCTGATAAGGAAGAACAAATAGCTTCGGCTAAAGATTTCATTATAGCTGCTAACCATAATCATGACTTAAAGTTTTGCATTAAAATGCATCCTGGAGAAGATGCAGATGTATATGATAAACTAATAGAAGATTTAAAGCCATTGAATCTTGAAATTATAAACGACAAAGATGCATATCAAGTATTAGCAGAAAGCGAGTTAGCTATGACATGCTACTCTACAATAGGTTCCGAATCTGTTTATTTTAATATTCCTTTAATTATATATGATAGAAAAGGAAAAGATATTGCTGGATATATAAAAAATGAAATTGGTTATTGGGCAAAGAATAGTGTAGACTTAATTTCTTTAATTTCTCAGTATAAAGAGGATAAGCTACATTCACTTGATAGAGATTCTTATATTAATAAAACTGCCCATAAAATTGATGAGAAGGTAAATGAAAGAATAATGAAAATTATAGAAAATGATATTTAGTACACTAAATTATATTACTCCTTGAGTTGCAATTCTAGATAAGTAAAAATCATTTGGGTTTAAATTAAAATCACCTATTTCTTTCCATACAAAACCTACTCCTCTGTTTAGATGAATATAATTAGCCTTAATAAATAATTGCTTTTCATTTGTATTTAAAACGTTATGGCTAAACTGCCAACTTCTTATTTGAATAATTTCCTTACTAAACATTTTCTTTGACACTAATTTTATCATTTGAGATTTCTCTTTATTTGATAAACAAACATCAAAATTTGCTTGACATAAATATGCTACACCATTTAGATGAGAATTAAAGACTAACAAACTAACCAATTTATTTTCAGAATCATAGAACCCATAAGTATGAACTTTACTAAAATTTGGGTTAGAATATATTCTCCAATCTTGAAAAGCAGAGTTTTGATAAATAGCAAATGAATTCTCTTCAGAACTCAAGTTTACATGTATCAATTCATCAATTGACTCAGTAATAGGTAAATTAACTGAAAGAGAATATTCCTTAATAATACTTTTTTCAAAGTTAAGTTTGGATTTAAATTTGGATAAAAAACATAAAGAGAAAATTTTGAATTTAGAGAATAAAGTGTTTTTAGAATTCAAAGACACTAGATAAGAATAACTTTTAAAAATTTTATTGACTAATAGATTCTGCTCATGATCATAAGGAATATTAAAACCAAGTTTTTTAAAAGGTTTCTTTGCTGATGTGAAGCCCCAAATAACTTTTACACCATTTTTTTCACAGGCTTGGAAAAGTACTTCATAAATATTATAAAAAATCTTTTGACCTCTATAATCTGGGTCGACTAAAGTATCTTCACTTTTTCCTGTTAAAATTATCTCTTGTTTATTATTAATAAGTTCAATTGGAATAACACAGTTTGTACCTACAACTTTTTCACCATCTAATGCAATAATGTAAATTGATTTACCAACAGGACAATTATGAAATTCCCAATAAAATTCTTCAATAGTCCTATTAGACTTATAAATTCGATTATGAAAATCATTGATTTTTATGTAGTCTTCTTCTAAAGCTTCTCTATATACTATCATATTATTCTATTTTGATTTACAATATCTTGAGGTGAAACTACCTCTATTTTATTTTCATATAAATAAATCATTATTTTTTTATACTCTTTTAAAAAAGAACCAAACTTGTAATTAGAAAAATAATTATTATGCCACAGTAAAGCAAAATCACAATTGGTATCATTCTTCTCATAAAAATTAATTATTATATCCGAAATTTTATCTGTAGGTATTTTCATATACCTATGGAAAGTTGTATCCATGAAATTAAGTGGTGTTTCTATAAACGAATGAAGTTTATCCTCTTTAATATCATAGGGTTGAAATGACATACCATAAGAATTTCTAAACCCATATCTTTCAGCAAAACCTAAGCTAGTATCAAACTCTAGGTTAGAATCTGATATTTTACTCCAATCATGACGAGTAGAAAAATTAAGAAAATGATACCTATTAAAAGTAGTATCCAAATTTCCTTTTTTCAATTCATCATTAATAGACATATCTGAACAAGACTTATGGAGTCCATTAACAAAACCAGATTTATTAACTAAATCCAACAACTTATTTTCTTTTTCGATTTTATAATCAGCATTTTTAATTTTTCCGTTTTCAATTCCTTTATTTACTAACCAGAAAAAAGTAGACTTTACATCATATTCAGAGTTCAAATTAATTATCTTGTCTATATTCTTCCAACCCGGGTTTAAAATAAGTTCGGACATTAATATATTTAATAAAGAACCAAATTTCATGTTTTTCAAAGCCCAAAAGCTATCTTGAAAGATTGATCCATAAATCGAATCAATATCATGAGAAATAAAAAAAGTACTTTTCCTTTTGTTTAGCTTTAACCCAATTTTTTCAGAAAATGTATCAATTTTTTTTTGAACTAGATTCTCTTCTACACAATCAAATCGATACTGATAAGATTTATCATATTTAAACCTTCCAAATTCATCTTTTAAAGAATTATCAATCGAGTATTCTTGCAAACAATTTACCATATAAAAAATTGCTGCAATTTCATCTTTTTCGCCCTCAGAGGTTAATATTTCTGTTTTACTAATGAAAATTATTTCTGAATCTAAACCTTTTTGTTTATCAAGTTTTTCATAAAAAACTAGATCAATTGGTTGAGAACTTTCATCAGTATGATCCCAAATTAAATCCGCATCAACTTTATTATCAATAAAATTAAAAGAACAACTTTGGTTTTTCTCAACCAATTGAAGGACGTACTTTACTTTTAATAAATAAATCCCTTTAGGATTGATATAAATTTTCATTATTACGACTGTATATTTATTATTTAAATGTACTAAAAAGTTGTGATTTTCAGGTTGATTAGTAAAGTTTAGAAAAAATAAACTTATTTTTGATAAAGAGTATTCAATGACTAAAAATCGTTTAAGCTATATTATAAAAAACTTTTGTTTAGTCTATGATTTTAATGACTATCACGAAATTGATTTGGCTCATTCTTCTGACATTGATAATCAATCTAAACTACGTATCGTAAAAGGAAGTGATCATCCTAAAGAAAATCCTTGTTTTGACATGTGGGATAATAAGAAAATTCCATTCTTGTTTGATTCAGAGAAACAAGAAATAATTTCAGAAAAAGATAATAGAGTAGTTGTAAATTACGATATCCTCTCCCCTATTTTCTATTTACTAAGTGGGCAACAAGAAATAGATTGTAAGTCTAAAGATAAATATGGTAGGTTTCAATATAAGGATAGCCTTCAGTACAAATTTGGCTTTGCCGAAATCCCTTTAGTTAATTACTACTTTGATATACTTAAAACTGCTATTGAACTGGCCTATAACATCAAAATTGAGTTGAAACATAGTTTCACAACTTGTCTTACTCATGATATTGACGAAGTAGATTCGGCATGGAAACACAGGATTAGAATTCAATTAGAAAAGAAAAACTTCATTAAAGCTGGAGTATATTTTATTAATCATTTAATTAAACCGTTTTTTCCTTGGAGAAATTTGGAAGAAATAATGACTCTTGAAACTGAAAAAAATGTGAAATCTACTTTCTTCCTTTTAACAAAAAATAATAAAATAGACGAAATAAAGAATGCGGATTATAAGTTGACTAGTAATTACATAAAAAAACAATTACTAAATATGACTAACAAAGGTTTTGAAATAGGTGTACACGGAAGCTATAAAACACACCTAAAAACAAATAATTTAGGTCAAGATATAGCTCAATTACAAAAAGAAATAAGTGGAAATAGATTTCATTTTTTACAATGGGACATGACTAAAAGCCCGCAAGTAATAGAAGAAAACAAATTGAACTACGATACATCTCTTGGTTTCCAGGAACAAATTGGATTTAGAAATGGAATTTGTAATCCTTTCTATTTATATAATTTTGAAACCGAAAAAGCTTATGAGTTTTTAGAAATTCCCTTAGTATTAATGGATTGCACATTGGCTTACAAAGATTACATGAATTTAACTCCAAACGGATCTATTGAATCTCTTAATTCAATAAGTAAAGAGGTGAAAAAATTTGGAGGAGTATTAACATTAAATTGGCACAATACATTTTTGAGTAACTACTTAAATACTGAATGGAAAGAGTTTTACTTTAACCTAATTGATAGTTTAAAGAAAGAAAACTCTAGCTTTGAAACTTGTATGGATACAGCTAAAAAATACAAAAACTAACATGGGGATAATAGTAAAAAATAGTGCTAAAGTTTCCATCATAAACTTGATTGGTGTTGCTATTGCTGCGGTAAGTGTCTTATTTATTCAAACTCAATTTCTTACAGAAAAAGAAATCGGAGCTATCAAAGTTCTAAATTCTTTAGCCCTTGCAGCTTATCCATTCATATTAATGGGGTTTGGTTCAGCTTCTTTGAGATTTTTTCATTTTTTTGAATCGAATAAAAAATCGAATTACCAATTCCTTACCTACGTTATACTTGTACCGTTCATTTTACTTTTAACTTGTTCTGGTATATCGTTCTTGTTTCAAGATTTTATTGAAGCCAAGTTTTTTGCAAGCTCTCCTTATCTAAGGAACTTTATATATCTCCTCCCAGGTCTTATTTTCTATTACGTATATTTTGTTCTTTTTGAATCACTATTAACGATTAAGGCTAAAATTGTAGTGCCAAATTTTATAAAAGCAATAATAAATCGCTTATATCTTATTGCTCTTATTTTTATTTATGCATCAGATATAGTAAATTTTGATACTTTATTAATTTTATATGTTGCTCTTCATATAGTTAATGTAGCTGTACTTTCTTATTACTATTTCCGTTCTATTAAATTCAATTTTAAACCAGCTTTAGGATTCCAAAAAAATGAAAAATACAGAGAATTTTCAGTATATTCTCTCTATCTTATTTTTGGAAGTGTAGCTGGAGTTATTGTAAGCCAAATCGATACAATAATGACTGGTTACCTACTTAAAGACATTGGAATGGTTGGTGTCTACTCCATTGCTTTTTTTATTGGTGTTGTTATAGAAACGCCAAAGAGACCAATAATTCAAATGACTGTACCTATTATTTCCAAGGAACTTACTGCTGGAAACAACCATGAGGTTGAGAAATTATACAAGCAATCTTCAATAAACCTATTTATAGTGGGCACTTTAATGTTCTTAGTTATTTGGGTAAATATTGATGCTATTTTTCAAATATTACCAAATGGTGAAAAATATATCGAAGGGAAATATGTGGTGTTTTTTATTGGGCTTTCCAAGTTATTTGACTTGGCTGTTGGTGTAAATTATGAAATAATTCAATTCTCTAAATTCTATAGGTGGAATATTTTACTAACTCCATTTTTGGCAATTATGGCAATCGTAACAAACTATTTTTTTATAAGAGAATACGGTATTGTTGGAACAGCAATAGCTACTGCTATTTCAATATTGGTGTATAATATTGCAAGGAGTGTGTTAGTTTATTATAAGCTAAAAATGAATTCGATTACATACAGGCATTTTATAGTTTCAGGATTATTAATTGTCCTTATTTACGCATTGGAGTTGATTGACATTAGCAATCCCTTCATAAGCATAGCTATCCAATCTGCAATTGTAGGTATTCTGTTTTTACTTCCGGTTTTACTATTAAAAATATCTCCCGAAATTAATAGAGCCATAAAAACAGTACTAAAAAACAAACTGAATATTGAAACTAATTGGTTATAACTTCTACCAATTTTTCGGTTAGTTGTTTACGAGAATATTTTTTAAATCCTTCTCCTTCTATTTTTGATATTCCATTAAGATGATTTTCAAATCTTGATTTAATCACCTTTATTGTATTCTCATAATCAGTAAACTCAAGAATATCTCCTGAGCCTGTTTCTTTCATTATTTTAGCAACATCACCATCTGATGGGCCAAAAGCTAAAATAGGAATTTGACTTGCCATATACTCAAAAAACTTACCTGTTAATATTCCTTTGCTATTAGCAACATTAGGTATAGCTAATAATAACAAATCAGATTGTTTCTGAAACTGAATAGCCTCCCCATGCGACACTATTCCTTTGTAAGAAACATAATTATCTAAACCGTAACTTGTAATTGATTGTTGCACACTAGGGTCTATTTTACCAACTAATATTATCTCTAAATTTTCAGCAAACTTGGTATTGGTTTTAGCAATCTCGGATAAAGCTTTCCAAAACAACTCAGGATTACTAATTTTTGGCAATAGACCAATGTATGAAATAGTATACTTATCGTTTTTAGTCACTTTTTTAGATTCATCATAATCCGATTCGTCATAGCCATTGGTAATAGAATAGGCTTTTTCTTGGGCTCCAAGTTCTTCAAATTCTTGTTTTAGATAATCACTTACAGTAATTAATTTATCACATTCAGTAATTACATTTTGCTCTAATTTCTTTATTTTTCTCTGAGCTCTTTTTCCAATAAGCAGAACATCCTTATTAAATATAAGACTCCAAGGATCTCTAAAATCAGCTATCCAATTGATTTTGTTACCTAACTTTTTCTTTAATTTTAATCCTATTAAATGCATGCTATGCGGAGGTCCAGTAGTAATAACTGTCTCAATATCATTTTCTTCGATATAGGTTTTAAGAAAACTATAAGAAGGTCTTACCCACCACACTCGTGGATCTGGAAGAAAAATATTACTTCTTACCCAAAGAGCCATCTTTTGAACTTTACTTTTTTTATTGGTATTAGTCATACCAAAATTTGCTCCAGATGAGTTCTTTTTGCCTACCAAAGCCCTATAAAAACCATAAGGTTCAACTATCGTCTTTTTAATTATTACTGCTTCAAAAGGAATATCATTTATAAGCTTATCATCCTGAACATTAAAATCTGGATTAGAAGGAGTATAAATATGAGGCTCAACTCCGAAAGAAGGTAGGTATTTCGTGAATTTCAACCATCTTTGAACTCCACTCCCACCACTTGGCGGCCAATAATAAGTAATAACTAAAACTTTTTTCATCCCTTATTTTGTTTTAGATACCAGTTATAAGCTGACTCAATCATATCTGATAAAGTGGAGTTAATATTCCAATTTAACTCTTCTTTTGCTTTATTGTTATCTGCCCAAATTGCTGCCACATCACCTAGTCTTCGTTTTTCTTTTTGATATGGTATTTCAACTTCCAATACTTTTTCAAACTCATTTATGATTTGAAGAACAGAATATCCATAACCTGTCCCTAGGTTAAAGAATTGATATGGTTTTTCTGATTGGAATGAACGAATTGCCAATACATGTGCTTTTGCAACATCTGTAACATGAATATAATCTCTTACTGCTGAACCATCACTGGTATCATAGTCAGTTCCATAGACTTTTAATTCTTTTCTCTTTCCAGAAATTACATCCATAATTATTGGAAAAAGATGTTTAGGCTTTTTTCCTTGTTTTTCGCCAATTAATCCTGTTTTGTGGGCACCAACTGGATTAAAATACCTTAATGAAATAACGTTTATACTTTCCTCTAAATTACTTACATCTTTAAGTATAGTTTCGGAAATAACTTTGGTTTTACCATAAGGTGAAGGAGAATCTTGAATGGGAGAAGCCTCTGAAATAGGTAAAGTGGTTGGTTGACCGTAAACAGTGCATGAAGATGAAAAGACAAGATTTTTAACTTCATTTTCTTTCATAACATTCAACAAGTTAAGTAATGAAACTAAGTTGTTGTTATAATAGTTTAATGGATTCTCCATTGATACATCAACATAAATAGAAGACGCAAAATGAAAAACACAATCAACTTTATGCGATTGGAATAGCTTATTAAGCTCAGCCTTGTCACGTAAATCTATCTGAAAGAAAGGGATTTTAACTTGAGTTAATTCCTCAAGCTTGTATAAAACATCCATATCAGTATTTGATAAATCATCAACAATAAGTACTTTATACCCAGATGATATTAGCTCTACAACAGTATGTGAACCAATATAACCAAGACCTCCAGTAACTAGAACTGTTGTTTTATGCTTCATCAATAACTTTGTTTGTTTGCTTCAAATCATTTTTATACCAAAAGAATATAGCTGCTAACAGAGTTAATAGAATAATTCCAAACCCAATATTATTGACCATATTTCCCGTTTTAAATGAAGAGGGTTCAAACTTAAACTCAATCACTTTGTTTCCTGCAGGAATGTTAAGTGCTCTTAGGGTATAGTCTGCTCTTCCATGAGGAACTTTTTGTCCATCAATGTAAGCATTCCAACCATCAGCATAATAAACCTCAGAAAATACAGCTAACTGATTTGTATTAGAATTTGAAGTGTACTGAATATGGTTAGGAGCATAATAGTCCATCTTAATTGTTGCTGAGGAATCTCTTTTAATATCTGAAATAATGATATTCTCAAACTCCTTATTTACAATTGCTACATTTTTAACATCCGTAGTTCCTATTGCAAGTATTTCCTCATTATTATCCTCAACCCATTTCACTTCATCAACAAACCAAGCATTTCCATATGCAAATGGGTTTGATGCTATGAGCTTACCTTGGTACAAATAATACTTATTATTAAACATATTAAGCACTTTCATGTTCTGAAGTTGATTAGAGTTTAAATAAGATATTTCTCTTGAGATATAGAATTCAATTAAATCTTGATACCTCCTTAGTTTAGCTGGATGATATCCACCTGTTGACTTATGGAAATATGATGCTCTTGCACTATTAAATGGATTATCTACATCCATCATTCTGTAATTAGTATTTCGATTTAATGTTGCAAACATTATACTCTCTTGGTCGTTAGGTAAAAACTTACTCCCAAGTTCTGTTCTTTTATCTTGAACTCTTGCATTTACCTCCTTTTGAATCTCAGGGTTTAATGCAGCCTCTCTTTTATAAATATCAATATCTCCTTGTGTTGGCCTCTGGGTATTTTGATATCTATTTTTCTTTTCCCAATATTTATATTCAGCTTTATTTTCTACTTTTTCGTTATTAAAATAAACAGTATTTATTGTATACATATCGGCAAATACCAATACTGATAGAGCAATAAGCAAAAATTTAAATTTAACTATTGATTTTATTCCTAAAAACAATGCAAGTAATGTTACTAATGAAAATCCTAGCGTTCTCAATGTATCCGACTTAAAAAGTCCTTTCCTATAATCTTCTAAAGAGTCTTGAATTAAATCAGCAGAGATTCCATTTGTAGTTTTATAACCGACAAGAGCTTCTTGCTCTACACCATTAATAAAATCGAATGCACCTGGTGAAACCATTAATAGTATAAGAATTACACATATTGAACCTCCTCCGATCAAAATATTCTTCATGTTTTTTGTAGCCCATTTACTATCAATCATTAATTTCCTTAAAAACAAAATAGCCATTAATGGAACTGTTAGGTTAGTAACAACCAACAATGTGGATACCGCCCTAAACTTATTGTACATAGGAACATTATTAATAAAGAAATCAGTTAACCACATTCCATCTAATCCTCCTAGGTTTTTACCCCAGCTTAGCATAATAGTTAATATTGTTACGGCAAGTAACGACCACTTTAAAGCAGAGTGAACAAATAACAAGTAGAGCAGTGCTAAAAACACAGTTATTGCTCCAATATAGTTCGGGCCAGAGGTGCCAGGTTGATCTCCCCAATATCCACCAAACCCCTTTCCTCCTACTTTTTTGTATTGATCATAAATAGTTGGAGGTAAATTTCTGTTTACGGCACTTAACTTTTCAAACATATCATTTGTCTTAGGGCTACTTCCCTTAGCATTTGGTATGAATAAATTAAAAGTTTCTTGTTTTCCGTATGACCAATGGGTTATGTAGCCAGGGTCAAGTCCTTTATTTTTTTTAGTCTCTTCAGCTTTTTTCTCAGGAACCTTTCCATCTGGAGTTATACTAATTACTTTACCTCCCCTCATGGTATACTTGGAAAATGCAAGTGTATCATTATAATTGGCAAAATTTGCCATAAACGCTACCATTCCTCCCAAAATTATCAACCCTGTTCTTTTAGCAAAATCTACAATTCTATTTTCTTTTAAAGCTTTTATTAACTCAGCAATACCAACAAATACCAACACAAACAGGAAGTAATAAAACATCTGAATGTGGTTAGCCATTAATTGTAATGCCAAGAATAATGAGAACATTGCAAAAGCAAGTAATAGCCTTTTGCTCCTGTATAGCATTAAAAAAGAAGCTAGTACTGCTGGAAAATATGCAGTAGTTAACATTTTAGTATTGTGACCAGCTTCTAATATGAGTACATTATACGTTATCATTGCATACATTATGGCGCCAAGTATGGCAAGGAGATAATGCATCTTGAGAACTCTACCTAGAAAGAAAAACCCTATCATTGCGATAAACATAAAATTAACTGGATGGGGTAATCCTAAGCTTAAAATTTTATAAAAGTTTTTGATACCTGAATCGTAATACACATTCATCTGGTAACCTGGCATTCCACCAAAAACTGAATTTGTCCAAATTGCTTCTTCACCATCATTTGCCTCTCTGTGATCTTTCAATTCTTTGGACATCCCCCTATGACTAGATATATCTGCTTGTTTTACAGAATAACCTTGCATAGCAGGAGAATAAACTATTGCACTAAGCACAATAAATATTCCTATTGCGATAAAATTTTGAGTATTTTTCTTTAAAAAATCTTTAAACATATTATTTAATTTTTACTGCCATTTGATAATAATTATTGACCTCACCAAGTACTTCATATTCAATATAAAAACTTTCTGTCCATTCTTTAAAAGCCTTAAACTCATCAAGTGGAACATTAAATTCATCAAACATAATTATATCTCCACTATTTAAAAAAGGTGTAATTAAGGTAAGAACATATAAAGTTGCTGAATACAAATCAGCATCCATATGAATTACTTTTCTTTGAGAAGATTTATATTCTTTAAGAAAGGGAATTAAAGTTTGCTGAAACAATCCTTGATAAAAAGCTATTCGTTCGTCATCAATTTTTGGTGGTTCATTTCCATTAGCCATATCTCCAGCTTTAAAATGACCCCAATCTTCTGGTAATCCAGTAAATGTATCAAAACCATAAAACTTAGAACTAGCATGTTGGTTAAGTCCTACCCATTTTCGGAAAGATTTTCCGGTCGAAACACCAAATTCTAAATAATCAATCGCTCCAAGAAGTTGTTCTTTTTCAATTATAAAATCATGTAATTTATCTCGATAAGAGTGATTCACATCTTTTGTGTAAAAATCTGTAAATCCCATTTCTCTGTGATCTGCTATCCATTTGGAAGCATAACCCATGTGAGAAAGTAAATCTAACTTTTTATATGGGATAAAACGATGGATTTTATACTTGTATAACAATCCTTTTAACTTACGTTTTGTTTTTAGTTTTAACATTCGCTCAATTTAAGTTTTAAAAATACTCAAAATTTAATCTTTCACCACCTCAAAAGTTATTTTTTCCGAGTTGCCTAATTCATCTATTGCCTGCAAAGTATATTTACCTTTAGCAACAGTTATTTCTTTTTGATGAATGCCATTTGTTGAGCCAAGATATTTATCATTTAAATGCCAATGAATTGTTACTTCTGGATTTCGGTGGACCGACTCAATAATAATTTTAGATTCCTCCCCTGATGTAGTTTTAGAAATTATAATTTTACTTTTATTCTTTGGGTACAATATAGATAATTGAGAAAGCTCATCTTTATCAATACATCCATCCATGAACGCAGGAATAGACTTATAATCTGGTGTTCTTTTTTGATAATAAAACCCTACTTTTGGTGGCAATGTAAACCATGAACAAGGAACCATTTCAGAAACTGAATAACAGTTACTAGTAACTCTTTTAGTCTTTGTTTTATCTAAAAAAATCTCTTTGTGATAAGGACATGGTAATGATAAATCGCTCTCAATAGGAATTTGTTGCATTGTTTTCTCAGGACATTTCGAATTAGCTCTGTACCCACTTTGTCTACATATTTTTTCAGAAATAAATTCATCATAAGGAGGTGAAAACCAGTTTGATTTTGGAAGTAAATCAAACACATCAAATAAAATTGGTGCTGCTGCTTTAACTCCCACAATCCCTGGGCGTCCTTCTCCATCTGCATTTCCTACCCAAACTCCAACAACATAGTCCTGATTTAAGCCAACTGCCCAAGCGTCACGAAAACCATAACTGGTTCCTGTTTTCCAAGCAATTCTTTGTGAAGTACTAAATTCTTCCCAATTTTTTTCTTTATTTGGCCGAACAACTTTTTGCATTGCATCAATAGTAAACCAAGCTGCTGAAGCTGAAATCAGAGGTTCTTTATTCTTTGGTTTTGTGGATTTAGAATAAGTAAAATCCTTATTTAAAGTAGAATCATAATCAGGATATTGTGAAACTGACCTCCCCATTTTAGCATACATGTTGATTAAATCAATTAATTTAACTTCGCACCCTCCCAAAATTAAAGACAAACCATAATGACTTGCTGGTTTATCAAGTGTTGTCATCCCAATTTTTTCTAATCTTGAATGAAATTTTTGAGTCCCATAATCTTTTAGCATCCTTACAAAAGGAACATTAAGGGATTTACTCAAAGCTTCATCAGCAGCTACAATTCCTGCATATTGTTGTGTATAATTTTCAGGTGAATATCCAGCCATTGTAGTTGGTACATCAATTACTACTTGCTTTGGAGTTATTACTCCCTCATCCAACATAAATCCATAAAGAAAAGGTTTAAGAATTGACCCTGAACTCCTTGGAGATTGAATAATATCAACCGAACCTCCATGTTCTTTTTCTTTAACCTCTGTGTTTCCAACATAAGCAATAATTTCTCCAGTTTTGATATTTCCAACAACAACTGCCGCATTAAAAACATTATTAAACTTTAATCTTTTATGATGAATATCAACAACTTGCATCACTCGTTTCTGTAAATTTATATCTAGAGTTGTTACTGTTCGTTCTCCCTTAGAATTTGGATTTTGATTCAATAAATGATTGGCTAACTGTGGCAAAGATTTTGGTTCATTAGGCAAAGGTTCCTCCAAAGAAATGGAATAGGTTTCCTTATCAATTATTCCTTTTTCAAATAATCTTTTGAGCAGTCTATCTCTTTTTTCGCGTAATAAATTTCTATTTCTATTAATCCTAATTAAGCTTGGAGCATTAGGTAATACTGCCAATGTAGCCGATTCTGCCCAAGAAAGTTCAAATGGACTTCTTTGGAAATATCTCCATGAAGCAGCATCCAATCCTACAACATTTCCTCCCATTGGAGCATTAGCTGAATAGAGTCTTAAAATCTCTTTTTTTGAATATTTAGCATCTAATCTAGTTGCTAGTATCATTTCAATAATCTTCTGATAAAATGTTCGAGATTTATTTCGAGACATTCTCATTACTTGCATGGTTATGGTACTTCCTCCACTCACAACTCTACCTTCAGAAATATTTTGTTTAATAGCTCTTGCCAATCCTCTAAAACTAATTCCTATGTGGGAATAAAAAGTTTGATCTTCAAATTCTATTAATGCCTGTTCAAATTTCTTTGGAATGGAGTCACTTTGAGGAAATCGCCATTGGCCGTCAGTAGCTATTTGTGCATTAAGTAGTTCTCCGTGTTTATCAACTAAAACTGTAGCTGTAGGGTTATTAAAAAGTACATTTGGTAAACAAAACCACCACCAAATAAAAAGAATAAAAAAAAATGCGAGTAGATAATACTTGCGTTTTTTTATAAGTCTTAAAATTTTTAATGTTAGTTTTTTCAAGGAAATTGGGTCTTAATTGTTCCGTTCCCTTTAACTTACTTTTTACTAAATATATTGTACTTAAGTATACAATATATAGCTCTGAAACCGTCTCTCCATCCAATATGCTTTCCTTCTTCGTATGTTCTACCGTAATAAGAAATCCCTACTTCGTAAATTCTAATTTTAGGAACTCGAGATAATTTTGCAGTAAGTTCTGGTTCAAAACCAAAACGAGGTTCTTTTAAATTGATTGACTGAGCAATATCTGTTCTTATCAACTTATAACAAGTTTCCATATCAGTTAAGTTCAAATTAGAAAACATGTTAGATAACTTAGTCAAGAATTTATTTCCAATTGAGTGCCAAAAGAATAAGATTCTGTGAGGATTACCTCCAATAAATCTTGACCCATAAACAACATCAGCAAATCCATTAATAATTGGCTTAAGTAAATCGTTATATTCTTCTGGATCATACTCTAAATCAGCATCTTGAATAATCATGTAATCCCCTTTTGCTTCTTTAATTCCTCTGTGAAGTGCTGCACCTTTACCCATATTTTTAGGCTGGTGGTAAAATTGAATATCTAATTCAGGGTTCTTAGCTTGATACGATTCAACTGCTTCAGAAGTATTGTCTGATGAAAAATCATTTACAATAATTATCTCTTTTTGAATGTCGTTTAACAACCTAACATTCTTTACTTTATCCAAGATAAGATGAATTGTTCTACCCTCATTGTATGCTGGTATAATAATCGATAAAGTTTTAATTTCCATAGTGCTACATCTAATTAGTGAGCAAAGATAAAAATAATTACTTCTTGCTACTACTAATTGTCTTTTTTGCCTATTGGATAAATGATTTGTTTTCCGAAAGTATTAGGAAAATTCTCTTCGTTTTCAAAACCTAATTCTATATCTTTTCCCGAGTGAGGAATGTAATTAGTTTTAAAAATATAATCCCAAATACTCAAGCTTATTCCATAATTCATTCCATTCGGATGACTTTCTGGAAGCTCTTTGGAGTGATGCCAAATATGCATTTTTGGGTTGTTTAAAACATATTTTAATGGGCCATAATCAAGATTTAAATTAGCATGATTAAGGTGCCCAATTGCTATATTTATATAATAAATAACAAAGACACTACTAGGCTCAAATCCTCCAATTAACAGTAGTGTGATATATTTTATTGGGTTATAAAAAATGGTTTCCATCCAGTGATAACGAAGATGTGCGGCAAACCCCATTTCTTTTACAGAATGATGAACTTTATGAAATTGCCACAAAAAATTAAACCTATGCAATGTTACATGAACTAGCCATTGCACAAAATCCATAGCAATAAAAAAGATAATAACTTGAGCGAAATAAGGTAATTCCGAAGCATTAAATAAAGAAATACTAGTTTGACTACCACCTATTATTTCTAAAAATGTTTGAGAAGTAATTGTTCCTAAGCCTGCAAAAAAGATTAACTGAAAAATAAAGAAATTGAAAAACATATAAAATGCATCCAACCAAAAATCTTTCCTAAATACTCCTTGATTTTTTCTCCATGGAAAAGCTATCTCTAGAACCCAAACAACAAGAGATAGGACTATTAGCCACCAAAAATAGTTTTGATACCAAGGGGAAGATTTAAACGTAATTTCTCTCCAGAGATAATCTCCATATTGAGTTACGCTATTTACAAATATTTCCCAGTACTCCATTGTTAAGTTATAATTGAAACTAAAAACCAGTTATATAAAATTAAGAACTTTTTACCGTAGATGCCTTCTTCTAAAGATTAATTTCTTTTTCAGTAAACGAGATTCCAAACTTCTTAAGCTCTTCCAGTATTGGTAAATAATAAACCTCAGAAATTGGCATATCAACTCCAGTTGTAGTTATTTTTCCTTGTAAAATTAACTTACAACAAATACCTACAGGTAATCCTACTGTGTTACTCATAGCTGTATAAGTTTGATCTTCACCAATAGAAACCATACTTGAGTTTACTTCTTTTTTTTCTCCTGCTTTATTCTTGTAAATAAGCTTGTGCCACATCACAATCATGTCTTTGTCATCTGGCTCAAGAGTCCACTTATCTTCCAATATTTTTTGAAGAACTTGTGCAGGTGTTGCGTCTTTCAATCCTACTTTTTTAGTATCAAAAATCCCTAACCACTCTAGCTTTTCCCAAAGAATATCATCTTGTTCGATTCTTAAGTAATGTCTTAATTTTAATTCAACTGAATCAGTTGGATGGTAAGATAAAAAAGAGTTTATAAAACCTCTGTAGGTCATTTCTTCCGTATTTTCCATTTTGTAGCTGTCGTCTGTTGCTCCTAACTGAACAAATGTATCCCAAGCTCTTGCGTAACCAACTCTTCTTAATGTTCCTCTATAAATTGTGCTCACATTATCCAATCCATAAACAGATTGGTATTTAAGTGAATCTCTATTAGCTATTCCTTCAAATTTTCCAAAACCATCAATTTTAATAAACTCAGTTCTACGGAATAATTTATTGTATGGAATGTATTTATATTGCCCGTTATCAATGAATCTTGCTGCACCACCTTGACCTGCAACTACAACATTTCTTGGGTTCCAAGTAAATTTATAATTCCATGGATTGTTATCACTTTCAGGAGCTACTAATCCTCCAGTAAAGGATTCAAAATTTAGGATTGTACCTCCTTCACTTTTAATCTCTTCTATCAATTTCATAGCAGACATGTGGTCAATTCCTGGATCTACTCCTAATTCATTCATTACCAGAATACCAGCATCTTTGGCAGCTTGGTCCAATGCTTTTACTTCTGGCGAAATATAAGATGGCGTTACAATATTTTTCTTTTGCTTAATTGCCTCTTCAATTACATGAATGTGCATTCTTGCTGGTAACATGGAAACGATTAAGTCAGCATGCTCAACTTCTCTAGTAACTTCTTTTTCATCAAAAACATCAAATTCTACAACTTCTCCGTTTTTGTGGTTTGCTACTTTAGCACGAGCTGTTTCAACATCTCTGTCGCACACACGAATTTTCCATCCATTTTCTTCGGATTCGCTTAATAAATAACGGATTAAACTTGAAGAAGACCTTCCGGCTCCTAATACAGATATTTGTTTCATTGAGAGTTTTTAGTTACAAAAAATCGAAGTTAATTGTTTAACAAAGTATATGCAAATCGTTAAAAATATTGTTGTGAACAATATGATTAAGTTACCCCTATTTATACTTAAAAATAATAATCCTATTAACTTTGTTACAAACGATAAACATCATGATTGAGGAAGTATATTCCGATAAAATAAAGGCTTATAGCGAGAATCTCTTTTTTCAGAAAAAGAGACTGAACCAGATAATGTGGGGAAGGGTTGTCGCTTTTTTGTCAATTTTATTAATAATTGGATTAGCAATAACTTTTTCTAAACTAGAAGTTCTTTGGGGAATTGTTGTTCCAATACTAGTTTTTGGATTTTTAGTAAAGAAAAATGTTTCTGAACGCCAACAATACAAACTAATTGAAAACCTGCTTTTAATAAACGAGCAAGAAAAAACTAGTTTAAAAGGAGACTTCTCTTTTTTTGGTGAAGGAAAAAAATTTTCGAATAGTGATCATGCTTTTTCTCATGATTTAGATTTATTTGGCAAAAAATCTCTTTTCCAATTTCTAAACCGAACTTCTTCTCCTTTTTCTGAGGAGGTTCTGGCTAATTATATATCTCAATTTGAAGTAGATACTAAGGAAATTAAAAACAGACAGCTAGCTAATGAGGAATTATCAAAAAAATTAAATTGGAGACAATTGCTAAGAGCAAAAGGACTTTTATATCCTGTTCATAATAAAAACTTAGACTCTTTATTTAATTGGAAAAAAGAAGAAATTCCATTTTTTAAGAATAAAAATTTATGGAAACTAACATCTTGGTTGGTACCAGGAATAATGATAACTGGAATTGTATTAACTTCATTATCAATAATTAGCGCGTCAATTTTTATTTTTTTACTAATTATACCATTTTCAGTTATTGGTAAAAAACTTAAAATAATAAGTAAGCAAGCTAATAAGCTATCTGCACATTTGGATGTATTAACTCAGCAACAAGAATTAACTTTTTTGATTGAAAAAGAAAATTTTGAAAGCGAAATTTTACAAAAACTACAAAGCAATTTAAAATCTGATAACACTACAGCATCATTAGAAATAAGCAAACTAGCTAAAATTGGGCAACAGCTCGACAATAGAAACAATGCCCTTTTTGCAATTGTAATGAACGCTTTATTCTTGTGGGATTTACAGTATTTATTTCAATTAAAAAACTGGTTAAACGATAATGCAAACCAAATAGAAGGCTGGTTTAATACCGTGCATAAATTTGAAGCAATCTGCTCTTTTGCAAATTTCAATTACAATCATCCAAACTATTCGCTTCCCAAACTGTCTGACAGCATTGTACTAAAAGCAAAAGATTTAGGGCATCCTTTATTGTCATCACAAACAAGGGTAACTAGTGATTTTGACCTAGGTAATTTGAATCAATTTACTATTATAACAGGAGCAAATATGGCTGGGAAAAGTACTTTTTTGAGAGCTGTTGGTATTAATTTAGTACTTGCTGCTGCTGGCGCTAAAGTATGTAGTTCAGATTTTACTTTTCGTCCTATTCCACTATTCTCTAGCATGAGAACCTCAGATTCTTTATCAGAAAATGAATCCTATTTTTATTCGGAATTAAAGCGTCTGCAAATGATAGTAAACAAATTAAAAACTGGAGAAAAATTGTTTGTTATTTTAGATGAAATATTAAAAGGAACAAACTCTAAAGACAAAGCTGAGGGCTCGAAAAAATTTGTATCTCAACTCATTAAATATCCAGTTGCTGGTATTATAGCAACTCATGATTTATCTCTATGTAGTCTGAGTGATGAATTTCCGGCAAATATCAAAAACCAATACTTTGATGTGGAATTGGAGAATGATGAATTGGTTTTTGATTACAAACTTAAAGATGGAATTTGCTCCAATATGAATGCAGCATACCTGATGAAAAAAATGGGAATAACTGAGTAAAATTACTTAGTTAATTTAATTATTATCAACACAATACAAATCAAAAACATATAAATAGATATTCTATTTATCCATTGCATAGTTTTGTGTGAAACATTGATATCACTGCCTTCTTCTTTTCTAAAAATTGTGGCCGGATTGAGGTAATAAATTATCTTTTTTATCATGATCAAAATTTGAATTCAAAGTTAATAGATTATATCTAAAGAAGTTTATAAATATTTATTTGTCTTAATTTCTATCTTAAAATACGTATATTCATAGTTATTATAAAAAATCATAAACTATTTAATGAAGAAATTTTCAATTTTAATTGCCTTACTTGCCCTATGTCAAACTGTTGATTTTGCTCAAACAAGCTATAACACTTATACTAACGACAACTATTCTGCACAATTTGCAACCTCCTTACAGCCAGCTTCATTAGCTGACAATAGATACAAATGGGGAGTTGGTTTTGGTGGAAATTACTCCTACTCCAATAATTACATTGGAAGTAACATCAATAATTTCTTGTATGGTAGTGCTGATGTAAGCGCATATAAAAGACCAATTTTTGATGGATATTATGCTGAAGCTGTAGAAGCAGTACTTATATCTGGATTTTTAGAATTAACACCAAGAGATGCTATTGGCTACTCTTGGAAAATAAAACAGTTCACCAATTTTGATGGATTAGATGATAAACTATCTCAATTAGATTTTAATTCTTTTACTGACGGAAGTATTATTGGTGATCAATTCTTTCAGGGAAGATTGGCTTATACTGAAATGACTTGGGCAGAACATAATTTAACTTATTCCAGAGTATTGGTAGATAGAAAAGCAAGATTCATGAAAGCTGGTGCAACAGTTAAAATACTAAATGGACTTAATGCAAGATACTTATATACCGAAGGTGGAAATGTAACTTTCCAACCTAATAACGCCTTGGAGTTTGAAGGTATGGAGTTTCAATATGGAGAGAGCAATGAACAAAATCAATTATCTGCAACAAATATTGGACTTGGATTTGATATTGGGTTTGTATATGAACACAGACCAAAATACAAGACTTTTTTCTACGAAATGGACCGTAAAAGAAGAAACCCAAGTAAGCATGAAAACAAGTACAAATGGAAAGCTGGAGCCTCAATAACAAACATTGGAGGAATAAGATATACTAAAGATACACTATCTTACAATTTTATAAACGATAACAATAATGTTGTAAATTACTCTGATTTATTTAACTCTAGATTAAATAAAACTAATATTCAAACTGGTGTTCTGCCAAATGTAACGAACAATCAATTAGCAGAAGACACTAATTTTAGAATGAGCTTACCAACAGCCCTCAACCTGCAATTTGATTACCAAGTTTTACCAAATATCTATGTAAACTATACTGGTTCTTTTCCTCTATATAATAAAAATGACCCATCTAAAGTTCATGATTTAATGATAAATACCATTAGCGGTAGATACGAAACTGCAAACTGGTCAGTAGGAATTCCTGTTTCTTTCCAAAGAAATGGACAAGTTAACATGGGAGTATACGGAAGAGTTAGAAATGTGTTTTTTGGAGCTAATAATGCTACAGGACTTATAGGACAAAGGAAACTTTATAATGCAAATATTTATGCAGGAATAGTATTTGGAATTAAACACAAAATGCCTGAAGATGCTGATTTCGATTTAATTTCTGATGGAAAAGATTTATGCCCATTAGATTCTGGAGGTTACAGAACTCAAGGATGTCCGGATGCAGATGGAGATAAAATACCTGATTACCAAGATTTTTGTCCTTATGAAGCTGGTAAAAGGAAGTACAATGGTTGTCCTGATACGGATAAAGATGGAATATTAGATTACCAAGATCATTGCCCAACTGAGCCAGGATTAAGAGCTAATAACGGTTGTCCTGACACGGATAAAGATGGAATAATTGATGGTGTGGATAGATGCCCTACAATACCAGGAGTATATCAAAATAATGGTTGCCCGCTTGAGCCACTTGTATGTTGTTTAGATAGTGATGCTGATGGTGTAATGGATGAAATTGACTCATGTAGATATGAACCAGGACCTGCTAGCAACAATGGTTGTCCAGTAGGAAAAGTGAAGGCTCCTAAGTTCGAAAAAGATGATTACCCTAAGATTGAGAAAAAGACTTTAGAAGAAACATTGAAAGACAAAAAAGCTGAAATTAAAACAATGACGGTAAGAGAAGTGCTTAACGACATGACTACGATTGATGACATGAATGTTTATTTTGATGTAGATAAATCTGATTTAAAAGACCAGTACAAAAGAGACTTGGATGCGTTTGTTACTAAAATAAACATGGAAGCAAATACAGTTATCTTAATACTTGGTCATACTGATAGTGATGGAGATGCTTCATACAACTTAGCATTATCTAACAGAAGAAGTGAAAGAGCTAAGCAATACCTTATTAAAAAAGGAATTAGTGCAGATAGAATAGTAATTAAAAACTACGGAGAAGAAAAACCTGCTGAAGACAACACGAACACTGAGAATAAATCTAAAAACAGACGTGTAGAGGTTAGAATTATGGATTTGCATAATTAAAAAGTAAACTCTAATTAAATTCTAAATCAGCTGACTGAAAAGTTAGCTGATTTTATTGTGGCTATTTATTAAAATAAAAACAAATTGTCATTCCTGCAAAGGCAGGAATCTTACTCATTCGTTTTCATTTGTTTGATTCTTGGTTTAATATGCTCGTTTTAAGATTCCCTTTTTCAAGGGAATGACATTGCAATAAAAAATGAAATTGAATTGGAAAACAACAATTGAATTAGGCATGGAATTGAACTATTCAATTCTTTAGTATTATCTAAAATAAATACCTAAACACAAACTTAATGTCCGAACGGACATTACCATCTATTTGTTCTAAGCCACTAAGTAAAGTTTCTTCGTTACGGAAGTTCCAAACTCCATACCTTACCCAAAAATCAAATTTCTTGCGGTATTTATAACGAGCTGTTAAATAAAATCGAGAACCAACTCCAGAGTATGCAGGAATGTAAAAATAATACAACACATCATTTTCATAAGCGTAAACTCTTGCATTAAAACTCTCTACATCAAATAAAGCATAACGTGCTGTTAAGGAATAAGGTTTAGATTTTGGTTTAAAAACTAAATCCTGATAAGCCAAAAATCCATACTCTTTATCTTTATCTCCTTTTTCATATTCTACAACCTCTACCCTATTTCTTAAGCTCAAGTAATCAGTGATTTTATAAGAAACATTTACTCTAAAGTTAGTGCGTTCTTCAGAAGACAAATTATAAATTGCCGACTCAATTGCACTGTTATTTATTTCTCTTTGTTGGTAACGCAAACGAACATAAGCCACAAAATCTCTACTTGGTTTGTATTGTAACTGAGCCGTATAATCATAACCTCCAGTATTGGGAGTATATGCCTGGAAACGCATCCAAGGGAATTGATAAAAATCCATGTTCCCAGTTAAGGTAAATTGTGAACTCAACTTAGCATCAAATCCTACAAAAATTCCTTTCTCGTTCCACGAATTGCTTTCTGCAAATCCATTACTCAATAAATTCTGGTAATCTCGCCCATAGTTTCTATGGAGAATAGTGAATGAAAATCTTGGATCTAATGAAACCAGTAATCCATTAATATAAGCAGTCCCCCCATTCTGACTTCTAGAGAATTCACCAAAAAAATTATAATTCCTAATCACATAATTATAATCGGCACCAATAACAGAGTTTTGACTCGAGCTAAATTCAAACTGATTGTA
>CALLII010000132.1 GCA_938009745.1 uncultured Flavobacteriales bacterium
CTCATCAAAAGTTAATAGAGATGGTTTTGTTTCTGTTGGTTTTGTAAAGTTACAAACGTTAGAAACGTGTGGCCTTTCATTTTTACCTCCATTTATTTGTTGAGATTTAAAACTAGTCATCCAAGCTCCATTTCTTTTTCCGGGTCTTGGAAAGAAATCTCCGTAAAATATAGAGACTAATTTATTGTTTGCATCATGAACTTCATAAGTTTCTACTTCTGGATGGTACGTATCAATCGTGTTTACTTTATTAAATGTTAATCCAAATAATTTATTGGCAACAGTAAAAGCTCCTTCGATTACGTTTTCTAATTTAAAATAGGGCTTTAGTTGTTCGTCATCTAAATTGAATAATTTCTTCTTTAGCTTCTCTGCATAAAAAGCAGAATCCCATTTTTGTAAATCAGTAGTTCCATCTAGGTCTTTGGCAAATTGTGCCAATTCATCAAATTCTTTTTGAGCAAATGGTTTTGCCTTGATAAGCATGTCGTTCAAAAACTCTTTTACTTTAGCCGGACTCATTGCCATTCTCTCTTCCAACACAAAGTTGGCGTGAGTATCGTATCCTAATAAATTAGCTCTTTGATGCCTTAATTTGGCAATATCAAGAGTAATTTCTTCATTGTTAAATTCATTCTTCTGAAAACCTCTTGATCCATACGCTACAGCTAATTTCTGTCTTAACTCTCTGTTCTCGGCATATTTCATAAACGGACCGTAACTTGGGTAATGCAAAGTAAATACCCAACCTTCTGCTCCTTTAGATTTTGCTGTTTGAGCAGCAGCTTCTTTTGTTCCTGCTGGCAATCCTGCTAAATCCTTTTCGTCACTTACATGTAATTCGTATCCATTGGTTTCTGCCAATAAATTCTCTCCGTAAGTTAGTTTTAGTTTAGATAACTTATTGTCTATCTCTCTTAGTTTGGCTTTGTCTTCGTCATTCAAATTTGCACCATTTCTAGAAAATCCTTTGTACGAATTATCAAGCAATGTAATTTGCTCAGGCGATAAATCTAAGGAGTCTTTTGTTTCGTAAACTGCTTTTACTCTTTTAAACAAATCTGGGTTTAATGTTACATCATTACCAAACTCAGTAAGCAAAGGAGAAACTTCTTGAGCTATTTTCTGAATTTCATCATTTGTTTCTGCTGAGTTTAAATTAAAAAACAAGCTCGACACTCTGCCCAGTTGATTCCCCGAAAACTCCATTGCTTCTATGGTATTTTCGAAAGTTGGCGTTTCAGTACTATTAGCAATAGCATCTATTTCGGCTTTAGCTTCTTTTATTAAAACCTTAAAAGCAGGAAAAAAATGTTCGTTTTTAACTTTTGAAAAAGGGGCTAAATCAAAAGGGATTAAAAGGGGATTATCTGTGTTAGACATAAGTTAAATTTCTTAGGTTTTATGAATGATAAAAATACAAAATTCTATTGTTAATTTTTGTCAAAATATGTAGTCGGGTTTAATCAATGATAAGTGTTTATATTTGACCTATGATTCTATTCACCCGTTTCATGATTTTTAAGAAATACCGAGGGATTACTCTTTGGCCTTTTATTGTATTAAACAAACATCAAAAAGGGAAAGAGGTTTTGCTAAATCACGAACGAATCCATTTACGCCAACAAATTGAATTACTTGTTATTCCTTTTTACATTTGGTATGGAATAGAGTTTGTTTTTCTGTATTTAAAACACAAAAACTGGGACAAAGCTTATCGCAATATTTCTTTTGAAAAGGAAGCTTATTCGAATGAATGTAATTTGGAATATTTGAAGAAAAGGAAGTTTTGGGGATTTTTGAAATACATAAAAAAGGATAGCTGATTAGCTATCCTTTTTTTATTGTCATTCCTGCGAAGGCAGGAATGACAGAATATGTAAATTAAATTTACTCAAACTCTTCAATCAACACTCCCATTTTACCCATTTGAGCATCTCTTAATGCCTGCATTACTTCCGTTTGATTGTTCATTACAAAAGGTCCGTAAGATTCTATTTTTTCGCCAATTGGTTCTCCTGACAACAGCATGAATCTAGTGTTTTGAGTTGCTTCATAGGTAATTACACCTTCCGATTGCTCATAAACAATCATGTCTTTACCAATTACCTCTTCTCCGTTTGAAGTGCCTCCGCCATCCAATAAATAAAGAATAGAGTTATAACTTGAAGGAATTGGAATTTCTATTTTTCCACCCTCTTCTACTTCTCCTCTCAACAAAGTTTGAGGACTGTAAGTTGGTGCTGCTCCTTTTACTCCGTTATATTCTCCAGATACTACCCAAACTTTAGATTTATCTCCTTCTACTAGTGGCGTTTCTTCTTTGGAAATTGGTTTGTAAAAAGCTGGCTTCATCTTATCCTTGCTTGGAGCATTTACCCAAAACTGTATAAACTCTAGTTCTCCTCCTTCTTCCACTAATTTCTTTGAAAATCGTTCGCTATGAGTAATTCCTTGGCCTGCAAACATCCATTGAGTTCCTCCTTCTTCAACCAGTGCGTTATTACCCAATGAATCTTGGTGATTTACTCCTCCTTTAAATATAAAAGTAACTGGCGAAAACCCTCTGTGTGGATGAGGACCAACTCCTTCGTTTTTTGGATCTTGTCCTCCTGGCAATACATTTTTCCAATGATGAATTAATAAAAATGGATCTACAGATTCTAGGCCATTCACTGGCAAAGGCTGATCTAATAAATGTCCTCCCATGTTCACTTTTTGTGCAGGGATTATTGTTTTAATTTTCTTTTCCATAACTATTAAGATTTAACTAATTCGTTACACAAATTTAAGACTTAATAAGTTCGAAAACATTCATCTAGATTAACACTAAAACCTACATAGCTACAAATAGAAAATCAATTAATTCTTCGTTCTCTTTCAAACTTTTTGAAGCTGATTTAAAATTTTTCTTTGACCCTTTTGTTGAAATATTATCTAATGTAACTGACTCCATTAAAACAGCTGTAGATTCATTAGTTCTGATTCTCGTAGTAGCAACATCAGCTACAGATAGATTGAAATTTGTAATGACTGTAGTATCTGTAATGCTAGTAACAGCTATTTCTTCCATGTCAGCAGTTACATCTTTGGTATCAAAGTATGCTTGGTTACCATCACTTTTTACATCAGCAACTTCTTGTTTATATTTTTTATTCAATTCTTTTGCTACAACTGGTAAACTATTAGCTGGAGCTACTTTTTCAGATTCTACTAATACTATTTCATCATCCATTTCAATCTTTTGAACATCAGGTTTAGCAATAACTTCTTTTCTTTCTTCTGGCTCTTGATTGTTTATTTCAATGTCATAAAACCCTTCTTCTTTCTTTTCTTCTTCTATTAAAGGTAACTGTCTTTCTTGTTGCTTTATACTATTAATTGCTAACTCTGCATTTGGCCTATCTGTAATCGAGATACCAATATTTACTACTAACAATAATAACATAGCTATAGAGGCAAATTGTAATCCTGGCTTACGAAATAATGGAACATCTTTTGGAAATAAAAATGCTGCTATCCCACCAAAAAATGTTGTCTTACTTTCTATTTTATGGATAAGTTCCTCTTTTATTCTGTGAGGAATTAACACATTTTCTTCTGCCGAAGAAACTTGTTTTATAGAGATTAAAGTTGCTCTTAGCTCACTATATTCTTGTGGGCTATCTACTTGAGTATCGGCAAAGCTCTTTTCCTCCATAGTAAGACTATCGTAATCTTTGGAGAGCAATAACTCTTCAATATCAATATTTTGTATACTATTATCTTCTTTCATAATTCTTAATTTAATCCAATTAATAGGAGTAACACTTTTGCCATTTGTGGAGCAAAATCTTTTAACGAAACTGTGAGTTTCTTTAATGTATAAAACAATCTTGACTTTACTGTTCCCTCTGATAAATCTAAAGTTTCGGCAATTTCTTTAATCGACATATCTTGAAAATACCTCATTACAAAAGTGGATTTTTGTTTCTCATCCAACAACTCCAACTCTTGAGTTAATTTTTCGCTAAAAAGCGAATCCTGCAAAGAATCCAAAGCACTTGCTTGGTTGTCTTTTATTTGATATCCTTCGTCCATGTCATAACTGGTATTTTTTCTTATCGCTTGTTTTCGGTATTCATTCTTACACATGTTGTTAGCCACAGAAAACATCCATGTTTTAAAATTTCTTTTTAAGTCAAATAAATGAGGCTTCTCTATTATTTTGGTAAATAAATCCTGCATAAAATCCTGAGCCTTTTCTTCATCTTGCCACAACATTTTAAAAAAGTAATTGGCGAGCATTTGGCTATACCTATCGTACAATTCGGAAAAAGCACGACTATCCTTATCTACAACAAGTTGCATTAATTCATTATCGCTATATGAAGTGTATTTCCCCATTTAGTTTTACTAGTCGTTTAGCATTTTTTTAATCTGTTCTTCTCTCCCAGCATTTTTGGCTATTGCCAGTATCTTTAGTTTGATGCTTTGATACTGAGATTCCATATTATTTTCTTTGTAATATTCTGCCAACTGAATCATTGGCAACACATAATTTAAATTCATTCTCCTAGATAGAGCTGGATTAGAAGCAACTGAAACATAATTTTTGGCAAACTTAGATTCCCAATTTTGTTTCAGTAAAGGGATATTATTAAAACTAGATTTAGAATACTTAAACGCTAAACCAGTTGAGAATAAATTTTTTTTTAAATCCTTGAGAACCAAATGAGAAACCGTGAGCGCAAAATAAATTGGTTTACTAAAGTTTTTAGTTGCAATATCTGCAAGGATATTAATGTTTTTAGAATATGATTTGGCAAAACTAAGCCCGTATTCTTTAGAAATCCTTGTTCTGTAAGTTTGGTTCATCATCAAATCAAAATTCAGAATCTTGATGTCTGTTCTTATTCCTTCAATGGTTTGTAATACCCAAATTGGGTAGGTATCGTTTTCTCCATAAGTAACTAATATTCCATTTTGCTCTACCGACATTAAAGTGTTGTAAGCATATTCGCGTAAAGAAGGAGTTAGTTTTGCGGCTTTTAATTTTTCGCAAAAAGCCTTTTTATTTAAAGTCTCATTAGATAATTCATAGTATTTAGCCATCTCAAAATACAACTCTGAGTAGTTAGGATTCAATCTATAAGCTGAAAGAAGTGATTGGTAGTCTTTATTGGAAGATTCGCTATTAAGATATTGAGAATAAAAATAATTAAAAGAATCCTGAGAAGATCCTTGGCTAGTTGTCACAGCATCTCTACGTTCTTTAGTATTCTTGTCGAGTGTGACAGAATATTTAGAAACTGACTGAACAGTTTTTTTTTCTGCTGACTGGTTCCATCCAATATTGGAAATCAGTAACAGTAATATTAGTAATCGTTTCATAAGTTTAAAAATAAGTTTAATCTTTCACAATTAGGTACACTCACTCTTTAAAAAGGTTCAAAAGGTTAACAAAGTTTAATTATTAGACACAAAAAAAGCCATCACGCTTAAGCGGATGGCTTTTAAATATCTTTAAAAGATAGTATTATCCTTTTACTAAAATTCCTGTTGCAACAAATATTGGCTCAAATTCTGGCTTAGTTACTGCATCATGCCTTTTTTGTAATTCAGCTTTTTTCTCCTCAGAAACATCATCACCTTCCATTTCATCCATGATGTAATGTTGTAGGTCAGCAATAGAAGTTGTATCCATTCTTGCTTCTCCTGTAAAGATTGCTTCTGTTCCAATTTCAGTATCTGTAGGGATAGTAAAGTGATCTTTGAACATAACTCTCATATCTGTAGAATCTGCCATTGTAACGATTACAAAACATCCAGCTTTAGCACAAATACTTGTTAGTGGTGCAGTAAGTGTATAATTTGCCGTAACTCCATTAGCGAAGGCAGTTGAAAAATCATTCATAGAAATAGCAGACTCAGTTGGTACAGACTCAACACCATAATGTGTGTATCCTTCCATTTCTTGAACCGGCTTTACTTCTTCTACTTTCTCTTCTGTTGTATCTGCAGCTACTTTTTTAGCTTCTCCACATGAAAACAAGATTAATCCTGCTCCTAAAATTGTTATAAATTTCTTCATTGTTTTGGTTGTTTAATTTTACTCTGCAAATATAACTATATTAATCTTACTGAATAAAAAATTATAGGCATAAAAAAAACGGCAAAAGAAGTCTTTTGCCGTTTTAAATATTAAATATTTACTTTTTATAGTCCTCCAAATGTAATTCCTACTGAGAAAGGCATTAAATCTTCTCTTCCAACTATGTTTTCCATAGCTAAATTATTCATTGGAGTTAATCCGTAGTTGGCATAAATCCCAATCCCTTTATAGGCCAACCTTGCTCCTACTGATAATTTAATTGGAGCCATGTTGTAATTCCCCTTAATTTCAGATTTATAATCTACGTTTTCAATGCTATATTCTTGTTTAACTTTATTTCCAATGTTATAGCTAAAAGTTCCTCCTAAGGCTAATTTCCATTTTTCGTTATTACTTCTAAATGCTAACATTAGAGGAATTTGAACATAATTTGTTCTTAATTTATAACTCCCGAAACTTATTACAGAATCTGTTAAGTAAGTTCCTTCATTTGGGTCTAGTTGAAGATTTTCTCTAAACACGAATCGATTAAATTCAAATCCTATTCCTGTAAGTAATCCAAAGTTTTTGTTCAAATCAATCATCAGGTTTCCATTGATAACATAGTTTCTCGATTGAGAAAAATCTAACTCATAACTAGCTGAAGATTGTCTTTTTGGATCAAGAACAGTTGTGGACAAACCGCTTCTCGGTACAATTGAATAACCTGCAACTCCCCATCCAAAAGAAGTTTCGAAATCTACATTTGGATAGTTAACTTCTTTAGGCTTATCCTCATCAGAATTAGTTGTTCCATCAGATACTTTTGTTGTTTTGCTTTTGTCTTTAATGATGATAGAAACATCACCTAAGTCAATTTCAGTTTCATTATCGTTTTTCGTAGTATCCGTTTGGGCGAAAAAAGTAAATGATAATAGGGCGAATGTAAATGTGAATATTGTTTTCATTTTTTTATGGTTTTATGGTTTGGAAGTAAGACTACTAAGGGGGGTAAAAAGTTACAGTTAGTTTTTAATTTTTCTTGTTATTTTGAAAAATCTACCAATTCTATACACTCTAACTGTCTGATTGTCTTCAGTTTTACCCTCGACATTTATTTGTCTCCCAATCTTACTTTTTTTAAGTTTATTTGTTGCAAAAGTCAAAAAATCTTGGCTAGACTTGATTTCAACACCAGCTTTTTTAGAAGCAAAATCTTGTGTTTTTTCGACTAAAAATTCCCTTACAGAATATACTTTTCTTGTATTGTTGGAAATTAATGAAGAAGAAATAGGCTGTTCCTTATAACTAATAATTTCAGAGTTTAAGTTTTCTGATTGTATTGATTTTGATTTAACCTTAGCTAATAGGTCGTTATAACCTCTATCTTGAATAGGGGGATTACTAAAATAGTTATCTGGATAAATTGAATAAAATGGATTAGGCTGATATGGTTGTGGTATTAATTCGTCAAACATCCCTTCTAAATCGAGTTGTGGAACCCATTCAATTTTCTGCATATTGGCTTTTTGAGCATAAGTTGCAGGCTGCATATATACTGGTTCTTTTGGAATTCCAAAATAAATCAAAATAGCAAGTGATGCGGCCACAGCTCCAGAAACCCAGTAGTAAGCTCCAATTTTTCTTGATTGTTTTAAATCTTCTTTGTGAGGGTAAATAAGAGTCTGCTGAGTAAGAATTGTCTTGGCGTATCTATTTTGTTTTTCAACTTTATTAGGGTTATCCTTAACGTATTGAGTTAACAATGCTTCTTGCTCGGGAATTAATTCATTTTCAATTGAGCCAATAAAAAACTCATCTTCATTCTCTTCGGTTATTTTAGTATGCTTTTTAAGAAAAGTAAAATCAACTGAAGCTTCTACTGGTTTTAATTGAATTGAATCACCTTGAATTAGTTCTAACTCTTCTTTTAAATCAGGATTAAGCGACAAGAAATTATTCACCATAGTGACTTCCTCAGAAGAAAGTATTCCTTCTAGGTAATCAATAAAATATATTTCGTAATTCTCTCTTGTTATCATCCTAATACTTTTTCTATACTTCCTAAATATAGCTGAAGAGCTTTGCGAGCTCTAAATATATAAACCTTTACTTGTGAACCTTTTAACCCGGTTATTTCAGCAATCTCATCATATGAATAACCTTCGTAATCACGTAATAAAACTACAGTCCTTTGTTTTTCGGGTAATGTTCCTAAAGCTTCCTCAAGAATTTCATTTAATCCTGTGTAAGAAGTTTCATGGGATTGTTCAAACTCTCTTTCGTTTTCGAAATGGGATATTCTCTTTTCTTTTTTTATCACATCCAACATAGTGTGATAAGCAGCAGTAAATAAGTAAGATTTAATTTTATCAAAACTAAGTTCATCTACTTTTTTCCATACTTTTTCGAATACATCTTGTACAATATCTTGCGCACGCTCAGAATCCTTTAAGTTTTTAAAAACAAAAAGATAAAGCCTATCAGCATATAAATCAACACATTGGTTGTATTCTTTTAACTTCATAGTTGGTGTTATGAAAGTAAGACGATCATCTAGTACCAAAAGTTACAACTAGTTTTAAAATTTGCCAACTTTATTTCAACTCATTCGTATTAATTAAAACGTTACAATATTCTTAATAAGTAAGATAGATTAAAAAATTCAACTATTTTTGAGAGTAAAAATAATTTAACTATGAAAAAAACATTACTATTTTTAGGAGCCATTTCAATGGGAATTAGCTCTTTGTCACAAACAATAACCTCTGCTAATATTGCAATTTTAGGAGATACAATATATCAGGCAGAGGATGTAGCTCCTTCTATAAATATAGGAACTACTGGAACAGGAAATATTTGGAATTTCTCAAGTCTTTTGACTAACAATAGAGATACCACAATATTTTATGACCCAAATATTATTCCATGTGCAGCAAGTACCTTCATGTATCAAACTCATAGTTTTAAGCAAGATACCAATACAGCTTTTTTATCAGTTAATACTGCTTCTATTGAATTGCTTGGAATTTCTAACGGAACTATCTGTGTTGCTTCACAAGATTCTGAAACTACTATTACTTTCCCAAGTTCATTTGGTACAACTTTTCTTGACACTGCTAGAACAACAACAACCGTTTCAGGTGCTTCTGTTGGTCAACCTTTAGCAGATTCAATTAGGATTATTAGTGTTACTTACATAGAGTCAGATTTTAATGCTTCTGGTACATTAACCTCAGCTTTTGGTATTTTTCCAAGTATAAGACAAGATTTGGAAAGAAGAACCACATCAGATATTTATGCAAAAGGTGTATTAACAGGTGGAGTATTTACACTTCTTAGAACTGAAACTGATACAGCTTACAGTCACCAATATTGGTCAGATGCAGCAAATGCTAAGTTTCCATTAGTGTCTTATGATGTAACTGCAACAGGAACTTTAACTGGTTCGGTTATTTTTACTATTGGATTTAGTCCTAACGTTCATACTTCTATCAAGGAAAATGAAACTAAAAACATTTCTGTTTATCCTAATCCTGCTACCAATCAATTAACTATTGATAATCATGAAGTGATAAATAACTTAACTGTAACTGACCTAAGAGGAAAAGTCGTTTACTCTTCTAACCAAATTACTAGCAATACTATTGATATTAACTTCCTTAATAAAGGAATGTATGTATTAACTATTTCAACTGATTCGTATACTGGAACAGCAAGATTTGTAAAACAATAGAAACATCTTTAACCAAAAAAAGTCCTGAGTTTCCTCAGGACTTTTTTTTTGGTTTAAACTTTCTTTTAAGAGATTACTCCGGAACCTAAAAGTTCTTCATTTAAATACCAAGCAGCAAATTGCCCCGAGGTAATTCCTCTTTGTGGATTTTCGAATTGGATGTATAAATCAGTTTCAGTTTGAAAAACTGTAGCAGTTTCTAAATCCTGTCTGTATCTGATACGAACATCACAAGTTAGCGATTCTCCTGCTTTTAATTTTAAGTCTTCGCGTATCCAGTGAATTTCATCTTGAGATACTTTTAGTGCTTTTCTGTATAGTCCAGGGTGGTCGGTTCCTTGACCTACATAAACTATATTTTCTTTTACATCAGTAGCAATTACAAACAAAGGGAATTCAGTTCCTCCTACTCCAAGTCCTTTTCTTTGTCCTGTAGTAAAATAATGCGCTCCTTGATGTTCGCCCTTATCTTTTCCATCCGTTTTTTGGTAAGAAAAAGGGATAGCTAGCTCTTCTATTTCTGTTTTAGTTTGATATTCTGCATAAGCAGGAAAATCTTCTGGAACTTCAATTATTCTTCCTTTTTTAGGTTGAAGTTTCTGCTGAAGAAAATCAGGTAATTTTATTTTACCTACAAAACACAGTCCTTGGGAATCTTTCTTTTCAGCTGTAACAAGCTTTTGAGCTCTGGCAATATCTCTTACCTCACTTTTTTGTAATTCTCCTATAGGGAAAAGTGCTTTTGATAATTGAAATTGATTTAATTGACACAAAAAATAACTCTGATCTTTGTTATCGTCTTTCCCTCCTATTAACTTATGAATTTCTGTTCCTCCAATTTCCTCTGTTCCTTTTCGGCAATAATGCCCTGTAGCAACATAGTCTGCTCCTAGTTTAAGAGCTGCATTAAGAAATACATCAAATTTAATTTCACGGTTACAAAGTACATCAGGGTTTGGTGTTCTACCAGCTTGATACTCTGCAAACATATAATCTACTATTCGCTCTTTATATTCTGCACTTAAATCTAATGTTTGAAAAGGAATATCTAATTGTTCTGCAATTGCTAATGCATCATTGCTATCATCTATCCATGGACATTCGTTATTGATTACTACAGTTTCATCATGCCAGTTCTTCATAAACAAAGCAATTACATTATAGCCTTGCTCCTTAAGCAAATGTGCTGCAACACTGGAGTCTACTCCTCCTGATAATCCTACTACTACTGTTTTTGACATTCTTTGTTTTCTTTGAAGTACAAAGTTAGTGGTTTTTCTTAAATGGAATTAGAAAACTACTACAACAAATTATCATTCAACTTAGCAATACCATCATTACCTAAAATAATTGGCAAATCACTTACTCTGTTATCTGTTGGTCCGTTTTCTAATTTAAGAACTCCTCTTGGGCAAACTGCACTACAAACTCCACAACCAACACAAGACGAACGTACAATGTTTTGTCCTTTTTGAGCATAAGCTCTTACGTCAATTCCCATTTCGCAATAGGTAGAACAGTTACCACAAGAAATACATTGACCACCATTAGTAGTAATTCTAAATCGAGATTTAAATTTTTGAACTAATCCTAAATAAGCTGCCAAAGGACATCCAAATCTACACCAAGATCGGTTTCCTAATAATGGATAAAAACCTGTTCCTATTACTCCCGAAAATACTGAACCTATTAAAAACCCATATGTTTTTTGAACTGTATAAGTATTGATTCCTAAAACAGTAGAAGCTCCAGAGAAGAATGAATATAAGGTAAGCCCGGTCATTACAACAACAAAAACTAATACTCCATGAATAAGCCATCTTTCAAGCTTCCAAGCTTTAAGGGATTTATCTGATAATTGACGGTAAGGATCACCTAAAGTTTCGGCAAGACCTCCACACCCACACACCCATGAACAGTACCATCTTTTTCCGAAAAAATAAACAAAAACTGGCACTCCAATAGCAAATAATAGTATCCCCCAAACTAGCATAAATATTCCCATATTTCCGCTTGCAATAAGGCTGTTTATATTCCAATCAAAAAAGAAATCATAATCCAAAGGCCACATGTTTTTGAAGTCAAAATAGGGTTGATTCAACCTTACTAGTATTTCTGGGATTAGAAATGCAAAACCAATTTGGAAAAATAGAACAGAAATAGTCCTTACAATTTGGTATTTATTGTGACGGTACTTGATAATCATTCTTATCCCCATTACTGTCATGGCAACACAATACAAAAATCCATAAAGAAACCACTGTGAAGCTGGATTACCACTTAATGATTCACTAATAGGATCAACCATCAACACCCAATTGGTTAAATACTGTGGAAACCAATATAGGAGGATGTAAAAAAGAATTAAAAAAGTACCGATAATGATTCCTATAATTCCTCGGTTAGTTGCTGAGCTATGATAAACTCCATCATTTTTTATTCCTGGATATTTTTTAAGCTCGGGAAGAATATAAATTAAAGCTCCTATTGCACCCAATATAATTGTCAGAAATAAAATAAGCCCTTTATTATTAGCAAAGAAGCCAACTGTAGATGCCTTTGTTAATTGAAATTTAGTATCGGTTAAATAACCTAAATCAAATCCTTTACTTCTTAAAATACTTTGGTTAATTTCTGAAACCTTATTCGATAATTTATTTTCTAAATCATCAATAGAAGCAATTTCTTCTCCAAATAACCAACTTAAATTATCGGTAAGCTGCTTGTTTTTAAAAGCCTCTTCTTCGTTTTCTTTATCAAAAACCTGATCAATACTATTTTGGTTAAACTGTACTTTATTATCAATGGTAGAATGATAAATTATGTTGACTACATCTTCTGGCTTAATCCCTGATTCATTCAGAATCAATTGATTTGCCTCATCAGCCATTGGAGTAATAATATCTACAAAAGAAAACTGGTTACTAAAAGTTTTAGATTCGTTTAATTTAAAAACTTCCGTCTGTGTAATAAAATCAGCTTGTTTGGGAATTGCTTTTTGGACTGACTCTTTGCTTAATTCAAATTTCCCAAAAGTGATAGCGCTAATAAAAAATCCAAAAGCAAGTATAAATATTCCTAAACCAATTTTTTTCATAACACACTATTTAAATGAAGTTAACCAAAACAATTTGAGTCACAAAGTGTTTATCGAACGAAATCAAAAAACTATACATAAATGATGTTCTTTTTTGACTATTTTTATATCATAATATTTTATTCATATGAAAAAGCTTCTTTTAACTGCCGTTATTTTGTCTTCAATTAATGGTTTTTCTCAAACAATATGTGACACACTAACCTATAAAATACTAATGGTTGGCGACAGTTGGTCGAACTTTCCTGTGGGTTTTGGTTCTTTTGAAAAAAATCTTGATAGGCATGGATATACTAATATTGGAATGTTTAGTAACACTTCTGATTTATCTATTAATGGTGCACAGACTCGAGATTTCTTAACCACTGCAGGAAATGTTGCAATTCAAAATGCATTGAATTCTAATCCCAATATTGAGATTGTGAACCTAAGTATAGGCGGAAACGACATGCTCGATAGCTGGAATAACTCAATGGATTCATTAACAACTGACTCACTTTTGGATGCAACCATGGCACGTATAGATTCGATAATAAAAAACATACAGGCCATGAAACCGGGTATTTCTATTTATATGACGGGGTATGATTTTGCAAATTTTGGAGAAGTTATTCAAACTTTTGCCTCACCAACTTTTCATCCTTTTTATAATAGATGGAATGGAATGGGTCAGCCTGATTTTATTGAATTGAATACTTTATTGACAAAAGCTTCTGATAAATTTGAAGAAATTGCAAATGCAGATTCTAAAGTCACTTACAACAGTGGGCTAGGATTAATGCAGTTTTTATATGGTCAACCAACAGCTCTTGGTGTTGCTCCAAGTGGAACTTATGCTGCCGGAACTGTTACATTCCCTGGAGGAAGATTGGACTATCCTACTCCAAGAACAAGGATGAATGATTATACATTATTCAGAGATTGTTTTCATTTAGATAATGAAGGTTTTGATATGTTTTACAACTATCATTTTGAAAAATATTATTTGGATTATCTAAGAGGAGATGTTGATTTAAGCTTAACCTCAGAAGGAATGAATAATGATGGAGGTGTAACATCAAACTCAAGTGTAAGCTCAAGTAACGTAACAATTGGAAACTCAACTGGGAACGGAATTAGCAAAGGAATAGTAAGTTTTAATACGAGCTCAATTCCTGCTGGAACTGCAATTCATAAAGCCAACATTTTCCTTTATAGAGACAATCAAACAGGTACTCTTCCTTCATTTAACAAAGTTATTTTAGAATCTAAACAAGGAAACTTTGGTACCTCAACAACCTTAGATTTTGGAGATTATAACAGTCCTTCGGATGCACTTGATACTGCTTGTGTATACGGGACAGTTAGCGAAGATGGTTTTTGGCTACGAATTAGTGTGCCGGCAAGTTTATTAACTCAACTTAATACATCTGGCGTTACTCAATTTCGAATATCTATGATAGATTCTACTGATGGAAATACCTTGTTTTTCTCAACAGGAGATTCTACAAACAAGCCTTTTTTAGATTTAGAATATTTTAATCCTGCCTCTATAGCTAAGGAAAATAAAGTAGAACAAATCTCTATCTATCCCAATCCAACTTCTGATGATTTCATTACTATAACAAACCTAAACAATACAAATAGCGAAATAAGAGTTATTGATGTAACAGGAAGAATGTTCCCTGTTTCTCTTGAAGGAAATCAATTAAATGTGTCTTCTTTAACTCAAGGAACTTATTTTATATTAATAAACTCTGAAGAAAGCCAAATCACAAAAAGATTTGTAAAACTATAAAGTAAGAATGAAGAAGTGGCTCAAGAGATTATTTTTCCTTTCCATTTTAGGTGGAATTGGTGTTTATATAGTCACTTATTATGTTGCTCCTTATGCTATTATTTCTAAACACACTCTTACAGGAGAAATTCCAAATAATGATGAGTTAGTTTCTTTTGAAAGGATGACTATTCTTGGAGTTGATTCTGTTCAATTAAACTCCTATTTGGTTACTCCAAAAACTGATTCTATCAGAGGAATAGTTATTTTAATTCACGGAATTGGAAGCTGCAAAGAACAGTTTATAGATTTAGCCAAAAAATTTGCAGAGGAACAAATCGGCAGCTTTATTTTTGACCTCCGTGCTCATGGAAAAAGCGAAGGAGAATATTGTACTTATGGATTTTACGAGAAATATGACGTTCAAAATATAGTGACTCAATTAAAAATAAAATACCCAAACCTTCCTGTAGGAATTTTAGGAAGTTCGCTTGGAGGTGCTGTTGCAATTCAAGCTTTGGAATTGGATAAAAGATTAGAATTTGGAGTTATAGAATGTACATTCAGTCAATTAGACCAAATTGTATTCGACTATCAAAAGAGGTTTACTTTTGGAATAGGATTTAAATTTATTACAGATATTGCTCTTGAACGAGCAGGAGAAATTGCCTATTTTGACCCAAATAAAGTACGCCCAATAAATTCAGTTAAGCAAATAGAACAACCCATGTTTATTGCTCATGGTGATGAAGACATTCATATCTTACCTAAATATGGAAAAGCACTTTATGATAATTTAGCTTCAACCGACAAACATTTTGAGCTCGTAAAAGGTGCCGACCACAATTACATTCATCAAATTGGCGGAGCAGAGTACTCCAGAAAAGTAATGAATTTCATTAATAGACAATTAGAATCTAAATAAACTTGAATTATCTCATAGGATTATTCAAAGCTTCAATTGCTTTAGAATAGTTTTCTTCCAAAGTTAGTATTCTCTTATACTCATTAACAGCCAGAGTTCTTTGTCCTTGTGCCTCATAACAAACAGCTCGGTTATAAATTGCATCTACATAATTAGAATTTATGGCCAATGCTTTATTAAATTGAACTAAAGCTTCATTTATTAATGAATCATTTTTTGGTTTAGGATTATCGTTATAGCATAGCTTAAGCAAGCTACTTCCAATATCATAATGTGCAACTTCAAAAGTAGAATCTATGCTTAAAATACTATCGAAACATACAATTGCTTCTTCAAACTGATCGTGCTCATAATAACTCATTCCTTTTAATCTCCAAGCTTCAAT
>CALLII010000133.1 GCA_938009745.1 uncultured Flavobacteriales bacterium
TAGTTCTGGCTAAAGGCTTGGTTTAGTCCAATAACCATAATAAACCATACGAAAATTGTTATTTTAAAAAATCTCATAAGGGCAAATATAACAGATTAAAAAGTGAAATTAACACGAAGGTTATAGTTTCTTGGTGGCATTACCCAGCCAGGTCTTGTTTGGTATTCTAAATTCAACAAGTTGTTAACTGTTGCTGTTATCCTTATAACCTCAGTTAATTGGAAAGAACTTCTTAAGTCAATAATAGTATTCCCCATTCTTTGAGTTCTTCTGTAGCTGTTTAACTCTCCCAAAAAAGTTCCTCCACTAAATATTCCAAGAATATTAAATGACTCATCTATATTGTGTACAAAACTATTGTAACGGTAGCTTGCTCCTATAGATAGTCTTCTATAATCTATCTGGATATCGAATTTTAGTAAATGATTAAATCTATATTTTAAATTGTCACTAACCGTATCAGATGCTAAATCTAAACTTCTATCGTAGGTGTAATTTGTAGTAAGGGAAGAAAATGTGTTTAGATACGTAGAATCTGGATTAATTGGTTTGGGGTTCATAAATGTGTATCCGCCAAGCAGAGTTATTTCTAGTCTTTTTGTGTATCCCTTTGCCACAACCGTTACATCAATTCCTTTAATTATTGCCTTATCTACATTTCTTGATGACGCACCAAACTCAGCAATAGTTCCACTTTGCTTTTGCTGAAAAGTTGTGGTATCAAAAAATCCAAATGTATATTCATTCATATTGTTGTACTCATTTACAAATCTTGATACATCAATAAAACCCTTCCAACCTTTTATTTTAAATCCTTGTTTTATTCCCCATTCTCCGCTTACTCCACTTTCCGATTGTAATTCTGGGTTAGGGAATACACGCAAGGAGCCTAAGTTTGTACTCGCATATCTTTCGGCAATAGAGGCAAATCGATATCCTTGTCCAAACGAACCTCTAAGAAAGGTGGCTTTACCAAGTTTGTAATTAAACCCAGTCCTAAATATTGGTCTAAGCTTTTCTCTTTCTCCATCCATTTCAAAAGATTCTAGTCTAAAACCTCCTGAGAGTTTTAGTTTTTTTAAAATGGTTTTATCTAGTTGAGAGTAAACCGCAATGTTACTAGATTCATGGTTGCCAAATAATCCTGACCTAACGTAAGTTTTGATGTAAGTAGCTCCAGAAGTAATAGTGAAAGTAGAATCCACGTTTTTTCTGAACCTATAATCCGAGTAAAATAAATTAGAAATCGAAGATTGATTTGGTTGTAATTGATTGTTGTTAGTTGTATTAAAAAGCTGTGTTTTTAGTGAGTGTTTGTCTCCTTTTTTCGTAAAATACTCTACATAAGGAGTAATGTTGTATCTGTTGTTTTTGCTAACTCCTTGTGTTCCGGGAGATGGCGTAAGAACACTATCCTTGTGTTTCCAAACGAAAAACAAATCTACGTTTGTAAGTTGTCCGTTTACATTAACACCATAATACAGCCCAGGAGTTTTTTTAGATAAAAATCGGGTGTTTATGTTTAACCTTCCTCTTTCTTCGGATTCCTCCATTCTAAAACTTTGGTCGTTAAAGAAGTTTCCGCCAATCACTAAATCAAAATTATCCGATACTTGGCGTGCATGATAAAAGCTTAATCCTTGATTTCCTCTGTATCCATCCCACCATTTTAAATCTCGCGAGTTAAATGGAGAATCGTACATTCCTGAGAATAAATTAATACTTGTTTTAGGTTCGATAGTAGGATATTCGGTTTGGATATTTATTACTCCATTAAGTGCAGAGGATCCATAAAGAACGGAAGAAGCTCCTTTTAGTACCTCAATTTGATTCACGTTTTCTACGGGTAAATAGTTCCATTTTATGTCGCCAGCATCTCCGGATAGCATTGGTATTCCATCAACCATTAGCAAAACTCTACTCCCTGCACCATAACTAAATCCTGCGCCACCTCTTATACTTACTTGCCCTTCCTGGGTGTGAACTCCAGGGATTTGAGTAACCGCATCTACAATGTTTGTAGTGATTTTTTCTTGAATTAATTCTTTATCTAGAATAGTTGTAGAAACAGTTTCGTCTTCAATATTTCGGTCGTATTTACCACCTGAGACTATAAATTCATCTAATTTAATATCTTTGGGAGTTAATTGGATATTAATAGTATAAATTTTATTGGCACTAATCGAAACAGAGGTAGCAAAAGGAATAAATGCGATATTGCTGACTATAATAATATACCCTCCTGGCTCAAGGGAATTTATAGTATAGTTCCCTTCTTCATCTGTCATTACTGTGGCAATGGGTCTATTCGAGCTATCTGCTGGGCCTCCAATTGAGCTTCCTCCCCCATAAAAACCTACGGCAGTATAAGGAACTCTTTCTCCAGTTTTTGCATTTGTGATAGTTCCTCTTAATTCTCCAACTTCTTGTTGAGTGAAACCAACAATGCCTAAAACCAAGAAAAAAAAGAGTAAAAATGCTCTCATGAAAATGTTATTTAGTTAAATGTACAGAAATTCTTTAATTTTATGAATTATACCAATTCATTCCCCCTTGAGCAAAACGGAACTTAAATATGCAATGGCACTTACCCTATTAGATGGGGTAGGGAATATTAATGCCAAAAAGTTACTTGCATACTGCGGTAGTTTTGAAAGTATATTTGAAACCAGTAAAGGAAAACTCTCTAAAATCCCTGGTGTTGGAGAAATATTATCCTCTAAAATTAGTGCTCAAATAAAACAAGGAGAAATACTGGAAAGGGTAGAAGAAGAGCTTGAATTTATTGAGAAAAATGAAATTGCAACTTATTTAATTACA
>CALLII010000134.1 GCA_938009745.1 uncultured Flavobacteriales bacterium
TAGGAATTGGACACGCAGGAACATTAATCTCTGCAGTACTATTACTATTCCGTCAGAAATGGAGAATGGCAGTAAACCGTTCTGCAGAAGCAATGACAATCTTTGCCGTAATTATGGCAGCTACTTTCCCAGGAATTCACATGGGAAGATTATGGGTTTCTTACTGGGTATTACCTTTACCAAATCAATTTGGATCTTTATGGGTAAACTTTAACTCTCCACTTCTTTGGGATGTATTCGCAATTTCTACTTATTTCTCTGTATCGTTAGTATTTTGGTACATTGGGTTAATTCCAGATTTTGCTACTATTAGAGATAGAATGACTAAACCCTTAACCAAAAAGATTTATGGAATCTTAAGTTTTGGATGGTCTGGAAGAGCAAAACATTGGAACAGATTTGAAATTGTATCGTTAGTATTGGCAGGAATCGCAACACCACTTGTATTCTCTGTACACTCTATTGTATCGTTTGATTTTGCTACTTCAGTAATTCCTGGATGGCATACCACTATTTTCCCTCCTTACTTTGTTGCTGGAGCAGTATTCTCTGGATTTGCAATGGTGCAAACTTTAATGCTTATCGTAAGAAAAGTAATGAAGTTGGAAGCATACATTCACACAAAGCATATTGAATACATGAACATTGTAATCATGGTTACTGGTTCTATAGTTGGTGTAGCATATTTAACAGAGTTATTTATGGCTTGGTATTCTGGTGTAGAATATGAATCCTACGCATTTTTGAATAGAGCAACCGGACCTTATTGGTGGGCTTATGCATCTATGATGACTTGTAATGTTATTTCTCCTCAGTTAATGTGGTTCAAAAAATTAAGAACAAGTTTAACTTTTACGTTTATCATTTCTATTGTAGTAAACATAGGAATGTGGTTCGAGAGATTTGTAATTATCGTAACCTCACTTCATAGAGGTCATTTACCATCTACATGGTCTATGTTTTACCCAACATGGGTTGATATAGGTGTATTTATTGGAACACTAGGAATATTTACTGTATTGTATTTATTATATGCTAGATACTTCCCAGTATTAGCTATTAGTGAAGTTAAAACTATTCTGAAATCTTCTGGAGAAAACTACAAAGATGGATTTGGAGCAGGAGAAGGATATTATGGAGCAGACGGATCTCACGGTCACGGTCATGATGATCACGGACATGAAGAATTAGCTGAAAAAGTAGAAGAAGTTGTTTCTAATAAAATCATTGAAGAAAAACCAGTAGAGTTATCTGAAGATGAGTTGAAACAAAATCAATCTATCTTATTAGAAAGATTGGGTAGTGCAGATGCTTCTCAAGCTGATGACTTGAAGTTAATAAGTGGAGTAGGACCCGTATTAGAAAAAACGCTTAACTCAATTGGAATATTTACTTTCGGTCAAGTAAGTAAAATGCAGACGGAAGAATATAACTTGTTAGATTCTTTAACGAAATCATTCCCAGGAAGAGCAGAAAGAGACAATTGGGCGTCTCAGGCAAAAGATTTAATGAACAAATAATTTAAGAACATGGCAGATACAATAATATATGCAATGTATGATGATGATGACAAACTGAAAGATGGAGCTACAAAGCTTGTATCGGAGGGGATTCACGTCAATGAAGTATTTTCACCAATGCCAATTCACGGTATTGATGATATTATCGGAGTAAGACACACAAGATTAGGTATTGCTGCCTTTTTGTATGGATTAACTGGATTAATGCTTGCTACATTAGGAATGAAATATTTCATGATTGATGATTGGATGATGAATATTGGTGGAAAGCCAAGTTTTTCATACTTAGAAAATTTACCAGCATTTATTCCAATTACTTTTGAGTTCACAGTTTTATGTGCTGCTCACGGTATGGCAATTACTTATTTTTTAAGAAATAAAACTTTGCCAGGTATGCCAGCTACAAACCCAGATCCAAGAACAACTGATGATAGATTTGTAATGGAAATCAGAACTTCAGAAAATGGAAAACATTCTGCAAGTGATATCCAAGCATTAGTTAGGTCAACAGACTTTGTAGAACTAGACGAGAAAACAGTTTAATACATTATCTAATTAGATAAAATAATATTATGAATATTAATTACTTACATAAAATAGCTGCAGGATTAGCACTTACCGTAGTTTTTTCTTCTTGTATGAAAGATGAAAACTCTTTTGGTTACGAATACATGCCAGATATGTACCGTTCTCCAGCACAAGAAGCTTATGTAGATTATGGAGAAGTTAGAACATGGAAATCAAATGATTCTATCAAGAACACTCAATCTGCAAAATTACCACCAATGGGAACTATTCCATTTCAAGGTGCAAATGCTGAACCAGCATACTCAATGCCCTATAATAGACTACCGTCTAATGCTATGAAAACTACTCATGGTGCTGTTAGTTTGGAATACAATGATGGAGATTATGATGCGTCTGTCGCAGATGCAAATCCTATGAAAATGTATGAATCTAATGTAGAACATGGAAAACAATTGTATAATAGATTCTGTACTCATTGTCATGGTGAGAAAGGTGCAGGAGACGGAAGTGTATCGAATAGTGAATACATAAATCCACCAGCAAATGCTTTTACAAGAGCTGACGGACAAATGTTTTACTCTATTACATATGGAAAAGGAGTAATGGGAGCTCACGCTTCACAACTGAATAAGAAAGAGAGATGGGAAGTTATTTCTTATATCAAGTCTATGAATGGAGAAGCTTCTATTCCAGATCCAGTAATGAAAATGACTTCAAATGTTGTGACAGAAGAAGTTGCAGAAGACAATTTTTCTAAAAAATCTTTATTATCAAGTTTAACTCAATTAGCAGACGAAACAACTCATGATGTTAATCATTCAGAAGCTCATACATTAAATTTAGATCACCTAGTTTTTGCAACTGGATCGTCTAATTTAGATATGGGGAAAAGTCAAGAGACTCTTGAGGTTTTAGTTTCATTCATGAAAACAACTACTAAGTCGCTAGAGTTTGATGGTTATACCGATAACACAGGAAATGCTGAGGCAAACTTACAGTTATCTAAAGATAGAGCTAATGCTGTAAAAACATACTTAGTACAACAAGGGATTGATGCAGGAAGAATTACTGCAGAAGGTTTTGGATCTGCTAACCCTAAAGCATCTAACGATACTGAAGAGGGAAGAGCAATGAATAGAAGAACAGAAGTAAAAATTAAATAATTGTAGAAAATTAAAACTATGAATTTTCAATTTACAAGTAAAATAAAAAGAAATCTATTTATCATCAT
>CALLII010000135.1 GCA_938009745.1 uncultured Flavobacteriales bacterium
AGAAAATTCCAAAATCATAGATTGTCGAGTTGCAAATCCAACTGTGTAGGCAGGAATTAATGGCGAATCAATATTAGAAGCCGTTTGAATTACCATTACTGCTCCCATAAAAAGTGAAAGCAAAGCAACAATACTTAAGGAGCTAATTCCTATAGTATTAATTTCTATAACAATGTTTTTCCTGAGCACTTTCCATTTTTCAGGCTTCTTAAAAGCCAGTCCAATCATCAAAATAAATCGGCCTATGTGTTCAAATAAATTCAAATCTCTTATCTTTAAGGCACTAAAATACCTTTAATTTAGTTTTTATCAATACAGGAATAGCTTAACTTATAACCAAGTCTCCTTTGATAAGTTGTAAATACAAAGAAATGAAAAAATCACAAACAATTAGAATCCTGTTTTTAGCAATCACAATCATTGTATTATCTTCTTGTGTTTCTAAGAAAAAGAAGAAATGCGATACTTGTCCAACTTGGGGAAGTATTGAGGCGGAAAAATAATTACGAATTGAGAATTACGAATTAGCAATTGAACAAAATGAAAAAAGATAATGTAATTCAAGATAAAAGTTATCAATTTGCTATTAAGATTGTTAAGACTTCTAAGTATTTGGTTGATAAAAAGAAGGAGTATGTGCTGAGCAAACAGTTATTACGTTCAGGAACTTCTATTGGCGCAAATGTTGAAGAAGCTATCGGAGGTCAAAGTAGAAAAGACTTTTATGCTAAATTGACGATTTCTTATAAAGAAGCTAGAGAAACAAAGTACTGGATTAGATTATTATTCGATACAGACTACATCAATGAATTAACCAAAAATGAACTGCTTAATGATTGCGAAGAAATATTAAAGATTATCGGAAGCATACAAAAAACCATTAATAATTCATAAATATCCTATTTTGCTGTAATTAATTCCTAATTCGTAATTAATCATTCGTAATTCTATTAGTTTTGTAAAAAACTAATAGCAAGTGTCAAAGTCAAATTTCATAGATTACGTTAAAATCTGTTGCCGTTCTGGTCACGGAGGTGCAGGAAGTGCTCATTTTTACCGAGATAAAATTACTGCAAAAGGTGGTCCTGATGGAGGTGATGGAGGAAGAGGAGGTCACGTAATATTGAGAGGAAGTAGTCAGTTGTGGACTTTAATTCATCTTAAATTTTCACGTCACGTAATTGCTGGTCATGGAGATGTGGGGAGAGGAAAACACCAAACGGGTGCCGAGGGAGAAGATAAAATTGTGGAAGTGCCTTTGGGAACTTTGATAAAAGATGGCGAAACGGAGAAAGTTTTATTTGAGATTACAGAACACGGACAAGAAGTAGTGCTTACAAAAGGTGGTAAAGGAGGAAGAGGAAACGATCATTTCAAATCTTCTACCAATCAATCGCCAAGGTATGCGCAACCAGGAGAACCCGGAAAGGAAGAGTGGAAAATACTAGAACTTAAAGTTCTTGCAGATGTTGGGTTAGTTGGATTTCCTAATGCAGGAAAATCTACTTTGCTTTCTGTTGTTTCTGCAGCCAAACCAAAAATTGCTAATTACGAGTTTACAACACTAGTTCCCAACTTAGGAATTGTAGAATACAGAAATTACAAATCATTTGTAATGGCAGATATTCCTGGAATAATTGAAGGAGCAAACGAAGGAAAAGGTTTGGGGCATAGATTTTTACGTCACATTGAGCGAAATGCATTGTTACTTTTTATGGTGCCTGCAGACAGTAAGGATATTCAAAAGGAATTTGATATTTTGATGAATGAAGTAGGAACTTACAACTCAGAATTATTGGATAAGGACAGAGTTCTAGCCATTACAAAATCGGACATGTTGGATGATGAATTGAAAGATGAGATAAGAAAAGAATTACCTAAAGGAATAGAAACAGTTTTCATCTCTTCTGTTGCTCAACAAGGACTTATGGAGCTTAAAGATTTATTGTGGAAGTATATTTCAGTAGACAGTCCTGAGTAATTAGTCTTTAGTTTAAAATATAAACTTTGTAAATCTTCGTGAAATAACTTTCCGCCACAAAAAAAATGAGTAACTTTTCTCCCAAGAATACAAAAACCTGTAACTAATCAACTAGAATCTAGCAACTGAAAAACAATGAAAAAAGCTTATTACTTATCAACTTGCGATACTTGTAAACGAATTTTGAAAGAATTAAACCTTTCGGATGATTGGAAATTACAAGACATAAAAACAGAAAAAATTACTCTAGAGCAATTGGAAGAAATGCGCAAACTGACAGATAGTTATGAAAGTTTATTGAACAGAAGAGCAAGAAAATTATCGGAATATAAAGGACAAGAATTATCAGAGGAAAAACTAAAATCAATGATTTTGGAAGAATATACATTCTTAAAGAGGCCGGTTTTTATTCTTGACAATGAAATATTTATCGGGAATAGTAAAAAAGTTGTAGAATCTTTAAAAACTATAATCAGTGCCTAAAAAATTACTCGCACATTTGGCTTTGTTGGCTGTAAATTTAATTTACGGGAGTAGCCATTTTATTGCCAAAGAAGTAATGCCAGATTACCTTCAGCCCAATACTTTTATTTTGTTTCGAGTAGCTGGAGCAACTATTTTGTTTTGGACATTAAGGTATTTCATCAGAGAAAAAGTAGACCGAAAAGATTTAGGAAGAATTGCACTTGTTGGATTCTTTGGAGTGGCACTCAATATGCTTTTATTCTTTCAAGGATTGAGTATCACTTCGCCAATCGATTCGGCAATAATTATGGTGACTTCGCCAGTAATTGTAACTTTACTCTCGCTTGTTATTCTAAAAACCAAACTGACTACCAATAAAATTGTCGGGATTTCCATGGGATTAGTTGGCGCTATTTTATTAATTTCTATGAGTGGAGGAAAAAACACAGGCTCTTCAATAGAAGGAAATTTATTAATCATGGCGAATGCTACAAGTTATTCTCTTTACTTAGTTTTGGTAAAACCTTTGTTGTCTAAATATAAGCCAATTACTGTAATAACTTACATGTTTTCTTTTGCCTTTTTTATGGTGCTGCCTTTTGGAATTTCAGGCATTCAAGACTTTAGGTTTGACTTTCCTTCTGTGGTTCTTTGGTCTATTGTTTTTATTATTCTGTTTACAACATTTTGCACTTATTTGTTCAATGTATTTGCAGTAAAAGTTTTGTCTCCAACTATCTCGAGTAGTTATATTTATCTGCAACCCGTTTTTGCTATGCTAATCGGTTTCGGGATTAGTTTTTATAACACGGAGAGTAATTATGCAGCCGCTATCACTTGGCAAAAATTATTATGTACATTGCTTATTTTTGTGGGAGTTTACTTGACTAGTAGAGGAAAGAAGGTGGCTTAGTTTTTTATGTAATTTCTGTGAAAGCAGGAATTTATTAACGAGAATCAATCTGATGAATAAGATTCCTGCCTTCGCAGGAATGACAACTATTTCGAGTTTGAAATTCCCAAAATAAAACTACCTTTACAAACCAAAAAAGAACATCCATGATTCAATCAATGACAGGTTACGGAAAAGCAACCGGAACATACAAAGACAAAAAAGTAACGGTAGAAGTAAAATCACTTAATAGTAAATATTTTGATTTAAATATCAGAATTCCTGGATTTTATAGAGAAAACGAACTGACTTTGAACAAAATGTTGTCTAAGTTGATTGTGAGAGGAAAAGTAGATTTTTCTATTTATGTGGAGTTACCACCAAAAGCAAATTCTACTAAAATAAATCACGAAACGGTAACCACTTATTTCAATGATTTGAAATCTTTGTCGGGTTCTTTGGGAGTCTCTGATGATGCAAAATTACTAGAGATGGCTATGAGAATGCCAGAAGTTTATGCTCAAGAGAGAGAAGAATTGGACGAAGACGAGTGGAAAGCAGTTGAGGTAATGATTAAAGAAGCTGTTGTAAATTTCGAAGAGTTTAGAAAGAGAGAAGGAGACGCTTTACATGCAGAGTTTTCTGGTAACATAAACCGAATAGGGGAGTTACTTACCGAAGTAGAAAAATACGAAGGAGAAAGAATTGAAACGGTAAAAGCTAGATTAAAATCTAACTTGGAAGAGAAATTAGACAGC
>CALLII010000136.1 GCA_938009745.1 uncultured Flavobacteriales bacterium
GTGTTATATGGAATGGGAAATATTGATTTTGAAAACCACAAAACCATTGCAATTGTAGGTACGCGAAAAGTAACTACGAGAGGAAAAGACTTTTGCGGAAAATTATTAGAGGATTTAGTCCCTCACAATCCGTTAATAATAAGCGGAATGGCTTATGGAGTAGATATTTGTGCGCATAAAAAATGTGTGGAATTAGATATTCCTACAATAGGAGTTTTGGCTCATGGACTGGACAGGTTATACCCAGAAATTCATAGAGATACGGCAAAAAAAATGCTCCCAAAAGGAGGTTTGTTAACTGAGTTCATGAGCGGAACCAATCCCGATAGAGAAAATTTTCCCAAACGAAATAGAATTATAGCAGGATTATCGGATGTAACCATAGTTATAGAATCGGCCAAAAAAGGAGGTTCATTAATCACAGCCGAAATTGCCAACAGTTATAACAGAGATGTGTTTGCTGTGCCTGGCCGAGTAACCGATCAATACTCAGAAGGGTGTAATTATTTAATAAAAATAAACAAAGCACATTTGCTCAATTCCATTGCAGATATTGTGTATTTAATGAATTGGGAACTCAATATTTCTCAGAAACCAAAAGCTATTCAAAAGCACATGTTTATAGATTTACCTGAAGACGAGAAGTTAATTTACGACTTATTATCGCCAGATAATTCAGTAACAATGGATGAATTAAGCGGTAAAACAAAACTCGCAACAAGTGTAATTGCTGTAAGTTTATTGCAATTAGAATTCAAAGGATTGGTAAAGGCTTTACCAGGGAGTTCGTTTGTGCTTAGTTAAATTTATTTCTTCTTTGTTTCTGTTAATCTAAAATTAATTGGCTGAACAATTCTTACAGGAACAGGTTTACCTCTTTGTTTTCCAGGAGTCCAATTAGGCATGTTTTCTATTGCGCTTATAGCTTCTTCATCACATCCACCACCAATTCCTTTAATTACTTTTATATCAGATAGGCTTCCATCTTTTTGTACTATAAACTGAACATATACTTTTCCTTCTATTCCTTTCTTTCTAGCTTTTTCTGGATAAGAAATTGTTCTGCCTAAATAAGCCATCATTGAATCGATTCCTCCGGGGAATTCTGGCATAGTTTCTACTACAACATAAATTGCTTCTTCGTCACTTTCGTCAGTTTCAATAACTACAATATCTTGTATAGGAGTTTCTGTGTTTAGTTCTTTTTTCTTAAAAAGGGTACAACTCGCTACTAAAGCAATTCCAAATATTAAAATTATTTTTTTCATAGGTTTTATCTTAAACTGAAATTAACAGGAAGTATCATTCTTACATCAACTGGCTTTCCTCTTTGAGTTCCTGGAGTCCAAATTGGCATAGATTTTACCACTCTCATAGCTTCTTCATCACACCCACTTCCAATTCCTCTAACTGTTTTTATATCTGTGATACTACCATCTTTTCTTACAACAAATTGAACATATACTTTGCCACTCACATTTGCATCTCTAGCTTGTTGTGGATATCTAACATTTTTAGATACAAATCCCATCATTTTTTCCATTCCACCGGGGAATTCGGGCATTTGCTCAACTACTGTGAATATTTGCTCAACTCTAGGTGGTGATGGTTTTGAAAATACTTCAATATAATCATCTTCTAACATAGGGATTTCTCCGCCTAATTCAATTATTATTTTTCGTAATTCTTGATTGGAGTTTTCAACTTCCTTATTTTCATTTCTTAAATTTACAATTTGTGATCTGTTGCTAGAAGCTCTTCCTCTAAGCTTTTGATTTTCAGTAGCTAGTTCTTGGTTTTTACTTTCCAATTCTTTTACCTTTTCAGTTAAAGTAATGTTAGATTCATTTGCAGTAGCCAATTCTTTTTTAATTCCGCATCCAAAAATGAAAAGACAAGAAATAAGCAGTAATATATTTTTCATAGATTTTTTTATTTGACAACAAGATAAAAAAAAGTCGCGAAATCAATAAATGATTCGCGACTTTAATATTTTGTATGTTAATGTTTTAAACGTGCAGAGCTCTGTCTTCAGTAGCTGCTAATGCTGCTTCTTTCACTGCTTCTGCGTAAGTTGGATGAGCGTGAGAGAATCTTGCCAAATCTTCAGCACTTGCTCTGTATTCCATTGCTACAACTGCTTCTGCAATTAAATCGGCACATCTTGGTCCAATCATATGAACCCCTAAAACTTCGTCAGTTTCTTTATCTGCCAATATTTTTACGAACCCTTGAATATCCATACTAGCTCTTGCTCTTCCTAATGCTTTCATTGGGAATTGACCTACTTTGTATTCTACTCCAGCTTCTTTCAATTGTTCTTCAGTTTGTCCTACAGCAGCCACTTCTGGCCAAGTATAAACCACACCAGGAATTAAGTTGTAATTGATGTGAGGTTTTTGTCCAGCCATGATTTCAGCAACTAATACTCCTTCTTCACTTGCTTTGTGAGCTAACATAGCTCCTTTTACCACATCACCAATTGCATAAATTCCGGCTACATTAGTCTGTAAATGTTCGTCAGTCTCTACTCTTCCAGCTTTATCTGTTGTAATTCCTACGTTTTCTAATCCTAATTGGTCTGTGTAAGCTTTTCTTCCTACAGATACTAAACAATAATCACCATCAAATGTAACTTCTTCCCCTTTTTTATTGTCGGCAGTAACAACAACAGATTTCCCTTTGTTAGTTACGTTTTTCACTTTATGATTAAAATGGAATTTGAATCCTTCTTTTTTCAAAGCTCTCATCAATTCTTTTCCTAAACTCTTATCCATTGTAGAGATAATCGAATCCATAAATTCAACAACATGAACTTCTGTTCCAAGTCTAGCATAAACTTGTCCAAGTTCTAGTCCAATTACTCCACCTCCAATAACAATCATTTTTTTAGGTATTTCTTTCAATACCAATGCTTCTGTAGAAGTAATGATTCTCTTTTTGTCTGGCTCCATTCCTGGGAAATAGTTTGGCTTACTTCCAGTGGCGATAATAACTTTGTCAGTTTGAATCGTTTCTTCTTTTTTGTCTTTAGTTATTTTAATTGTGTTTTTGTCCACAAATGATCCCATTCCGTGAAGAACATCAATCTTGTTTTTATTCATCAAGAAATCAATTCCACCAGTAGTTTGATCCACAACTTCTTGTTTACGAGCCACCATTTGTTTGATGTTTGGAGTAATTGTACCGCCTACATCAATTCCGTGTTTTGTAAAGTTGTGAGTAGCTTCATGATAATGATGCGAAGAATCCAACATTGCTTTAGATGGAATACATCCTACGTTTAGGCAAGTTCCTCCTAATGTATCGTATTTTTCTATCAGTGCAGTTTTCATTCCTAGTTGCGCACATCTTATTGCTGCAACATATCCACCAGGACCCGATCCTATTACTACTACATCATATTTGCTCATAAAAGTTGATTTTTATTTTAATCTATGGTTCAAAATTAGACATTATAAATTCTATATAAAAGTATTGTGCAGGTTTTTGATGTTACAATTGGTTATTCAAAAGTTAAATTGAAACTCATATTCAAATAATCATGGTTTCTTTAGTAGAAATAGATTCGAAACATGAACAAGATTTTCTTTTTAATACTATTGTTGGGGCTAAATTCTTCACCTCTTTTTTCTCAAAACGAAAATCCAATAGTAGATTCTTGTGCTAAGGAGTACTCAAATCATCTAACAATTATCAAAATTAAAGATAAAGTCGTTTCTAAAGAAGTGAATACAAAATTGTTTCATTATTCGGCTATGTATAATTATCAATCAAATAATTCCATTGAGGCTGAATTATTTCTTGCTTCTATTTTTGATACTCTCGATTGGCATGCAGATAGTAATTTGCAAGCTAATCTAATAATCGAATTTCCTCAATATAGATTTCAAGTGGATCATTATTATGGGTATTCATCTGGCTTTAGGTGTAAATATAAAGGGGAAAACATTGTGATTTACAGAGATTGTGGATGTGGTTATTTCAACCGCAGAAGAGTTTCTGGAGGAAGATTTAATGGAGTGAATAATCAATTATTTGACAGAAAAGTAAACTTTCGATTGAGATATAGAGACTATTACAAGCTCAATGAATTCAATTATGTTATCGAAAAAGGTTTACCAACTATTTTCGAAACGTTTAATGATTCTAATCAATTAGAAAAAAAAATTGTTTTTAAAAATGGATTGATTGATTCTCTTAAAGCATTTTATCCAAATGGAAATTTGATGTATGAAGCATCTCTATCGGATGGAGAATTAAATGGGGATTTTATTTATTATGATTCTTATGGAAATGAAAATTTGCGAGTTAATTTTGTAGATAGCGAAATCAGTTATTTTCTTTATGGAGGAAATAGATACGAGTATAATGAATTGTTTGGCTGGACGCCAATTCATATTCCAAAAAGAAACTAAGATATGCAGAAATTAGAAGGAATTAAAAATATCATATTTGATTTGGGTGGTGTAATATTAAATATTGATTATCAACTAACTGTTAATGGTTTTGAAAATCTTGGTATTGATAATTTTGACGAAATATTTTCACAACACAAGCAATCTACTTTATCAGATGACTTTGAGACTGGACGAATTACTGAGTACGAATTTTACGAAGGGATAAAATCTATTTCTGGAAAAGCTTTTACTTTCGAAGAGTATAAAATTGCATGGAACGCTTTGTTATTAGATTTGCCAAAAAAGCGAATTAAAGTATTAAAGGAACTATCCGAAAAATACCGATTATTTTTATTCAGTAATACCAATGAAACTCATTATAAAGAGTTTGTAACCAAAGTAGAAAGTGATTTTAATACTATTTTCGAAAAGACATATTATTCTCATCAATTTGGTAAAAGAAAACCAGATTCAGATTCTTTTTCATCTATTCTAAATGAAAACAACCTGATTGCTGACGAAAGTTTGTTTGTGGATGATTCCATTCAGCATATCGAATCTGCCAATTCACTTGGGATTCGAACACTTTTGATTCAAGAAAAACCAATTACCGAACTATTTGGTTCCTAGCAAAAAGAAACCTCTTGCAATAGTTTGTCTAATGAGGGAATTAATTATATTTTTGTTTGTATTAAGGACAAGAACTTTTAAAGCAAAAAAAGAAAATTAACTATGGCAGATATATTAGAACAAGGAAAAGTGCAAACTTCTATTGAAAATGGAATTGCAACTATCGAGTTTTATCATCCTTTGAGTAATTCATTACCTGGAAAATTATTAGCAGAAGTTGCAGAGACTATAACTAAAATGGGAGCTGATGATTTGGTAACCGTAATCGTACTAAAATCATCTGGCGAAAGAGCATTTTGTGCAGGAGCTTCATTTGATGAGTTAATTTCTATTAACGATATTGAAACGGGGAAAGTATTTTTCTCCGGATTTGCTAACGTAATCAATGCTTGCAGAAAATGTCCTAAATTGATAATCGGAAGAGTGCAAGGAAAAGCAGTTGGAGGTGGAGTAGGAGTTGCAAGTGCAGTAGACTATTGTGTTGCTACAAAACTTGCTTCGGTAAAACTGAGCGAATTAGCTGTAGGAATTGGACCATTTGTTGTTGGGCCAGCAGTAGAAAGAAAAATAGGAACCTCTGCAATGAGCCAACTAGCAATAGATGCTACCGAGTGGCAAACTGCCGAGTGGGCAAAACAAAAAGGATTATACACGGAAGTGTATGATTCCTTAGAAGAAATGGATAAAGGAATTGCAGTTTTGGCAACCAAATTGTCAAAATCCAACCCTATGGCAATGAGAATGTTGAAACAAATTTTCTGGAAAGGAACAGAAAACTGGGATGAATTATTAAAAGAAAGAGCGGCTATGAGTGGCGAGCTTGTGCTTTCTGATTTTACTAAAAACGCTATTAATAAATTTAAAAACAAATAACGTTTTAAATTCTACTACTATGAGAGCTGAGATACTAGAAAAACTAACCGAACTTCTTCAGAACGAAGATGTAAGAGCAATTAACACGGGAGCAAATGATGCTATTCGTAGTTTCAGAAGTTTATTATCGGACGAGCAATTGGTTGCAAAACCTGCCGAAGAAGAGCAAACCGAAGAAGAGCTTGCTAAGATTTTGGAAGACCGAAAAATTGATACCAAAATTGAAGAGCTAATCATTGAGTTTAAAGACAGAAGAAAGGCTTTTAAGAAGAAAAAAGAAGAGGAAGAAAAAGCGAACTTAATTGCTAAAAAGGCAATTTTGGCTGAGTTTAAGGATTTAGTAGAAAACGAAGAGAATATTGGAGCTGCTTTCGCCAAAAAGAAACAAATCCAAGAAAGATGGAAAGAACTTGGAAATGTTCCTAAAGATAAATTTGAAGATATCCAATCACAGTATAGTAAGCTGAACGATTTTTTTAATTATAACATTAATATATACAAAGAGATTCAAGAGCATGATTTAAAAAGAAATTATTCTCTTAAGAACAAAATTATATTTGATTTGAAAGCTTTGCTTGAAGAAAAATCAATCAAAAAAACTCAAAGTGCTTTGAATCAATTTTTAACTGATTGGGATGAGATTGGCCCAACTTTCCAAGAAAAATGGGAAGAATTAAAAAATGAATTTTGGGCGACTGTAAATGAATTGAGAAGTAAAATAAGGTCTTTTTATTCAGCTCAAGCCGAGAAATTAGAAAAGAATCTTGAAGTAAAACAAGAATTGATTGAAAGATCAAAAGAGTTTGCAACAATAGAAGCCGACTCAATTAAAGGTTGGAATTCTTCTACCGAGAAAGCTTTGGCTTTGCAAGAAGAATGGAAAAAAACTGGACCAGTATCTAAAGAAAAAAACAAAGAAGTTTGGGAGGAATTTAGGTCAAATTTTGATGCTTTTTTTAGTAAGAAGAACGACTATTTTAAAGACTTAAAGAAAGATAACTCCAAGAATCAAAACCTCAAGAAAGAAATAGTAGCCAAAGCCGAAGAGATGAAAATGTCTGACGATTGGAAAAACACCACTTTGGATTTAAAGAAGTTGCAAAGCCAGTGGAAAGAAATTGGACATACTGGAAGAGGAGAACAAAAATTATGGGAGCAATTTCGATCTGCATGTGATTTTTATTTCAATAATAAAAAGGAATACTTTGCGAACAGAGAATCAATTGAAGCGGGTAATGTAGATAAAAAACAAGCCGTAATTAAAGCAATTACAGAGTTTAAGTTGCCAGACAATTCAAATGATGCAATCCAAAAATTAAAAGAATTTTCAACTCAATTTCTAGAGATTGGTAATGTGCCTTTTAAACAAAAGGATATCATTTATGGTGAATACAAATCAGCATTAGATAAACATTACGATTCTTTAAAATTAGATAGAAAACAAAAAACCAGAATCAACTATAAAAACAAGTTGGATGGAATGGTTAAGAAAGGAAACTCTAACACTATTACTAAGGAAAGAGATTACCTAAAAAGAAAATTGACTAATCTTAATAATGAAATTGGTCAGTATGAAAATAATATGGGATTCTTTGGTAACTCCAAAGGTGCCGAGCAGATGAAAGCAGACATACAAAAGAAAATTGATAAAAGTAAATTGGAGATTGAGACTATTCGTCAGAAATTAAAATTGATCAAAGATGTCTAAAAAGCAAATATTCATAATTATACTTGCATTGGCTTATTCATGTAAAAATGATACTTCTGAGGTTAACACTAAAGATGATTTAAGCATAAAAGAGTATTCTCTTGATTGGATGAAAGGTAACTGGCTTGACAGTAACACTATGGCTTTTAGAAAAGTAAGCTATGGCGAGAACTGGGTGAAAAAAGATGAGAATCTTTACAATGGAGGTCAATATTACATTAATAAAGGGGTTAAAGGTGAGCCTAATATCGTGTCCATAATTAAAACTGATGGACTTTTTTACTTTACCTATTCAATTGGAGAAGATCAGCACACATTTGTTCAAGATTCTATTAATGATTTATACTTAAGATTAAATCATCTTCAAGATGAATTTCCTACTACCTTAATATATAAGCTAAAAAATGATGCTTTATTAATGACAAGGGAAGGGTTTGCAAGTGGAGTTTTTAGATCAGTAACTTTTAAGGCCAAAAAACTAACCGATTGAAAATAGAGACTAAATTACTTCACGCAGGTATTGAGCCAGATTCAGCAACTGGAGCAATAATGACTCCAATTTACCAAACCTCTACTTACGTTCAAGATGAGGTAGGTGTTAATAAAGGATATGAGTATTCTAGAACTCAAAACCCAACAAGGCACGTTCTTGAAAAGAATTTAGCAGCTATTGAAAATGCTCAATACGGATTGTGCTTTGGAAGTGGACTAGCAGCAATTGATGCTGTAATAAAAATGCTAAATCCTGGAGATGAAGTTATATCTACTAATGATTTGTACGGAGGTTCTTACCGTATTTTTACAACAATATTCCAAAAATATGGGATTGTTTTCAAGTTTGTGGATATGACACAAATTGAAAACGTAAAAGTTGCTATAACTGACAAAACTAAACTCATTTGGGTGGAAACTCCAACAAATCCAATGATGAGTATAATTGATATTCAGGGTATTGCCTCAATTAAGAGGGATGATATTTTATTAGCTGTTGATAATACTTTCGCAACTCCTTATTTACAAAACCCCATAGATTTTGGTGCAGATATCGTTATGCACTCAGTTACTAAGTATTTAGGGGGGCATTCAGATATTATTATGGGAGCTTTGGTGTTAAATGATTCAGAGGTAGCTAAAAATTTATATCGAATTCAAAATAGTAGTGGTGCGATTAGTGGACCCCAAGATTGTTTTTTAGCATTAAGGGGGGTTAAGACTTTGCATGTAAGAATGGATAGACATTGTTACAATGCTAGTAAAATAGTTGAATTTCTTCAAGTTAATGATCAAATTGATAAAGTTTACTATCCAGGGTTAGTAAATCATCCGAATCATATAATTGCTAAAAAACAAATGCGAAATTTTGGAGGTATGATTTCTTTTTCATTAAAAGAAGATACCATTAAGGCTGCTCACTCAATACTAAAAAAAACTAAACTGTTTTCGCTAGCAGAATCTTTGGGAGGGGTTGAATCTTTAATAGGTCACCCTGCAAGTATGACGCATGCATCTATTCCTAAAGAAATAAGAATACAAAGTGGTATTGCAGATTCATTAATAAGATTAAGTGTTGGAATTGAAGATGTATCGGACTTAATAGATGATTTAGAAAAGGCATTATCATAGTATAATTAAAAAACAAAGAACAATCCTTGTTTAAACCATTTACTACATATATATTTGTCAAAATAATTTAACCTCATTATGAAAAAAACTGTATTTAATATCAAGTTAATTGCACTTAGTATGTTGTCAATTACCTTCTTTTCAGTTGAAGAAGTTAGCGCTCAGCAAGACGCTCAGTATTCTATGTATATGTTCAACCCTTTGGCAGTTAACCCTGCATATGCTGGTAGCCGTGAGGCTTTAAGTGTAACCATGCTTGGAAGAAAGCAATGGGTAAACATTGATGGAGCACCATCTACAGCA
>CALLII010000137.1 GCA_938009745.1 uncultured Flavobacteriales bacterium
TAATTATTGGAATAGCAATTGCCAATAGCGCCCATAAAAATTGTGGATATAGAAAGTTCATAGGTCAAATATATTTCATTTTTTTAACTAGTAAAGATTTATCCCTTACTTTTGGAGAATAAATTTTACAATGACCAGAAATCAAGCCTTTCTTCTACTCCACATTTGTGTGTTTGCATGGGGATTTACTGCTATTTTAGGAGAACTAATCACTTATGATTCTGTTTCGCTAGTTTGGTGGAGATTATTGGTTGTAAACCTTAGTTTGCTAGTTTACTTGGTAATTGCCCGTAAAAAACTAATCCTAAACAAAAGTATATTTTGGAAAATTGCTGGAGTTGGAGCAATCGTAGGAATTCATTGGTTGTGCTTTTTTGGAGGAATAAAAGTGGCTAATATTTCCATAACCATGATTTCGTTTTCTACCGGAACTTTCTTTACTGCACTTATAGAACCTTTGGTTTACAAACGTAAAATAAATGCAAACGAAGTAATTATTGGCGTACTTATTATGCTCATAATCAGCATTATTGGATTAACCGAATTCGAAAACTCAGAGAATCCAATTTGGGGAATAGTTTTGGGTTCATTGGCAGCATTAACAGCAGCAATATTCTCTACTTTTAATGGGAAACTGATTCAAAAATCCAATTCATTCACTATTTCTTTTGTGGAATTAATCTTTGCTTTTATTTTAGTTTCAATAGGATTATTACTCTTTTTTGATGTGCCAGAAAACTTGTTTTCTCCATCTACTGAGGACATTTGGTATATCCTTTTATTAGGAATTGGATGTACAGCCTTCCCTTTTATTGCTAGTGTAGAAGTAATGAAAAAACTAAGTCCTTTCTCAGTTAACCTAGCTGTAAATCTGGAGATTGTTTACGCTATAATTTTAGGTTATTTCATCTTTGGAACCAAAGAACAAATGACTCCTACCTTTTATATCTGTGGAGCTATGATTGGGGTGCTCATTGTGTTTAATGAGGTTTTGAAAAGGAAAAGAAAGAAGAAACTGGCTAATAAATAATAAACTATATTATATTCTAACAATAAATAAACTGTGAGAGAAATTTGGTAACTTGTAGCGATATGGGATAGTTAATAATTAGAAACAATCATGAGTATATTTAATAAGCTAGGTTTTAAAGAGAATCCTTTTGCATATACAGATGCAGATAAAGAACAATTAATTACTGAATATTTTGTTCCCCCGCCCTATTTTGAGGCTATTCAAGGCGATTACAATAGCCCTTCTTCATCCGTAGTGCTAGCCCCAAGAGGAAGTGGAAAAACTGCACAAAGAAAAATGATTGAAGAATGGTCAAAAGATAAACCAGTATTATCAGTTACAGTAGATCGTTTTGAGTTTGGTGCTAATCAAACCATTGATGACGTTAGCCTTCCTTATCATTTAAAGAACATTATAACAAATACACTACTTAGCTTAATATTTTGGTCAAGTGAGTACCCTGATACACTTAAAAACCTAAATAAAGAAGATAAAAGAAATCTTTCGATTTTAGCACATAATTATTTAGGTGATTTTAGTGGTGGACAAGCGAAAGAAATACTATCAAGTTTAAAATCAATACCACAAAAAGTTAAAACATATTGGAATGAAAATATTGGCTTTTTAGATACAGTAGTAAATTTTCTTTTAAAAAATTATGACTTACCTGAAATTGATTTACCAAGTTTAAAACAAGAGGAAAAAAAACTAAATGAATCCTACAAGTATCAATTAGAGCTACTTTTTGTTCTAGCGAATAAATTTGGTTTTCGATCTATTTATGTATTGCTAGATAAAATTGATGAGACTGAAAAAACAGGTAATGATGAATTGGCTTCTTATAAATTAATTGAACCGTTAATAAAGGATTTAGACACTCATTCCCTTAAAGGCTATGCTTTTAAATATTTTTTATGGGATAAAATTTACCCGTTTTACCTAAAAGGAGGTAGACCAGATAGAATTACACAGCACAACTTAATTTGGTCAAGAAAAGCATTAATTTCAATGTTAAGTAAAAGATTATCTGTATTCTCAAATGGACAAGTCAAAAGCTTTCAGGATTTATTTGAATATAAGTTTTCTCCAAGTGCAGATGATATTATTGTAACTTTAAGTGGTTATTCTCCTAGAAATATTATTAGACTTTGTGATGAAATCATTTCTGAACAAACTCTAATTGATTCAGACGTAAATAAACTTGATAAAAGAGTATTAGATAGAGCTTCTTTAAAATATTCAGAAAAAATATGTAATGAAATCTATGGTGAAAAAGCTTTAAAAGACATAAAAAAAATTAATAGAGAGATTTTTACAATTTCATATCTAGCATCAAATGTTTATAAAACACATAATAATTCTGTTAGACCAAAAGTAGCCTCATGGGAAAAGTTAGGTTTTTGCAATAATATTGGAAATGACAAGGGCGGAGCGTCAAAAAAACCTACACAAGTATATTTGATTTCTGACCCCCGAGCTAGTAGGCTAATAAATAGTAAAATTCCAGTTGAAGATTGGATAAAATCAAATTGGACATCATGTATTCATTGTGATGCAGATATTTTATTAGATATTAACAAGGTAGGTGACGAATATGAATTACAATGCTGGAGATGTGATAGAGATTTTATTTAAAACTTAAACCAACCCTTTCTCAACCAAATACTCAGCAATTTGCACGGCATTAGTTGCAGCTCCTTTTCTTAAATTATCGGCTACCACCCACATGTTTAATCCATTCTCTAAAGAATGATCTCTTCGGATTCTACCAACAAATACTTCGTTTCTTCCCTCTGTGTATTTTGGCATTGGATACACATTCATATCTGGATTATCTTGTAAAACTACCCCTTGTGTATCGGCAACTATTTTACGAATATCCGAAACTTCAAAAGGCTTTTTAGTCTCTACATTTAATGATTCTGAATGACCTCCAACAACAGGAACTCTAACTACTGTTGCAGTAATTCCAATAGAATCATCATTAAAAATCTTGTGTGTTTCGTTTACTAATTTAATTTCCTCCGAAGTATATCCGTCTTCCTGAAAATCTCCTCCATGAGGCAAACAGTTTTTATCAATAGGGTAAGGATAAGCCATTTCCCCTTTCAGTTCATTTCGCTCATTTTCCATTTGCTTTACTGCCTTTACACCAGTTCCCGTAATAGATTGATATGTAGAAATCACTAATCTCTTTATTCCGTATTGTTTATGAATTTCGGATAAAGCCAATACCATTTGAATGGTACTGCAATTTGGGTTTGCTATAATTTTATCTTCTTTTGTTAGTTCAGATGCATTAATTTCTGGTACAATTAACTTCTTATCCGCATCCATTCGGAAAGCCGAAGAATTGTCGATTACGGTAGTTCCAGCTTCAACAAAACGGTTAGCAAACTCTAAAGAACGTTCACCACCTGCCGAAAATATAGCAATATGCGGAGCTCTTGAAATTGCGTCTTCCATAGAAATAATAGCATGATTACTCCCACCAAAAGCCAACTCTTTACCCACAGATTTCTCAGATGCTACCAACATCAATTCCGTAATTGGAAATGAGTTTTCTGCCAATACTTTCAAAATTTGTGTTCCCACCATTCCTGTGGCACCAACTACAGCTATTTTCATTTATTCCTGATTTAGTAATTATTTAATAGAGTTACTTTTCCCTTGTGGTACAAAAATATTATATTTAAAGCAGAATGTAATTTATTTATGCGGTATTATTTAACCTTATTGTTGTTTTTATCACAAGCCTCTGTTTTGTTCACTCAATTTACGGATGATTTTACTGATGGAAACTTTACAGCAGCTCCAGCTTGGAATGGAAATACTGCCGATTTTACTGTAACAAGCGGAGAATTACAATTAAATGCTCCAGCAGTTTCGAGCACAAAATATTTAAGTACCAGTTCGCAAGCAATTAATTCTGCTCAATGGGAATTCAAAACCAGAATGACCTTTGGAACTTCTTCTTCTAACTTCGCTAAAATCTATTTGGTTTCCAATACCTCTAATTTATCTGGTTCATTAAATGGGTATTACATACAAATTGGTGGCTCAGATGACGAAGTCTCTTTATTCAGCCAAACAGGAACAAGCTCTACTAAAATTATTGACGGAAGAGATGGAGCAGTAGGGAATTCAACTGTAGATGTAATTGTAAGAGTTACTCGTTCTTCAGCAGGATTGTGGGAAGTTTTTTCTGATACCTCCTCTACAAGCACTTTCATTTCAGAGGGAACGGTAACTGATAATTCGCATACGCAAAGTTTGTTTTTTGGAGTTGAGTGTAACTTCACTTCTACCCGATCGGATAAATTCTTTTTTGATGATTTTATAGTCTCAGGAACTGCCGCAGTGGATAATACCAAGCCAACTCTTGATAGTGTTAATGTAATTTCTGCCACTCAACTAGAGTTAATATTCTCGGAACTATTAGATGTAACTACAAGCCAAACTACAACTAATTATAGTGTAAACAATGGAATAGGAAATCCTACAACTGTAACTCAAAATCCACTAGATTTTAGCAGAGTTAATTTATCATTTTCTTCGTCATTCGGTTTAGGAATAATTAATTCGCTTACTGTAAGTAATGTAACTGATATTGCTAGTAATGTGATTACTACAACAAACCAAAACTTCGTTTATTTCATTCCTTCTGTTCCAGGATATCGTGATGTGGTGATAAATGAAATATTTGCTGATCCTTCGCCTATTATTGGTTTACCAGATGGTGAATTTATTGAAATTTACAACCCAACATCTTCCAGTTTCTTTGAATTAAATGGATGGCAAATTACAGATGGTTCGTCTACTTCCACTCTACCAACTTATACGCTAGGTCCAGATTCGTATGTTATTTTGTATGCATCTTCTACCTCAGGCGATTTTTCTCTTTATTCGGATAAAATTGGATTGACTTCTTTTCCAGGATTAAATAATACAGGAGAAACACTTACTTTATTAGATAATAACGGAAATACCATTGATGTTGTGGAGTATTCTGTTTCCATGTATAATGATGCTATAAAAGATGATGGAGGTTATACTTTGGAGCAAATAAACCCTAAAGCAAATTGTTTTAATCCAAATAACTGGACAGGCTCCAACAATAACAATGGTGGGACTCCAACTCAGGTTAACTCTGTTTACGATACCACACCAGACACTAAAAATGTAAATTTAATTTCAGCATTTGCTATTTCAAACTCGCAAATAGAATTGAAATTCTCTGAACCAATTGACTCTGCAGAATTCATTAGGAACCTAACAATTTCTGATGGAAGAATTATTGTTTCTTATTCTGCATTAAATGATTTTAATACTGCAATAGAACTAGTTGTTAGTCCATTATTAGATACTGGTGTGATTTACAAATTAGCAATGGACTCTTTATCGGATTGTGAAGGAAACACAACCAATAACGAAGCAGAAGTTGTTCTTGCTCACGCTAATAAAAATGACGCAATTATCCTTAATGAAATATTATTCAATCCAATTGATAGCGAAGATGATTTTGTAGAACTCTATAACAACTCAGATTTTTATATCAACCTAAAAGGATGGAGCTTGGCTCAAGACGACAATGGGAATCCTGATAATCTAAAAACAATTACTCAAGATTACGTGCTTAAACCTAGAGATTATGTGGTGATTACCAAAGATTACAGCATTACCCGAGCTAGATACGCAACCAATGCGCCAAACAAATTTATTGAATTAGAAACTTTGCCAAGCTATTCCAATGATGATGGAACTGTGTATATTTTATTACCAGATGGAACGGTTTCGGATAAATTCACTTATTCAAGCGACTTTCATTTCGCTTTGCTAAGAGATGATGATGGAGTTTCGCTAGAAAGATTAGATTTTAATAAGACAACACAAGACGAGAATAATTGGCATTCGGCTGCTGAAGAAGTTGGATTTGCAACACCAGGAATTAAAAACTCTCAGTTTAATCCAGCAGTTACAACAGATAAATTTGTGTCAGTTTCTCCAGAATTATTTTCTCCAGACAATGATGGATTCGAAGATGTGTTAACCATTTCCTATTCCATGAATGAACCAGGATTTGTAGGAAACATTACTATTTATGATGCAAACGGAAGATTGATTAGAACTTTAGTTCAAAACCAGTTACTTGCCACAGAAGGAAGTTTTACTTGGGATGGAATAACGAACGACAACCTAAAAGCTAGAATTGGACGCTACGTTATATTATTCGAAGTTTTTGATTTGAATGGAAATGTAAAAGCCGAAAAAGTTACTTGTGTTGTGGCTCATAGACTTTAAAAAAACAAATATGAAAATCAATCTATTTATTTCTGTTCTAACCCTGCTGTTTTTTTTAAACTGTGGATCTACTGACTCTGGTAAATTATGTGCAGATAAATTTTTCAGTTATGTAATAAACGAAAAATACGATTCTGCTCTTAACCTTATGGAAAACATGCCTTTAAATGACTCTACAAGTATGATTGGAATAAAAACCTTTGGCAACAATGCTGACCTTGGAAAATTACTATCAGCTGAAAAAGGCTTTGGCTTTAACACCAATGTATCAAATAGCATTACTACTGTAGTCTTACCTTATAAGCTGAAATACGAAAATGCAGAATTATCACGACAAGTAACTATTGTCGATAGAGGAAATGGCTTTAAAGTTGTGGTGGTAGAATAATACTTTTATTCAATCACTCTTATCTAATCAAAGTAAAATGTCCTTGAATTATTTTTCCTTTATCTTTAGGGCTTGAATATCTAATTCGGTACACATAAACTTCTGGAGCAAAATGCTCGCCATTTTTGTAACGCCCATCCCAACCTTCATTTATATCTGTAGTTTGAAATAGCAATTCTCCCCATCTATTAAAAATAAGTAACTCATAAGAAGTTCCCTCATTTAAAATGGGCTTAAACACATCATTTAATCCATCATCATTTGGTGTAAAAGCACTGGGAACATAAACCAAATACTCTGGTTCTACATAAACTCTACCAAATGCTGTATCGGTACAACCAATAGTATTTTCTACTACAAGCATTGGGTAAAAATATCCGTCTTTACCATAAGTATAATCCTCTGTGGTAAATGGAGTATAAGTATCTCCATTATCAGTGTTAAATAACGAGACAAAGTCATTTTGAGATTTATTTACAAAAGTAAGGTGAGGAAATAGAGAAGAAATCGTAGTATCCAAAGGAGAGAAATTAGCCAATGGGCTTGGTCGAATAGATACTAATGAAGGTTTTAATTCTGTATCGGTACAACCAATAGTATCTGAAACTGTTAATGAAACATCAAAAGTTCCTACTTGCTGATATACATTTGTTGGATTTTCTAAAGCAGAAGTTTTTCCATCTCCAAAATCCCAGAAGTAAATTAATCCTGAAGGTGCTAGGATTGTAAAAGCCACAGGAATACTATCACCAATGCAATATTCTTTTTTACTTAAAGAAAAATCTGCCACTGGTGTAAGCGATACAAAAACCGAATCGGTAAAGGTATTTACACATCCAAAATCAGTATAAGTTAATGACACAACCTGAAACCCTGGAGCAGAATAAGTTACACTATTTGGGTTTCTGACATTTGAGAACCTTGGAATTGTATTTACCCCTAAATCCCACGAAATGTTAGTTGAATTATAGTTACTTCCTCCTGCTGAAAAGTTAAAAGAATTTCCCAAAAAACATTGACCTACAGGTCTTGTGAAATTAGGATTTAACTTTGGCAACACTCTAAAAGTTTGAACCATTGTATCGGAACAAGAGCCTGCTGTATTTACAATTAACCTAACAGTGTAAGTACCTGAATCAGGAAAATTGAAAATTGGATTTTGAGCATTAGAAGTATCAGAAGAAGATCCTGCAACACCAAAGTCCCATGAATATCTTGTTGCATTTGTACTTAAATCATTGAACTGAATGTTATAATCAATACAATTATTGGGTGAAATAAAGAAGTTTGCTGTAGGTGAAATGAACACTTCAATGGAATCTATAAATGTCGTATCACAACCAAAATCACGGTATCGAATTTCAACTGGTTTTACTCCAATTGTGCTAAAAGAAACTCCGGTAGGATTAGTCATAGTTGAAAGGGCTGGAGTAGCTGTTGGTCCAAAATCCCAATCTATTTGAGTAATAGGAAAATAGGCCCCAGCAGCAGTAAAATCGAAAGAATTACCTCTGAAACATTCATTTGCAGGAGCATTAAAAAATGGATTTAAAATAGGATAAACTCGAACTTGCTGATACATAGTATCAGAGCAGACTTGTGAAGTAGGATCAGAAATTAACAGCACAGTGTAAACTCCTGTATCTGGATAAGTGTATTGCGGAGCAACAAGAGTTGAAGTATCTGCTAGGGTTGCTAAATCACCAAAATTCCAAAAATAGGATGTTGCATTCACACTATTATTCCCAAAGTTAACTGTGAAACTATTACAAATTACTCCTGGATCAATTATGGCTGCACTAGATTTTAAACAATTAAGAATATTAAATTGAAAGTCTCTTCTTGTTTCATTTATCAAAACGCCATTTCGATATTCTTTTGCAGTAATACCAACTACAAACTGACCAACTCCTGTTGGAGTTCCTGTTATCATTCCAGTTTGAGGATTTATTACTAATCCAGGATTTGCGGTTAAAGGACTAATTGCTGTGAATCCTGCTCCCCAATTAATTGTTCCAAAAGGTGGAGCTGAAGGGGCTGGTGCTGGATTAAATTGAGTACCCCCAGTGTAAGGAGTTACAAATTCATAAACCAATGAATCTCCATCTAAATCGGTAGCTGAATGATCAAAATTTAATGGGTCATTAATACATAAAACAACTGGAGGAAAATTTGTGAATACAGGACTGCTGTTACAAGCTACTGTAGAATCTGGAATGTAAGTTGTATAAGTCGAACCTGCAGAACCTGGGTTTGTTAAATTGGTAATAGTTCCATTTCTGCAACATCTTTGATATACTAAATCGTAACCATTTGGTGAAGGTGGGAGCAAAACTGTATCAATGTAAACTGTTTTCTCTATACACAATCCTGGAGGTACCGTAAGGCAACTACTAACAGAATTTAATGGGACTGAAGTAACACCAGGCATAACTATATTAAGAGTTGTAAATAATATCCCTGTATTTCCATGAAAAATTCCAACAGGAGCAAATGGATCAAAAGCTGCACCCGTTCCACTACAGTCACGATAAACTGTCATAGAAATTTCGTACTGATTATTTCCAAGACATCTGTAAGTAATTTCTCCTCCAACCAAGTGAGCACCTCTTAGGTTTGTTAATGAAAAACAACAAACCAAAAGGATTAAAACAAAACTTCTATGGGCTATTTTTTGTTTCAAAAAAGATAGGTATTTTGTTAAAGAACCTGAAATAAAATTCTTTGAACACTAAATATAATCAAATTAAGTCATGATTACCAGATACTAATCATGAATCAGCTTAGATTCTTTGTAAAATAAAACTCTTTGTTTTTAAAGTCTAATTTCCGAGAAATTAATAACTACTTAGTTACTACAACCAAATACTTACTCACACTCCAGAATTTAGCAGCATCTAGAATCTTGATTTTTTCTACATTCCCTTCTCCTACTAGCTCATAAGAACCAGCTGGGTGTGTAGTAATTACATCCGCTTTTTTAACTCCCAGAGTTATTTCTGTAGTTTCTTTAGTGTTGATTTCAGTGAAATATTTTTTGTCAAAATCAGACTTTAATTTTTTAGTAGTACCAATTCCTACCAATCCTCCCTCAGCACTAATTACGTTATTATCTTTAAGTTCTTTTTTTGAACCAAAAGCATAATAGGCAGTATGTAGAGCAATATCTTGCTCTTCAATAGTTTCAGATTTATCTGCAATTACAGCTAAGTTGTTTTCGTAAGCGGCCATCAATTCATCAAATGCAACATTCATATCGCCCAATTGTCCTTTCATTCCAAGGATTTTAACTTCTCTATCTTCGGCTTGTTTGGTTAAACTTCTGATAACTCCTTCAAGTTGGTCAAGTTGTCCATTTGAGTTTTTTAACTTAGAATTCATTCCAGCAATTTTCTTCTTATTATCTGCTAATAAAGCACCTAACTGCTGTAAATCGGCTTTGATAGATTCAGCAGACTGCTGAATTCCTTCGCCATTATTTGGCATCAAAACTGTATTCTCCTTGTCTCTTATTGAGCTTAAGTTATTTTGGATATCTATTATAAATTGAGAATACTCCGTAAGCAAAGCCTCCTTTTCATCTAACTGAGCTGTTTCTAGTTTAAGCTCAGCATTTTCTTGTTTTATTTTGTCCAATTCGGCAGATAGCTCTGCTTCGTTACCTCCGCAAGAAGCTAATATTATAGTTGATAGGAATAATAGGGCTAAATTTTTCATGGTAATTGTGTTTTAAAAATTTGGTTATAGAACGATAGTTAACATTAAATAGTGTGCTTATTTCTGCCTTTGTAATGGATCAGCAGTAATTTCTTTGTGCATATTTCTATTTCTATAAATATCTATTGCTAAGTATAAGGCGTTTCTAAACGAAGATTCTGAAGCTTCATTTTTACCGGCAATATCAAATCCAGTTCCATGATCTGGAGAAGTTCGTACAATTGGCAAACCAGCAGTATAATTCACTCCGTTTCCAAACGAAAGACTCTTAAACGGAACCAAACCTTGGTCATGATACATGGCTAATATTCCATCATAATGAGTGTAAGTTGAGCTTCCAAAAAATCCATCAGCAGAATATGGCCCAAAAGCCAAAATTCCTTTGCCTTTTGCCTCAGCAATAGCAGGAATAATAATTCCTTTTTCTTCGTCACCAATAACTCCATTATCGCCAGCATGAGGATTTAATCCCATTACAGCAATTTTAGGCCTTGTGATTCCAAAATCTTTTATCAAACTTTCGTTTAACTGAGTAATTGCTTCAACAATTTTTTCTTTAGTTAGTGTTTTAGCCACATCTTTCAATGGAATATGTCCCGAAACTACAGCAACTCGTAAATTATCGGCAACCATTAGCATTAGAGCTTTATCAACATTAGATAATTTTGCTAAAAACTCGGTATGACCAGGAAATTTAAACTCACTACTTTGCACATTATGCTTATTTATGGGAGCTGTAACCAATACATCAATTTTAGATGCTGCCAAATCATCAGTTGCTGCTCTCAATGATTTAATAGCATACTCACCTCCTTCTGGAGTTTCTTTACCAATGTTAAGCTCTGGATCTTTGTCCCAACATTTTTTAATGTAAAGAGTTTTGGACTTTGCTTCCATCCCTTCTTCAAGGTTTGTATGAGCCAAAGCAGGTAAATCCAATGATTTTCTGTGAGATGAAAGTAATGAAGCAGAACTATATATTACAGGAGTAACAAAATCTAAAAGTCTATTATCCGAAAAAGTCTTTAGTATAACTTCTGGTCCTATTCCGTTTATATCTCCTATAGATATTCCTACTCGTATTGGTCTTTTATTTGATGAATTTGACATATTAAAGGTTTAAATCTTTTTTTTATCACAATTTACCGTGAGGTTTAGTAATTTTGTACTCTCAAAGGTAAAATTTTTTTACCCAAAAGGAATAAATAATTATAAAATGAATATTACCCAAGAACAAGTTTTAGATGCTCTTAAAAATGTGGTTGAACCAGATTTAAAAAAGGATATTGTAACTCTAGGACTTGTATCCGATATACAAATTGAAGGAATGGAGATTTCTTTCAAATTAAGAATTAGTAACCCAGCATTGCACTCAAAAAAACGTATGCAACAAGCTTGCGAATTTAATCTTGAAAGGTTCATCAGCAGTGATATAGAAGCAACTATAGAAATTTCGGGAATTGGAGCAGAAGAAACAGATCCAAACCTAAGAAAAATATTGCCTGGAGTTAAAAACATTATAGCTGTTGCCTCGGGAAAAGGAGGTGTAGGGAAATCTACAGTTACCGCCAACCTTGCAATTAGCTTAGCTAAAAAAGGATACAAAGTAGGACTTATTGATGCCGATATCTATGGGCCATCCATGCCATTGATGATGGATTGTGCTTACGACAAACCAACTATGACAGAGGTAGATGGGAAAAGCTACATATCTCCAGTTGAAACTCATGGAGTAAAAGTAATGTCTATCGGTTTCTTTGCAGATTTGAACCAAGCAATTGTTTGGAGAGGAGCTATGGCAAGTAAGGCTATTCGCCAAATGTTTATCGATACTTATTGGGGAGAACTAGATTATATGGTAATTGATTTACCACCAGGAACTGGGGATGTTCACTTAACATTAGTACAATTAGTACCTATTACTGGAGCTGTAATTGTTAGTACACCTCAAGATATTGCTCTTGCAGATGTTAAGAAAGGAATTCACATGTTTAAAATGCCAAATATTAATGTACCAGTATTGGGTGTGGTAGAAAACATGTCATACTTCACTCCTGCTGAATTACCAGATAACAAATATTACATTTTTGGAAAAGACGGAGTTAAAAACTTAGCAGAACAACTTGATATAAAATTACTGGGAGAAATTCCATTGATACAAAGCATAAGAGAAGCAGGAGATGCAGGAACACCAATTGCTGCACAAGATGGAACTCCATCTGCCATTGCTTTTGATTTATTAACTGCAAATGTGATTGAACAAATTAATTGGAGAAATAATAACATAAAACCTACACAGGTTGTTAAAATGAATACACCATAATGAAACATAGTTATATTTTAATTTTACTCTCCATTTTTATGAGTGTAAATATGCAAGCACAAATAACTGATACTATTAAAAATGCTAGCGATACCATTATTGCACCTGTAGGAATATTAACTCAGGCTCAAGTAGATTCTATTGCTAAAACTGAAGAAGCCATAGAATACAGAAAAAACCATACTGATTATTATGTGTTGAGAAAAGGAAGGATTTTTGGATCTTGGGGATATAATAGGTCCAGTTATTCGCCAAGCACAATAAGATTTTGGGGAGATGGATATGATTTCACTGTAAATAATGCTACTGCACATGACCGACAAACAAAATTTGATCCTGCAGTTTATTTTAATCCATCTTTGCTTACAATACCTCAATATAACTTAAGAATTGGATATTACTTAACTAATAAAATTTCATTGACATTTAACGTAGATCACATGAAATATGTATTCGACAATCCTCAAAACGCATCAGTCGAAGGTTATATTGATTCTTCAGCCAGTGAGAAATATGCTAAAGTTTATGACCCAACCCGAATAACCAACATTACGGATGAATTTATTAGATATGAACATACAGACGGATTGAATTTAGTAGGTTTAGAATTAGACTATAACAGTTTATTTTTTGAAACAAGTAACCGAAAATTTGCTGCAGATTTAATTGCTGGTGTAGGTTTATCAGCTGCAGTTCCAAAAACTAACGCAACCTTGTTTGGAACTCTTGGAAATGATGCTTTTCACCTTGCAGGTGCAGGAATTTCTGGAAATGTGGGTGTTAAGTTATTTTTTTTCAAACGATTTTATATTCATCCAACAGTAAAAGTTGGTTGGGTGTACATGCCAAATGTAGCAACCAATGGATTAGAAAATGACAAAGCCTCGCAGAATATTTCATATTTTCAAGGAAACTTTACAATTGGTTATCAATACAAAATTGCCCATAAATAATAAGTTGAGTAACTTAAAAAACTGTTAAATAATTTTTTAACTTCAATGTAAAAGCATACTTTTGCAGGACAAACTATTTAATAAAAAGAAAATGAGAAACAGAATTATACTTATAGCATTAGCTTTTAGCTTTGCAACTGCAAGTGCTCAAGATTTCAAAGAGAGAACTAACAAAGGAAGAATATATGCTTCTTACGGAGTGAACAGAACTGCATATGACCTATCTACTTTAAGAATGGCTGGAACTGGTTATGACTTCGCATTAACTCACTTTGACGCTAACGATGGATTCGAAAGCTTAGACTTCTCTAAATTTAATGCTAAATTAGGATTTTTCATCACTGAACAAATTTCAATATCTGTAGGATATGATAACTTTTCATACCAAAATGTTGATAACAGATTAGTGAAAATTGGTGGTACTATTGATGCTGGTGATTATGCTGGAACTTATTTCGAGCAATTAGATGTAATCAGAACTGATGCAGATTTCTTACAATATGGATACACAAAATTAAACTACATTAATTTAAACTTAGAAGTTAATGATGACTTTTGGGTTTCTAAAAACGGAAAATTGGCATGGAGCTACTACTTCGGATTAGGAGGAGGAATTTTAATGACAGAAAGTAATGTTAACTTATTCTCTTCTGATGATATGTTGAGATCTTCAACAGTAACTGATAATGGAATGAGTGGTTTTGCTGGTAATGCATCATTTGGAACGAGATTTCATTTAGGTCCTGTTTTTCTTGATTTAGGAGGAAAAGCTGGTTACATGAGAACTGATGATATTGCTATTGATGCTGACGGAGGATTAGCTAATCACAAATTTCTTTTTGCTTCTGGAATTGCTTCAGTTGGATTATCTTTCAACTTATCTAAATAAGACAAAACAAATTTTACGAAAAAGGGATTCACGAAAGTGAGTCCCTTTTTTTTGTGAGAAAAATTTGTTGTTTAGGAATTGCTATATAATCTTATTAACTTCATTGTTAGCGTGCATTAAAAACTGAATGGAAACATTACCCGAAAATATTAAAATAAAATTCTATAATTTACTTCTAGAAAAGCAGTGTGTTTTAGATTTTGAAAAATGGGTTTATGAATCAAAGGAACTTGAGAAAATAATTGATGGAAATTCACATTTAGACTTTATTTCGCTAAACTACAAAGCTAACGGAGCATATTATGAACTTAGAAAACTTATTGAAAAACAAATAGATAAAATTGATTTTCTAGAATGGAAACTAGTCACAGAATTGAACAATGTGAAATTAAAAAAAGGTAATTTTCATTTATCCATAATTAATTTCTATGAGTTATACTGCAAAGGCTATGAGTTCATAGAAAATCTAGCTTTCGGCTATGGTCTTCCTTTAGATTGTCCTTATAACAGTTATGGAGTTGAAAGCTATGGAGAACTTAATCAACAGCAAAGAGAAAGTATTGTAAGTGGATTTTATCCAGAAATATTATTTGAAATAGATAAAGTTCTAGATTGGATTAATAATAAAGAGATAATTTTGAAAGAAAGCTCAGGCGAATTCCAACAATTGAACTATGTTGATTTAAGGAAGGAAAAAGACATTAAACCTGCAACTTATACCAAAGATGAAGGAGCTGAATTAAAGAAAAAATGGTGGAAAGTATGGTAAATAAAAACGTAAGCTTACACTGTGTATAAAACATAGCTAGTAATTGCTTAACCAAAAGTTGGTCTGTATTTGCAAGCTCCGCAAAATCTGCGATTTGACATTAATGTAAATAAATCAATTTACTCCCACAAATCATCTTTATGATAACCATTTGAGCCATTAACTGCGCAACTACAATCAAATCTATATTGATTCTCAGGGAAGAATTCTTTGTACAACTCTAGTCTCTTTTTTAATGGCACATATAATGGATCTTTTCTTCCATTAAGCCACATTCCTAAAACTAAAAGAGGTTCATGCCTAGGTGGTCGCCAACCATCATAAACACAAATTTTGGTATGATAAATAAAGTGCATCCCAAGAATTTTCTCGGTCATGTAGTTCTTTTCTAACACTTCATAATCCGACTCTACAAATTCATTAATTTGTTTTGATGCTATGTTATAATAAACTCCAGCAGTAATACTTACGAGAATACATGCTGAAAATCCTAAAGCAAAAAACAGCTTTATTTTCCTATTTGTATTCTTAAATAAAAAATAACGAATTAACTGAAAAGCAAAGAAATGAGGAATTAACATGATTATGCCGATTCCCAAAAGGATAAATGGGAAGGCCAAAATGCTTAACTCTTCTAAAAATAAAATGCAATAGAAAAAAGAGAAAACTGAAACACCAGCTACAAATCCTATGAAAGGTGATTTAGTGTCTTTAATAGCTTTTAAAGGAGAAACAATGACTAACAATAAGCTTATACCAATAACAATAGCTGCCCAAAGAGAAGGCACGCAATAAGCTTGAGTTATAAAATTCTGAAACAATCCCAGAATCGCTAAAATTAAATTTATTGAGATTAAAACCTTAACTGTGGTTATGAAAGACCATATTTTCTTGAACATTCGTTATTATTTAATTCTAATAACGAATAGATTATTGGATAAAGTATAAAAATGAATAGATAAAGAGGCTACCCTTTAAGCTCATTTTTAAATGCTACCATTTTAATAGCTGCTACAGCACATTCTACTCCTTTGTTGCCATGCAAACCTCCACTTCTATCAATTGCTTGCTGAAGAGTATTGTCGGTTAACACACAAAAAATTGCCGGCTTGTTGTATTTTAGATTTACATCTTTTATTCCTTGAGATACTGCTTCGCAAACAAAATCAAAATGTTTTGTTTCTCCCTGAATAACGCTTCCTATTGCAACAACAGAATCTACATTTGTATTCTCGAACATTAACTGTGAGGCTAGCGATAATTCGTAAGTTCCAGGAACTCGTTTCACGATAATATTCTCGGGCTTTGCTCCATTCTCAATAAGAGTATCGTAAGCACCTTGCATTAAATTATCGGTAATATTCGCGTTCCACTCAGAAACAACAATCCCGAAAGACATACTAGATGCATTCGGGATTAATTCTTTATCGTATTCGGATAAGTTTGTGTTAGCAGTAGCCATAATTACTTAGCTTCTAGCATTGCAATGTATTTAGCTACATCCTTTGCTTCTTTAGAATCTGGATAATCAGCAACAATTCTCTTATATGCTGCAATTGCTTTCTCGTTTTCTTTTACTTGTTCATGAGCAATAGCTAGTTTTTTTAAATAAACTGGTACCGTAAAATCATTGTCATTGTGATTAATTGCTGCATTATAGCTAGAAATCGCATTGTCAATTTCTCCTAATTCTAAATAAGCATCTCCTAAAGCTCCTTTAGCAATTGCTCCAATCACCACATCATCAAAACTTACATCTTCTAGAGTTGCAATAGCATTCTGAAATTGCCCTAAGTTTAAATAACTAACCCCCATGTTGTAAGTTGCTATTTCTCCAGCAGATGTTCCACTGTACTCGTCTGCAATTGTTGCGTATCCTGGAGCATTTATATCTCCATCAATAGCTCCCTGAAAATTTTCGTTAGAAAAATTATTCTCTTGCTTCCAAACTAAGTTGTTTGCTTCTTGGTTTTTAGTAGCTTGGCTACTGTTGTACCACCAGAAACCTGCTACTGCTACTGCGATTATTCCTAATACAATAAAAATATAATTTTTGTTCTCTTCGTACTTATCTTGAATCCTCCCTGCTATGTCCTGTACGTCAAAATCTTCTAAATCTGCCATTGTTGTGTTTTTTTGATTGACAAAAATATAGTTTTTTATCAATTTTATAGGTATTTGAAGTGATTATTTTGGTTTAATTTCACTTAAATAAAAAGAATCTCATCCACTACCCTCTTTTTTAATTTTCTATTTAGTGATTCTTTCAGCTTTTCCTTAGCAAATGATAGCTCATGACGTAAAACAGAAGACTCTATTTCTATCACCAAAACTCTCTTTTTTAGCTGTACTTTTTTAGTTTTTCTAGCAATTGTTTCTCCCATCAATTCCTCCCACTCTTTCACCAGACTTATTTCGTCCATTTTATCACTCATCTTGTATACCTGCAATAACTTTTCTATGGCAGCTTTAAGCGGAGTAACTTCTTTATTTCTTTGTGGATTTTTCATAAATGGTTTTAATTATTTCCTCCAAATAAATGCTTAAATACTTCTTCTATTTTACCGACTTGCACCAGTTCAATATCAAAGTCTTTTTGTTTCACACCTTTATTATATTTAGAAATCACCATTTTCTCAAACCCTAATTTTTGAGCTTCCATAATTCTTTGGTCAATATGAGGGACAGGACGTATTTCGCCAGTCAAACCAACCTCAGCTGCAAGCACTATTTCTTTTCCAGATGGCATATCAACATTAGAGGATAACACTGCGCAAACCACTGCTAAATCTATTGCAGGATCGCTAACTTTAATTCCACCAGTTATATTCAAGAACACATCTTTTGCTCCAAGTTTAAAACCACATCTTTTTTCTAATACTGCCAAAAGCATATTTAATCTTTTGGTATCGAATCCTGTTGTTGTTCTTTGGGGATTACCGTAAGCTGCAGTACTAACAAGAGCCTGAACCTCAACTAACATTGGACGCATCCCTTCCATTGTAGATGCAATTGCAACACCACTTAATTGTTCATCCGAATTATTAAGCAAAACATCAGTAGGATTTTCTACGGGTACTAAACCACTAGCCTGCATTTCGTAAATCCCTAATTCATTAGTAGAACCAAATCTATTTTTGGTAGTACGTAACAATCTATAAATATGATTTCTATCTCCTTCGAACTGAAGAACAGTATCTACCATGTGCTCCAATACTTTTGGTCCAGCAATACTTCCATCTTTAGTAATGTGGCCAATAATAAATACCGAAGTCTGTGTTTCTTTGGCAAATTTCATTAAATCTCCTGTACATTCTCTTATTTGAGAAATACTCCCTGGAGATGAATCCAAATACTCCGAATGAAGAGTTTGAATAGAATCTACAATTAAAATATGTGGTTGTAATTCCTCTATGTGAGAAAAAATATGTTGAAGCTTTGTTTCATTTAACAAGAAACAGTTTGGGGAAGTTTTCCCTATTCTATCTGCTCTCATTTTAACTTGCTTCATACTTTCCTCACCAGAAACATACAAAACTCGAGCTTTGGAATGCTGAAGAGCCATTTGCAACATTAATGTTGATTTACCAATTCCTGGTTCTCCGCCAAATAAAACGAGCGAACCATGAACTAAACCTCCTCCCAAAACTCTGTTTAACTCGGGATCGGCAAATATTATTCTGTTATGCTTTTCATCAGAAACCTCAGCTATTGCAACAGGTTTAGAAATTCTTTTTGTAGTTGGCCCTGTAGAAAAAAGTTTTTTGTCGTTTTTAGCAATGACCTCTTCTACAAAAGTATTCCATTCGCTACACGAAGGACACTTACCTACCCATTGAGCAGATTGAGACCCACAGTTTTGACAAAAATATGATTTCTTGATTTTAGCCATTGTCTAATTTTCTTCTTTATTCAATTGGTCTTCTACCTCAGCATTAGAAAATTTAATATCAATAGCATACAAGGAATATATCCCTGCAATTACTAAAAATACAGTCATAATTACCCAAGCCATTATTGAAAACCCTGAAGCTAAGTCTTTACCAAAATCATAATTAACTAGTGCCGCAGTTATAAAAATTGGATATAAACCTATACCTCCTGGAGTAATTGCAATTGCTACTGCTCCAACAACAAAGCCAACCATTAATGCTTTTATTCCAATTCCCTCCATTCCTTCAACACCTTGAGCCATAAACCACATTAATAAAATGTATGTCGCCCAAATAAATAAAGTATGAAGTATAAAAGGAATCCTCTTCTTCATGGTGAAAATAGTTTTTACACCATCCCACATCCCCATTAATTTAGCAATTAAAAACTGTCTTATTTTCTTAATCATTAGCAGAATAGCTCCAACCAAAAATCCTCCAATTAAAATAATATATAACCAAAAGTTAGATTTAACTGGTAACCATCCTTTAAGCTTTATTTGCTCACCTTTATTTTTTTCAAAATAATTCAGCCCACTTTCATCTTCTAATGATTTACCATTTACTTCAGTAATTACATAATCTTTCCTTAAGTCGTTAGATAAGTCAGTTAAAACTTTATATCCCGTGGTAGAATCTTCTAGAATTATTGCTTTTAAGTTAGATGAATTAAAATCATTACTGATAGTTGCATTTACTTCAAACTTTTTTGTGATATCATCAATTACATCTGAACCAACCATTAATCCTGTAATGAACATAATCCCTAGTAACATTATTACATCAATTATTCTTTCTGCTACTACTGTTCCAAAAACTTTATCAAAAGGAAGGTTTTCTTTCTTTGCTAAAAAACCAGGACGCGCAACTTCTCCACTTCTAGGGATTGTAAAGTTTAATACATAACCAATCATTGTGGCATGATACAAGCTTGCAAGCTTAGGTTTATAGCCAAGAGGCTCCATGAGGAATTTCCACCTATAGGCTCTACTAAAATGCCCCAACCAAGCAACAACAACAGCAAGTAAAACCCAAAAATAATTTGCATTAGCAAATGCTACAGGTATTGCTTCTTTTTCTTTAGGAGTTAATCCAGAATAGAAATACCAAGTAAGATAAATTCCTATCCCCATTGGGATAATAATTTTAAGCGCTTTAATTAGGTTCTTTTTCAAAGGAAATAATTTTATCAAAGATAAGATTATCCAATGAATACTATATGATAAAAGCCTAATTTACTAATTAACGTTTGTTAAAAATACAATTTATACAAAGCCACTGGAAACAGCTTCCTTTGGTAATTGGTTCTTATTTGACCTGATGAAACTTGATAGCCCTGGATAAATACATTCTCTCGATTAGTAATATTCTGAACATCAAACATAAACTCATGAGTAAAGTTTTTCATATTCATTCTCATTCCTATTTTAAAATCGAATCTCATGTAGGCTAAATACTTATCGGAAAAAGCTTCATCATTTTTTCTTACCTCAGTAAAATTGGCTTGAGAAGCAGCTAAATCGATTGGAGTAAATGGCTTTCCTCCTGCATAAGTTGCTCTTGCATCAAGAGTTAAAACGATATTCTTTTTAAGTTTAAACTCCTTTCCACCAAGTGCATTAAACACATATTGATTGTTAAAGGCTGTATTTCTTAAAACTCCGTCACTCCCTTTGTATTTAGAATCGAATATTGAAGCAGTAACTAAATAGTAATATCCTTGAGATAGAAATTTTTCGAAAGTAATTTCTAAACCAAAATTCCTTCCTGTTCCTTCATTTACTAATCCAGTTGTATTTGGTAATCCAAAATCTGCTCCTTCGTTAAGCATAGAAAAGGAAGAGCTGAATGTATCTACTGGTACATTATAAATATATTGATAGTATCCCTCTAGCTTAAGTCTTGAATTTGGACCTGTATTTAGTTCATATCCTATCACATTATGCATACTTCTCGAGAAATCAAGGTTTCTGTTTGGAGTTTCATTTTGCGGATCGTTTAAATCCTTTACGTAATAAACTGAAATAGGCTGAGTTTGGCTATGAAGACCAAAACCATAAGATAATTTAGTTCTTGGAGTTAAATCATATTTTAAACCTAGTCTAGGCTCTAAACTTGTAGAGTTTGTAAATCCAAAATACTGTGCCTGAACTCCAAAATTACCAACAAATTTTTCGGAGAAGAAATGTTGAAAAGAAAAATAAGCCTGATGCAATACTGAGCTACCCTCAAACCTTAAAGTTTCTACAAATTGATTTCCTCTTTTATTACTATCGGTAAAATCAATGGCATTTATTTTTCCTATGTATCCAGCATTCCAACTATTACGGACGTTAATTTTTTTATTTATCTTAAAGTGAGCTGTGTAGTTATTTAGAGTTCTATCAAAATCAGCAAGCTTTGTTCTGATGTTGGTGTTAAATCCTGTACTGTCTACATTTCCTCCTGATGTTGTACTTGTAGCTACAATCGATATCTTAGAAAACATTGAAGTATTAAAAAAATATTTGTGTGTTGCCCCAATTACCCCTGTTCTACTTCCAAAAACTGACTCTTCGTTTTCTGCAGAAAATAAATTAGATGCACTCGTATCTATCTCAAAGTCAATTGAACTAAACCCTCCTATTCCAAATACTGAAAATGTTCCCGCTTTTTTGGTTGGGAAATTTAATTTCATTGTCATATCCTGATACTCAGGAATACTAGTTCCTGTTCCTAAATCAACACCCAATAACTGAAAAACTCCAAGGGTAGAATAACGATAGTTAAACATATAAGAAGCTCTCCCTCCTTTTTTGAATGGCCCTTCAGAACCTAATTCAAATCCATTAACTCCTACCTGAAAGAGATGCTCATAGCTGTCACTATTTCCGTCTCTTAATTGCAAATCAAATACACCTGACATGGCATTCCCATATTCTGATGCCCAAGCTCCTGTCATGAACTCAGAATTCTTTAAATTATTTACGTTCAACATACTTATTGGACCTCCTGTAGTACCAATTGTAGAAAAGTGATTAGGACTAGGAATATCGACTCCTTCTAATCTCCACAAGACTCCTGTTGGCGAATTCCCTCTAATAATAATATCATTTCTATCGTCTGATGAACCACTAACTCCTGCATAGTTTTGAGACATACGAGCTGGATCTTGAAGTGAACCTGAAAACCTTGTAGCTTCTTCAATAGAAATAGTTCTTGAACTTACTGTATTCATTTTATTAATAGATTCTCGCTTATCAGCTTCACCAGAAATAACTACTTCGCCTAATTCATTGTATTGTTCGTTTAGTTGAATATTTATCTGAAGATCTTTGGCTGAAAGAACAAGTAGGTTTGGAATCTCTCTTGTTTCATAACCGATAAAACTTACTTTTAATACTTGTCTTCCAACAGGGACGTTTTCTAATCTATAATCTCCATTAATGTCTGTTGTAGTTCCAATCATTGGATCACTCCCAACCAATACTACGTTTACACCAACCAAAGTAGCTTGCGATACTTTATCTGTTATTGTACCTCTAATTACTGAAGTTAATTCTTGAGAATAACTTGCTATTGATAGTATTCCTAGAAGGATTGTAAATAATATTTTCATGACCTTAGTTTTATTATACAACAAAAGTAAGGGATGAAAACTTAACTATTCTTGATAATTGTTAAGAAACGTTTTCCATGCGAGATTTTCTTAATCTACTTAATGATTCTGGAGTAATACCTATAAAACTAGCTAAGTGTTTTAAGGGAATTCTATTCACAAGCTCTTTATTATTTTCTTCAAACTCAGCATATTTTTGTTCTGCTTTTATATTAGCTGCTGAATTATTTAATGATATCATATTTATCATTGCTCTTTCCACCATAAGTCTCCCGAGCCTTTCGAGCATATGCGATTTATCGTAACCTTCTAATAAATTCTCATAAGGTAATAGTAGCATTCTAGTTTTCTCAATAGTCTCAATACGGCATTTGCAATTCTCACCAGAAACAAGACTTTCGTAATCTGTAAAGAATTCTCCTTCGCTCATAAAAGCCATGTTTATTTCATTCCCATCTTTAATATTATAAATCCTGAAAAGACCTTCGATAACAAAATAAACATCTCTACATTTTTCATTTGTATCAAGTATAACCTCCTTTCTATCAAATTCAATCAACTTAATAGAAGGCATTACGTGTTTTACATCATCAAATGTTAGAGGAACAAACTCATTAATAAACTCTAAAAACTGTATTAGTTCTTTTTCCATATATAATATTACAAAAAAAACTCCATTTGAAAAGTCAAATGGAGTTTTAAACTTAAGTTTTAATATGTTTAATCTACTATTACTAATTTTTTAGTAAACACTTGATTTTGGTTACTAAATCTGACTAAGTAAATCCCTTCTGCAAATCCAGAAACATCAATTCTCTCAGTTTGATTAGCACTATTTAATTGACCAACATAAACCTGCTGGCCTGCATTATTAAGAATAATTAATTGTAATTGTTCATTAGCTTGTGACAAAAACTCAATTGTTAAATAATCATCAGCTGGATTAGGATACATAGCTACGGTATTAGCTAATTCTACTTCATCTACCCCTACACAAGAATTAACTAACACACTTACAGTTGATGTATTTTCGCACAATCCAAATTTACCAACTAATGTTGCTACATAAAGTCCAGGATTGGCGTATGTATGAGTTTGGTTTGGTGTAGTTGTTGTTGTCATGTCTCCAAAATCCCAATTATAAGTAATTGCATTTGATCCAGTCATACTAAAGTATACTTGAGACCCTAAACACAATGTATCTGGTGTTGCATTAGCAATAACATTTGGAATAGCATTACTAGTTACATTTATGTAAGCAGTATCTCCAGCACAATTAAGATTACTTCCAACTGCCCAGTATTGGGTTGTAACTGTTGGCGAAACCGTTATACTTGGTGTTGAACCACCTGTACTCCATGTGTAACTTGAACCTCCATTACCGGTCATTGTCAAACTTGACCCCACACAAAGAGTTGTGTCCCCTGGTGATATACCTGTAACAGGATATGCTCTAACAGTTATTACTTGAGATACACTATCTGAACCACATCCATTTACAACTTTCATTTTAAGGTTATATATTCCTGGCACAGTAAAGAATACTGTATCATCTTCTTGACTAGACACACTAGGTATTCCTCCTGGGAAACTCCAAGAAATAGTTCCAGTTCCAGTTAATGTTCCATCAAAACGAATTGAATCTTGTTCACATATATCTGTAGAGCTAGGAGTGTAACTTACGGTTGCTCCTGCACTATCAACTGTGATATATTTAATAATACTATCATTACTACAAATACCCTCCAAATATAATATTGCTTTGTAGATACCTGAATTGGTATAGGAAACTGTTTGCGAAGTATTTTTAGAAGTGTTTGGTATACCTCCAGGGAAGTACCAAGTTAGAGAATCGTAGTTAGTTAAACCACCTGCTGAGAAAGTAGTAGTTTGATTTTGACAAATTCTTTCTCTAGAAGCATTTATAGTTCCGGTTGCAGGTAAATCGGTAAATATTACTCTAATACCAGTTGAAGTATTAATGGAAGCTACAGTATTTGAACTTTGCCAAATTCCAGCAGTTTTAACATAAGTTGTATTGACTGGTGTAGTAATTCGGTTGTTAGCAGTTGTAATTACAAGAGTATCTCCGTTTCCATATTCTATCTCTATTCCTGCCCAAAAATCACCCGTAATAAATGGTGGAGTTGTAAAATATATCTCGTTACTAACTCCTGCAACTAAACTAGAGATAAGTATGGTGTCAGAAGCTAAAACTGCTCCTGGACTACCTGCATTATCACTATAAATATTCATTACAAAAGTAGAATTAGGTGTTCCTGCGTCAGCCTGAACAACTGGAAGAATCATTCTTTGTACTGTATTGCTAGAACCAGTAAGAGTAAATGGCTCAGCATAGCCAGCTAAGTTAGCTCCATTGTGACCTGGATAATAACCCCATGTTCCTAATAACTCATAAAATATCATTGAATCTAATGGCAAGTCATAATTATCTAATGTATCACAAAACCCTGGAGGTGTAGGTATAACAACTACACATCCTCCTTTTGTAATTGAATCTTTTAATGCTGCATTTTCTACCACCATCTTAACATTATAAGTACCGACAGAAGCATATTTTTTAATTGGACTACTTGAGTTTGAGCTTGTTCCATCTCCAAAATCCCAGTTCCAGCTAAATGCTGCTGGAAAAGACCTTGATGTATCATTAAAGAATACTGGATACCCGGGATAAACAGTATCACAACCAGTATATCCAGGAGTTAATTCGGTATTATAAGGTAAACAGAATGAGAAAGTTACTGAATCTCCAAAATTAGGATTTGTTGATTTAGTTATTCTTTGACCCGTAGTAACATCTGTTACTTCCCAGCTTCCTGCTGTTGGACAAAATATTTTTGGTTGTAATCCATCACCAACTGCATCATAAAATACTAATTCGTAACAACCAGAATCTAAACAAGCAGTTTCGAAAATGTTTTGTACCTGTTGAGAGTATCCGTTTCCAGTTAATTTAATTGCTCCTGATGTATCTCTTAATACCCATGAAAATTCTTGACCTCCACAATCGGTTGTAATATTAATTAAAACAGCAAATCCAGGATTAGAATAGAAAGCTGAAGAAGACATGTTATCTGCTGGCAGTCCATCAATTAGGTTTCCATTAATAAAGTTAGAATCTATAGCTACATTATAGGTATGTGGCCCTGTTGTAGTTAACCTTGCTGGCAATGAAATGGTATCACATTCGGTAGCAGGTAATTTACCCGACCAAAAATAAGGTATTATTCCAGTTCCATCAATATCATAGTTAACGGTAAAAGACCTTAGTGTATCATTTCCTCCATTACAAACGATTACATACCCTGGAATTGTATTTGAACACACTGTATCCTTAGGATAAATAATTGCCTGAAGTGTAGGGTTAATATTATGAGGTGAAGAACAATTTAGGTTATTTATAAGCGAGTGTCTTGCTCCACCAGGAGCTAACACTGCCCTCATTCTTATAACCTGATCTGGAGTAAAATCTGATGCACAAGCTCCATTTTGGTATTGCATGTAGTTTTCCACATTATCCATTGGGCAAGGCTTGGAAGCACAAGCATTCCCTGTACCAACTGTTGTTGGTGGTGTATCACAACATAAATCTCCAGATGTAGCACATGGAGTACTAACAGCACATGATGAGGTATTATGAAAAGTGTGATATAAATTAAGGTAATGCCCTAGTTCATGGGTTAATACTCTACCATCATTAGTGGCTGACCAAAGATTGAAACCGTTAACTCCAGAAATATCATTTCCAGTTGCACTAAATCTAATTACAACTCCATCTCTTGAAGAACTTCCACCTGGGAAAGTAGCGTAACCAATTACTCCACCTCCTCCACCACTGTAGATATTAGAAAGTCCATTAATTTTATTTACAACCCAAACATTTAAATATTGAGCTGGATTCCATTGAACCATAGCTTTCATAGAAGCATCACCTCTCCAAGCACCTGCATTGTGATATACTCCGCTATCAAGATATCCTTGAATTCCTGACATATCATGACGAGTAATTCCAGTAGTATAGTTTCCACTAGGATCTCTCCTTGCTAAACAAAATTCTATTTCTGCATCAACACCAAGTGGTCCAGCTTGGGCAATTCCACCATCCAAATTATTTCGTCTAAAATCTCTATTTAATGCTGCAATACAAGACATTACTTGAGCATCAGGAATATTGGTTGAATCTCCTAAAGCCTCACCCTCGTGCATAATGTGAAATACAATAGGAATTGTATAAATTGGCGCTCTATTTCCGCTTCCAGCTCTACTTGATTGTGAATTAATAAACTGTTGAGTCTGCTGAAATATTTGATCTCTCATTATTCTATAAGCAGGATCAGTTCGCATCATTTCATCATGTAAATAACTAGAGGCACATTTTTCTCCTGCAAAAGGAACGTTAACTCCTGGTACTTGAGGAATGTATGTTTGTGATTGTTGACCAAATCCTAATTGACAAATTAATAGTAAACTAAGTGTGTAAAATATATTTTTGATGCTCATATAGTTATTTTTCGTTCTTTAAAAATACGTAGAATTTATAATTTAGTTGCTTACAATTAAATGGTAATTAACTCACTACTTGTTTTTTTAGTAATTTTAAGTGATCCCTTAGTTTTGCAGCCTCAACAAAATCAAACTCTTTTGCTGCTTTTTCCATGGCTTTCTGAGTCATTTTTATATTTGTTTCTACCTGATTTTGAGTTAAATAAGAAACTTCTTCTTCAGCTGCTATTGTATGTACTTTTTCTAAATTATTTTCAAATTGATAAGGCGTATTGTCAGAATTCTTTTTAATTGCAGTTGGTGTAATTCCGTGCTTTTTATTGTGTTCCATTTGAACTCCCCTTCTTCTTTCAGTCTCGTCTATAGTTCTTTGCATGGAGTTAGTCATTTTATCCGCATACATAATTACTCTTCCGTTCACATTTCTTGCTGCTCTTCCTACAGTTTGTACCAAGGCTCTTTCCGACCTTAAAAACCCTTCTTTATCAGCATCTAAAATCACTATTAGTGATACTTCTGGTAAATCTAATCCCTCTCTCAAAAGGTTTACTCCTACCAAAACATCATACACACCTGCTCTTAAATCTTTTATAATTTCAATTCTATCAAGTGTATCTACATCCGAGTGAATGTATCTACTCCTTACTCCTACTTTCTCTAGGTATTTCTGAAGTTCTTCAGCCATTCTTTTAGTCAAAGTAGTGGCTAACACTCTTTCATTGGTAGCAATTGTTTTGTGAACTTCTTCCAGTAAATCATCAATTTGATTTTTACTTGGACGAACTTCAATTTTAGGATCTAATAATCCTGTTGGTCTAATAAGTTGTTCCACATAAATTCCTTCTGCCCTTTCCAATTCATAATCAGCTGGAGTAGCCGAAACATAAATCGTTTGATCAGTAATTTGCTCAAACTCCTCAAATCTAAGTGGCCTATTATCCATAGCAGATGGCAATCTAAACCCATGTTCTACTAGATTAATTTTTCTGCTTCTATCTCCACCATACATGGCTCTAATTTGTGGTAAAGTCACGTGACTTTCATCAATAACCATCAACATATTATCTGGAAAATAATCTAACAAGCAGAAAGGTCTTGAGCCTGGTTCCCTCCCGTCAAAATATCTTGAATAATTCTCAATACCAGAGCAATAGCCAAGCTCACGAATCATTTCTAAATCCAATGTCACTCTTTCTTCCAAACGTTTTGCTTCTAAATGTTGGCCTCCTGCTTTAAAAGCATCAATCCTAGACATCATGTCTTCTTGAATCTCATGAATAGCTCCTTGAGTTGTTTCTTTTGAGGTTACAAATATATTTGCAGGATAAATACTGTATTCATCAAATTTTTCAATTCTACGAGCAGTTTCATTTTCAATGGTTTCTATCCCTTCTATTTCATCTCCCCAAAAACTAATTCTTACAGAAAAATCGGCATAAGGTAAATTGATATCTACCGTATCTCCTTTTACCCTAAAAGTTCCTCTCTCAAAATCTAATCCTGCTCTGGAGTATAAATTATCTACTAGTTGACCCAGAAAAGTATTTCTAGTCACCACCATTCCTGACTTTATAACAAGAATACTGTCCTTGAAACTTGCAGGATTTCCGATACCATAAATACAAGAAACTGAAGAAACTACTATCACATCTTTTCTACCAGAAAGCAGTGAAGAAGCAGCTCTAATTCTTAATTTTTCTATCTCATCATTGATAGATAAATCTTTTTCTATATAAGTTCCTGTAGTGGGTAAATAGGCTTCTGGCTGATAATAATCGTAATATGAGACGAAATACTCTACTTTGTTTTCTGGAAAAAAATTAGTGAATTCCTCGAATAATTGAGCTGCCAAAGTTTTATTATGAGATAAAACCAAGGTAGGTCTTCCTGTTTCTTGAATAACATTAGCAACAGTAAATGTTTTTCCCGATCCTGTAACACCAAGCAATACCTGACTTGTCGCACCATCATTCACCCCTTCCACTAACTCTTTTATAGCAGTTGGCTGATCTCCAGTAGGTTTAAAATCGGATACTAATTTAAATTCCATTCGTATTTTGCTCTTTTAGTGCGTTAATTCTTTAAATATGCTTTCCAATTTCTGAGTTTCTTTCTGTAACGAAAGCACTAACAAACCTTTGCTTGCTGCAAACTTCGAAATCTCT